>NZ_JAPFEA010000065.1 GCF_026169115.1 Intestinimonas sp. | reverse complement strand
CCCCCCCGGGGGGGGCGCCCGTGGCCCCCCCCCCCTGGGGGTTATATGCGCTTATCTTCTCAAAAGGGAAATCAGCACAGGCCGTAGCCGGCGGGGACCTTATCGTCCAGCATGACCAGGTGGAGCTTCTCGGTGCCGTCGGGCTCCTCCTTGACGGCGGAAATGAGCATGCCGTTGGACATGATGCCCATCATCTTCCGGGGCTTGAGGTTGGTGCAGGCCACCACGGTCTTGCCCACCAGCTCCTCGGGCTCGTACCACTCGTGGATGCCGGAGAGGATCTGCCGGGGGAAGCCCTCGCCGCAGTCCAGGGTGAAGCGCAGCAGCTTGCTGGACTTGGGCACGGCCTCGCAGGCCAGGACCTTGGCGGTGACGAACTTCACCTTGCTGAAATCGTCAATGTTGATATAGTCGGGGGCGGCGGGGGCGGGCTTGGCCTCGGCCTTGGGGGCCTCGGGGGCCTTGACCTCCTCGGGCTTCTTCTCCAGGTTCTCCAATTCCTTCAGCTCCTTTTCCATGTCGATGCGGGGGAAGAGGTTCTCCCCCTTGGTGACGGCGGCGGTCTCGGGCAGCAGGCCCCAGGTCCCGGCGCTCTCCCAGGTCTGGACCCCGGCGTCCGCGCCGATCTGGGCGAAGAGCTTTTCCATGCTGCCGGGCATGAAGGGGGTGAGGAGGACGCCGCAGATGCGGGCGCACTCCAGCAGGTTATACATCACGTGGGCCAGCCGGGGGCCGTTGGCCTCCAGGTCCTTGGCCAGGGTCCAGGGGGTGTTCTCGTCGATATACTTGTTGGCCCGCTGGATGGCCTTGAAGACCTCCTCCAGGGCCTTGTGGGGGGCGTAGGCGTCCATGGCCTCGGCATACTTACCCCGGAGGGCGGCGGAGAGCTCCAGCAGCTCCCGGTCAGGCTGGGTGGGCTCAGCCCACTTGCCGCAGCCGGCGGGCAGGGTCCCACCGAAGTACTTCTGCACCATGGCGGTGGTCCGGCTGACCAGGTTGCCCAGGTCGTTGGCCAGGTCCACGTTGATGGTGTTGATGAGGGCCTCGTTGGAGAAGTTGCCGTCGGAGCCGAAGGGGAAGGTCCGCATGAGGAAGAAGCGCAGGGCGTCCACCCCGTACCGCTCGGAGAGGAGGTAGGGGTCCACCACGTTGCCCTTGGACTTGGACATCTTGCCGCCGTCCAGCAGGAGCCAGCCGTGGCCGAAGACCCTCTTGGGGAGGGGCAGGTCCAGGGCCATGAGGATGGCGGGCCAGATGATGGCGTGGAAGCGGACGATCTCCTTGCCCACGATGTGGACGTCGGCGGGCCAGAACTTCTCATAGTCGTGGTACTTGTCGTTGCCGTAGCCCAGGGCGGTGATATAGTTGGAGAGGGCGTCGATCCACACATAGACCACGTGGCCGGGGTCAAAGTCCACGGGCACGCCCCAGGTAAAGCTGGTCCGGGAGACGCACAGGTCCTCCAGGCCGGGCTTGATGAAATTATTGACCATCTCGTGGACCCGGCTGCGGGGCTGGAGGAAGTCGGTGTCCTCCAGCAGGTGCTGGATGCGGTCGGCGTACTTGGAAAGGCGGAAGAAGTAGGCTTCCTCCTCGGCGTCCTGGACCTCCCGGCCACAGTCGGGGCACTTGCCGTCCTTGAGCTGGCTCTCGGTCCAGAAGGACTCGCAGGGCTTGCAGTACTTGCCCACATACTTGCCCTTGTAGATGTCGCCCTGGTCATAGAGCTGCTTGAAGATCTTCTGGACGGAGTGCTCATGGTAGTCGTCGGTGGTGCGGATGAAGCGGTCGTTGGAGATGTTCATGAGCTTCCACAGGTCCAGCACGCCCCGGGGACCCTCCACGATGTCGTCCACAAACTGCTTGGGGGTGACGCCGGCCTCCTTGGCCTTGTCCTCGATCTTCTGGCCGTGCTCGTCGGTGCCGGTGAGGAACATGACCTCCTCGCCCTTGAGCCGGTGGTAGCGGGCGATGGTGTCGGTGGCTACGGTGCAGTAGGCATGGCCGATGTGGAGCTTATCCGAGGGGTAGTAGATGGGGGTGGTGAGATAGAACTTATCCTTCATGGGGTTTTTCCTCCCTATTCATTTTCTCTTCCGTGAGCAGGCGCTTGCCCTCCGGCATTCGCGGCCCCAGAGGGCGGCCCAGGTTGCACAGCAGGGCCACAGAGGAGGCGGCGAAGTAGAAGAAGCAGCCGGCGTACAGGAGCAGGAAGGCCGGCTCATGGGCGTCGGCCAGGGTGACCATGGCAAAGTACATGGCCTCCGCCGAGAAGAAGACGGCGGCGGCCGGACGGGCCCGGCCAAAGCCGAAGCCGGAGATGAAGTAGCAGCCCAGCACCGCCGCGATGACGGAGAAGAGCTGGTAGACGTAATCCAGGATGATGGGGTCGCCGCTGTGCTCCTGGTAGGAGACGATGAGCCACATGCAGCAGGTATAAGCGGGGAGGAGGAGCCAGGCGCTGTACTTGCCCTTTCCCTCGCCCCGGTAGTTGTTCTTGCCCAGCATGAGCATGGACCAGGCCGCCGCCAGGCTGAGCACGGAGAGGAGGACCATGGGCGTCAGGCTGAGCATGGGGAAGCCGCCGGTCTCCATTTTGGCCTGGGCATAGAGCCGGGGGAGCCGGAGGAGCAGGAGGGCCCCGGCGGCGGCGGTGAGGAAGGCCCCCGCCGTCATGCCCATCATGTAGGGGGCCACGTCCCGGGCCTGAAAGGCTTCGTCATAGCCGCCCTCGAACCCCTTGCCCACCCCCAGGGACAGCAGCAGTAGGACCAGGGCCACCGCCGCCGACAGGGCGATGAGGGCCCAGGTCACCGGCATGCCCTCCACGGGGAGCCCGGTGTCCGGCTCGAAGGCGGTGAGGAGCTCCCGCCGCCGCAGGAAAAAGCCGATGGCGCCGCCTGCGATGGCGGTCACCGGCAGTACAAGTTCTTTGCGCATGCGTTACAGTCCTCTCAAATAGGGTCGTTGGTAAGTATATCACAATTTCGGGTCCGTGTCAGCACGCCCCAGCAGATAATCCAGCGACACGTCAAAAAAATCCGCCAGGGCGATGAGCCGGGCGATGTTGGGCTCGTTTTTCCCCTGCTCATAGAGCTGATAGGTCCGCAGAGAAACCCCGCAGATATCGGCGGCCTCCCGCTGTTTTTTGTCCCGGAGATTCCGCACTTCCCGAAGACGCTCAGAAAACGGGACCATAGCATCCCCCTCTTGACAAGCGAATGATTTCTTCGTATAATTCTTACGTAGTAAAACTACGCAAGAGGTGAAGAATTTGAACTCTGTTCTTGATCTGCTCAATGAAGCCAGCGCGCCCCAGTCGCCCTGTCCGGGGGCGGAGACGGCCCAAAAAGCTCTGGACCCCTACTGTCAGAGGGTGGCCGAGGTCCTGTCCGACGCCTTTCTGGACGAATTCTGGTCGGCCCTGGGCCGGCTCCAGGACTGCTATACCCGCGAGTCCTTCCGCCGGGGCTTCCGCCTGGGGGCCGCCCTCATGGAGGAGCTGCGCCTGTGCGCGCGGGCGGGCCGATGAGGGTGGGCAGGACAATGGCTTCCGCGTGGTTTGCCGTCCCCTTCACCCCCCTCAGTCACCTTCGGTGACAGCTCCCCCGTCAAGGGGGAGCTATACAGGTGGGCGCGTCTGGGAAGCCGCGCCCTACGAATGGCGTAGTGCGCCGGGCGGCTGATAGCCGCCCCTACATGCTCCAAAGCAATGTGGCGGCCATCCTCGGCGGGCGCACACACAGGTGCGCCCCTACGGTGAACAATGGGCCGCATACCGAATCATAGCGCGCGGATGTCCGGGCCGATGAGGACATCGGCCCCTGCGCCCGCGTCGTCCTGAGCGTCAGCGAAGGACCCGTCTCCCCCGTCCTTTCCTGCAACATCAGGGAACAGGAAGACGGATTCTTCGGCCTTCGGCCTCAGAATGACAGGGCCGGAAGATGGTCCTGTATCGGTGGACCGAGGGCTGCACCCCGAGCCTTCCCCTGGGGGAAGGTGCCCCAGTGCGCACACCGAGGCGGATGAGGGGAAACGTTGGAAACAGACCAGCCTTTCCCCTCATCAGTCTCGCTGCGCTCGACAGCACGGGTCAAGGAGGATATGATTTCATCTGACTGTCCACCGGACAGTCAGACCCCCAGGGGAAGCCAAAAGGTGGAGGGCGGCCACAGGCCGCCCCTGCAAGCGGGAGACGTTCTTACCCCTGTGCGCCCTCCTGGGCCATGCGCTCCAGGTACTCGTCGTAGGACATCTGCCGGTCAATGAGCTTGCCGTCGGGGGTGAAGTCGAAGATGCGGTTGGCCACGGTCTGGACCAGCTGGTGGTCGTGGGAGGAGAAGAGCACGTTGCACTTCACCGCCTCCAGGCCGTTGTTGACGGCGGCGATGGACTCCAGGTCCAGGTGGTTGGTGGGCTGGTCCAGCAGCAGCACGTTGGCCCCGGAGAGCATCATCCGGGAGAGCATGCACCGCACCTTCTCGCCGCCGGAGAGGACCTTGACCTGCTTGTAGACGTCGTCGCCGGAAAAGAGCATCCGGCCCAGGAAGCCCCGGAGATAGGCTTCGTGGGGGTCGGAGGAGAACTGGCGGAGCCACTCCACCAAGTTGTCGTCGTTGTCTTTGAAGAACTCGGTGTTGTCCTTGGGGAAGTAGGAATAGGTGGCGGTCTGACCCCACTTCACGGTGCCCTCGTCGGGCTCCCACTCGCCGGTGAGAATCTTGAAGAGGGCGGTGTGGGCGTTCTCGTTCTCACCCACGAAGGCGATCTTGTCCCCGTGGCCCACGGTGAAGCTCACCTTATCCAGCAACTTGACCCCGTCCACGGTCTTGGAGACCTCGGTGACAAAGAGGATGTCCTTGCCCACCTCCCGGTCAGGGGAGAAGGATACCCAGGGGTAGCGCCGGGAGGAGGCGGGCATCTCCTCCACGGAGAGCTTGTCCAGCAGCTTCCGCCGGGCGGTGGCCTGCTTGGACTTGGACTTGTTGGCGGAGAAGCGGGAGATGAACTCCTGCAATTCCCGGATCTTCTCCTCGTTCTTCTTGTTCTGGTTCTTGATGAGGTTCTGCACCAGCTGGGAGGACTCGTACCAGAAGTCGTAGTTGCCCACATACATCTTGATCTTGTTGTAGTCGATGTCCACGATGTGGGTGCAGATGGTGTTGAGGAAGTGGCGGTCATGGCTGACCACGATGACGGTGCCCTCGAAGTCCAACAAAAAGTCCTCCAGCCAGTTCACCGCGTTGATGTCCAGGTTGTTGGTGGGCTCGTCCATCATGAGGATGTCGGGATTGCCGAAGAGGGCCTGGGCCAGCAGGACCTTCACCTTCAGGCGGCCATCCACGTTCTCCATGACGTCATAGTGCATGGACACGGGGATGCCCAGGCCCTGGAGGATACGGCTGGCATCGGACTCAGACTCCCAGCCCCCCAGCTCGGCGTACTCCTCCTCCAGCTCGCAGGCCCGGATGCCGTCTTCCTCGGTCATCTCCTCCTTGGCGTAGAGGGCCTCCTTCTCCTTGCCGATGTCGTAGAGCCGCTGGTTGCCCATGATGACGGTGTCCATGACTGTGTAGGCGTTGTAGGCGTTCTGGTCCTGCTTGAGGACGGACATGCGGGTCTTGGGCAGGATGGACACCTCGCCGGAGGTGGGCTCCAACTCCCCGGAGAGGATCTTCAAAAAGGTGGACTTGCCGGCGCCATTGGCGCCGATGATGCCGTAGCAGTTCCCCTTGACGAATTGCAGGTCCACATGGGAAAAGAGGGCCTGTCCGCTGTACTGTAAGCTGAGGTCGGTGACTGTTATCATGTCGTTCTCCTTCGTCTTCTATGTTCCGCCGCCCTGCCGGAAGGCGGCCCCACTGGGCCACACGCTGCCCGGCGCAGCCGTAAATGCCCCAATAGTATATCATAAATCCTGCGCAAAACAAGGGTTTTCCCACGTCCTCGCAAAGTCCGCTTCGTTTTGTTTCCGCCTGACGGCGAAAACGCGCTCCGCTCCCTTGCTCGTCCTCTCCCCTCGCCGTCACAAGCTGCGCATCCCTCATCCTGCCGCAAGCGGCAGGCTTCGTTCGCTCCGCTGTTCCGGCTCTCCCAGCAAAAGGCGTTCCGCCTTTTGCCGGGTTCCCATATTGCTTCGCT
>NZ_JAPFEA010000143.1 GCF_026169115.1 Intestinimonas sp. | reverse complement strand
GGTGGAGATCCCCGATGAGGACACTCCCCTGGGCGGCGACCCCGGCGAGGAGTTAGAGATCCCCGATGAGGACACTCCCCTGGGCGACGACCCCGGTGAGGAGTTGGAGATCCCCGAGGGCGAGGTCCCCATGGGCGACCTGCCCCAGACCGGTACCCTGGGCACCCGCACCGCGGTGGACCCCACCCGGACCATGGGTATGCTGGCCCTGGCCGCCTCCCTGGCGGCTGCCGGGCTGCTGGTGGTCATTGGCCGCCGCAAGGATGAGGAGACCGAGCTGGACGACTGAGACCGCCGGCCCCTCTGAGCCGACCAACGCAGAACGACAAGGCCCCCCGCCATACGGCGGGGGGCCTTTCTTACATCAGCAGGCAGAGGATGAGCCCGTAGACCACGCTGGCCGAGATGCCGTAGGCCAGCACCGGACCGGCCACGGTAAAGAGACGGGCACCGGTGCCGGTGACAAGGCCCTCGCTCCTGAATTCCAGGGCGGGGGAGACCATGGCGTTGGCAAAGCCGGTGATGGGCACCAGCGTGCCGGCCCCTGCCCACTTGGCCAGGTCGTCAAAGCGGCCCAGGCCGGTGAGCAGGGCGGCGGCCAGGATGAGGGTCATGGAGACGGCGGCGCCCGCCCCGTCCTGGTCGAGCCCCGCCCGGCGGTAAAAGCCCAGCAGCCACTGTCCCGCCGTGCAGATGAGCCCACCGACGCAGAAGGCCCAGGTCAGGTCCTTGACCATGGGGGAGGGCTTGGCCATCCGGCCCACATAGGCGCAGTATTCCTGATTGGTCATGTCCATGAGTTCGTTCGCTCCTTCCGTGCATACAGCTTGCCCCTTGACAGCGCAAAGCATGCATGGTATCATAAAAATTACTAATTTAGTAATTTAGTAATTAAGTAAATGAAACGCCCGGAGCTGCCGGGCGAGAAGAGGAGGATTCCGTGGAGATCCCAACCAATCTCAAGCATAAGCCGGTGATCGTGGCGGAGGACTACGCCCACATTGATGGCCGCGCCGCCTACGAAAGCGACGCTCAGGGGCTGTCCCTGGGCCTGGCCCAGTGGAATGACCGGGGCCGGGTAGACGTCTCGGCCAAGGTGTGGCGGCACACCGGGGAGAAGTGGTCCCGGCAGTCGGAGGAGCTCCCCCTTCACCGGGTGCTGGACCTGGCCATCCTCACCTGCCGGGCCATGCGCTATTTTCGTGAGGAAGCCTACCGCTTTCCCGAGGGATACGACCAGGAGCAACCGGTCATTGATCGGGTGGGACTCCAGGGGGACGCCATGACGGTGGCGGTGTGTACCGGCAACGACCACATCGACGGGGACATTACCCTCTTTCAGGAGGCTCTGGCCCGGGACGGTGAGCTGCTGGGGGAGCGCATCCGGGTGCTCAAGGCCCTGGTGGCCGAGCTGTAAAGAACAAGAAAGCGCAAAACAGCGCCCCAAAGCGCCGCAGTCTGCGGCGCTTTGGGGCGCTGTTATCAGTTCAGAAGGGGAAGGGCCTCAAGCCATCTGTACTAGGGCCTCGCCGGCGGTGTAGATGTCGCCGGCCCCCACGGTGAGGATGAGGTCGCCGGGCCGGGCCAGGGTCCGGAGGGCGGCGGTGACCTCGGGCAGGGTGGCGCAGTATTGGGCCCCGGGGATCCGGTCAGCCAGGTCCTTGGAGGAGATGCCGGTCTCGTTGGTCTCCCGGGCGGCGAAGATCTCCGCCAGGAGGGTGACGTCGGGCTGTTTCAGCACCTCCACAAAGTCGTCGAAGAGGGCGGCGGTGCGGGTGTAGGTGTGGGGCTGGAAGGCACAGATGACCCGCTCATAACCCAGGGTGTGGGCGGCGTCCAGCAGGGCCCGGAGCTCGCCGGGATGGTGGGCGTAGTCGTCGTAGACCTCGGCCCCGCGGAAGGTCCCCTTGTGCTCAAACCGCCGTCCGGCCCCCCGGAACTGGGCGAGCCCCTGGGCCACTGCCGCTCCGGGGATCCCCAGGACGATGGCGGAGGCCGCCGCCGCCAGGGCATTTTTCACGTTGTGGAGGCCGGGCACCGACAGAGACACATGGGCATAGACCTGATCCCGGTAGACAACATCAAAGGTGGGCAGCCCCCTGGTCCAGGTGAGCCCGGCGGCGTGGACGTCGCCCTCGGTGAGGCCGAAGGTAGTGACGGGCCCGGTCTCGCCGGTCAGGGCGTCCATGGTGTTTTTGTCGTCCCGGTTGGCGATGATCCGCCCGCCCTCGGGCACCAGATCGGCGAAGGCCCGGAAGGAGCGTTCCACATCGTCCAGATCTTTGAAGAAGTCCAGGTGGTCGGCCTCAATGTTCAGGATGACGGCCACGGTGGGGAAGAAGGAGAGGAAGGAGTTGCAGTACTCGCAGCTCTCTAGGATGATGGTGTCGCCCTGGCCCACCCGGTGGCCGGCCCCCAGCAGGGGCAGGGTGCCGCCGATCATCACCGTGGGGTCCACCCCGGCGGCCATGGCGATGTGGGTACACATGGAGGTGGTGGTGGTCTTGCCGTGGGTGCCGGAGATGCACAGGGCGTGCTTGTAGCCCCGCATGATGGCCCCCCAAGCCTGGGCGCGCTCAAAGACAGGGACGCCGGCAGAGTGGGCGGCGGCGATCTCCGGATTGTCGTCGTGGACGGCGGCGGTGCGGATGACCAGCTCGGCGTCCCCCAGGTTTTCGGCCCGGTGGCCGATGCGGACGGGGATGCCCAGGCTCCGCAGGTGCTCCACCGCAGGGCCCTCCCGCATGTCGGAGCCGGTGATGACCATGCCCGCGCCGTGAAGGACCTCGGCCAGGGGGGACATGGAGACTCCGCCGATGCCCACCAGATGGGCCCGGCGGCCGGGGACGATATAGTCATGGATATTGGCGTCAGCCATGGGCTTTACACACCCTTTTTTCAAGATTATAATGGTTCGTGATAGTCTATTATATACCATTATAGGCGAATGGCAAGCACAAAATACCGGAGGGGGGAGAAAATGGATTGGAAGTCGCTGGACCCCGGGGCAGTGGACTGCCTGCGGGCCCTGGGTGCGGAGGGCTATGAGGCTTACCCGGTGGGGGGCTGCGTGCGTGACCTGCTGCTGGGCCGGAGGCCGGGGGACGTGGACCTCTGCACCGCCGCCCCGCCGGAGGAGCTGCTGCGGATTTTCCCCACCGCCATCCCCACGGGGCTCCGCCACGGCACCGTCACCGTTCCCGGGGCTGGGGGAGGGGTGGAGATCACCTCCTTCCGGCGGGAGGGAGGCTACGCCGATGGCCGCCACCCGGAGGGGGTGGTCTTCGGTGTGGGACTGGCCGAGGAC
Source organism: Intestinimonas sp. (assembly GCF_026169115.1). Lineage (GTDB taxonomy): Bacteria > Bacillota > Clostridia > Oscillospirales > Oscillospiraceae > Intestinimonas. Next base: position 419 of record NZ_JAPFEA010000143.1, on the reverse strand, counting down.
CTGGCCCGGCGGGATTTCACCGTCAACGCCATGGCGCTCACCGAGGCCGGGCAGGTCATCGACCTCCACGGCGGGCGGGCCGACCTGGACGCCGGGCTCATCCGCTGCGTGGGGGACCCGGCGCAGCGGTTCCGGGAGGACGCCTTGCGGATGCTGCGGGCGGTGCGTTTCGCCGCCCAGCTGGGCTTTACCCTGGAGGAGAAGACCGCCGCCGCCCTCCGGCAGGAGGCGGCGGGGCTGGACCGGGTGTCGGGGGAGCGAGTCCGGGCCGAGCTGGAAAAGATCCTCCTCTCTCCCCGACCAGAGCTGTGCGCCCTACCGGTGGAGCTGGGGATGCTGGCCCGCTTCGGGGCCCCCGCCCGGCAGGCAGACCTCTCCGGCCTGGCCGCCCTGCCCGCTGCGGCGGCCGACCGGTGGCG
>NZ_JAPFEA010000041.1 GCF_026169115.1 Intestinimonas sp. | reverse complement strand
TCGAACCGACGACCTTACGGATGCGAACCGTACGCTCTCCCAGCTGAGCTATGGGCCCAAATCAACCGTTCCAAAAGCGGAACAGAAGAATAAAGCAATATGAAATTATAGATGTGGCAGAAAACTGAACCCTTTGCGCTCCCAACTGCGCTACAGGCCCCTATTGACTATTTTTTGATTGAGAGATTTAGAAGACGAATGGTGAAAAGATCTAACATTGGGGACTGACTTTCCAGCAGACTGACCCAGCAGTCAATATTATAGCATAATTCTGGCTTTTGTAAAGTCTTTTTTTCCAGAGTCAAATTTTTTGACTGTATGAGTGCCATACATCTTGGCCATCTGAATAAAAAGGATGAAGGATAAGGGCTCATCGGTTGAATTAGTCAGAAGTACAACTGGAGCCAGTCGTACATCTGCTTCCGGAAAGCCAGCTGGGCCGAAACAGTGGCATCCCTGGCCTGTCAGTCCCGGTGGTCCCACAGCCACCCTAACCAGCGCACAGACGCAGAACTCAAACCGTTCCGTCCCTATACCCCGCCACAACAGTAAGGCGTCCGCAGCCCTCGTAAAAGGCTGCGGACGCCTTTTTATGAATCGTTCAGAGAAAAACTGCGGTCAGAGGCACCGCCGCGCAGCAGACAGCCAGGAAGGCCCAATCCCGCCCGCGGATCCGCTCCGGGGCATACTCACTCCGGGGCTCCCGGGCGGCGAAGCCCTTGGACTCCATGGCTATGGCCAACTCCTCGGACCAGCGCACCGACTTGACCAACAGCGGAGCCAGCAGCGCCGGAGAGACCGGCAGGACATGGAGCCCCCGGGCCCGGAAGGCGGCCCTGGTGCGCTTGAACTCCTGGGCCATATGGGGAAAGATCCCCCACGCGGCCAGAAGGCCGTAGGCGAAGACCTGGGGCAGATGAAACTGCCGCTGAAAGGATTTGACCATGCGGATGCGGTCTGTGGTCAGGGCAAAGGCCAGTCCCAGCCCCGCATAGGCCAGGACCCGGCTGGCCTGGAGCAGGCCGTTCCACAGGGCGCTCCCGCCCGCCAGAAAGGCATCCGCCCGGACGGGCATGGACCCGTCTGCTGAAAAGTGGTAACCGGTAAAGAACATGCCCAGCGCGGACAGGGCCACCGGCAGCATCAGCAGGAGAAGCGTCCTCACCCGCACGCGGGCGCTCAGGAGGGCCGCCGCGCTCAGCGCAAAAAAGACCAGGTTCCATACCGGGTCCCGCCGGGCGGCCAGGACGAAGGTCAGCACCAGCAGACCCAGGAACTTACACGCAGGATTCAGTGATCGCATAGAGCTTCCCCCCTTCCAGTCTGAAGATCACATCGGCATAGTCCGCCGCCAGCTGGGCGTCATGGGTGGAGAAGATCAGCGCCACATTCCGCTCTCTGGCCTGACGGCACAGGGCGTCCATCACGGCCATGGTGTTCCGCCGGTCCTGGGCGTAGGTGGGCTCGTCGCAGACCAGGCACTTGCAGTCGTAGGCCATCAGCGCCGCTACGCCAAGCCGCCGCTGCTGGCCCTGGCTGAGCAGGTAGGGAGAGATGTCCCGGTAGCGCCAGAGGCCAATGGAACGCAGGATCTTCTCACTGATCTGATCGGCCTGGGGGTCCTTCCGCAGGCTCGCCATGATCTCCCCCCGGACGGTGCCGCCCACAAACTGGTCCTGGGGATTTTGGGTGACGAAGCCGATGGCCCCCAGGTCCCGCCGGCCCAGGCGGCGCAGCTCCCGCCCGGAGAGAAGGGCCTGACCACCGTACCGGCTGACCCCGGAGAGGGCAGAGAAGAGGCTGCTCTTCCCGCAGCCGGACTCCCCCAGCACCGCGTAGATGCAGCCCCGGCGGAAGGAGGCGTCGATCCCGCGGAGGATCTCCGTCTCCCCGTAGCACAGCGTCAGGTCCCGCAGCTCCAGCACCACCTCCCCCGGATGGGCCGGCGGGAGCTGGGGCGCATAGGAGCCCCCCGGGACGATGACCCCCAGGGATTCCAGCTTCTCCCGGTCCAGCGCCCGGGCGTCCAGGCCCTCGGGGAGCAGGTCTCCCCCGTCCATGACCCGGACCGTATCGGCCACGTCCAGCCAGTTGTCCAGCCGGTGGTCCACCGCCAGAATACCGATCCCCCGCTCCCGGTGCAGGCGGCCCAGAGCGGCGGCGATGTCCCGGGCCGCCCCGTCGTCGATGTTGGCAAAGGGCTCGTCCAGCAGCAACCATTTCGGGCTCAGCAGCACCAGACAGGAGAGCATGACCTTCTGCCGCTCGCCGCCGGAAAGGCTCAGCAGCGTCCGCTCTTTCAGATGGGTGATGCCGCAGAACGCCAGCGCCTCCTCCACCCGCCCGGGCATATCGGACGGGTCGGTCCGAAGGTTCTCCAAGCAGAAGATCAATTCATGCTCCACCGTGTCCATGCAGAATTGCAGCTCCGGGTTCTGGAACATCATGCTCACCAGACGGCACCGCTCCGGCGGGGACAGGGCCCCCGGCTCCACGCCGTCCACCGTGACGGTTCCGCCCCGGACCACCCCGGCGGCGTGGGGATAGACCCCGGCTGCCAGGTACAAAAGCGTCGATTTGCCGCAGCCGGAAGCGCCGGTGAGCACCGTCACCTCCCCGGCGTCGAACTCCGCCGTGATCTCCCCAAGGACTGGCTTCCGGTCCTCAAAATAGCTGAAGGTCAGATGGTCGAACCGGATGCTCATGCTTCAAAAAAGTCGTTGGTATACTCGTTGGGACGGCGGCGGGAGATGACGCCGCAGCGCACCATATAGTCGGCCATGCGGTCCCATCGCTCGGGACGGATGCGGCCCCAGCGGCCCTTCTCGTCCAGAAGGATGGGGGCCAGATGCTTCTGACTGCGGATCAGCAGGGCGTCGGAGCAACCCTTGGGCATCCGATCCCGGACCTCCAGCACGGTCTCCTCCGGATGAGCGGCCGCTTCCCGGTAGGCCCGGTCCAGGACCGCCAGGAACTTCCGCACTGCATCGGCTTTGGTCTCCAGGGTCTCCTTCGCCGCGGCCATGGCCGGCGCGCAGAAGTCGAAGATGGGGTCGATGTCGCCCAGGTTGAAATAGTTGATCTCCCGTCCGGCCTCCAGCAGCACCTGGTTCTCCCAGTTCTCATAGACCCAGGTGGCATCGGCCACTTCGCCCAGGGTGGAGACGATGTCCCCCACGTCCATGTTCAGCAGCTTCACCTTGCTGTAATCGCCGCCGTCCACTTCCACCACCCGGCCAATGGCCTTGTGGAACCACTCTGGGGACCAGTGGGTCAGGCGCTTGCCCTCCAGCTCCCGGGGGCGGGTGATCCCGGCCTCTTTCAGGGAGACGATGCCGGAGTCGCACTTCTGGGTCATCACGGCCACGCAGGTCATCTCCTCCCCCTGCTCCAGGCAGTCCAGCATGGAGATCTCCGGGCCGCAGATAAAATCGGCCCCGTGGAGGTGCATCGCGCCGTGTACGTCGCCGTAGATGTCCACCTCCAGTCCCGCGTCACGGAACCAGCCCCGCTTCTCTGCCAGCAGATAGCCGGTGTGGTTGGTGTTGGGGAACCAGTCAAGCACTACCGTCAGCTTTTCCATTTGTTCAGTCCTCCTCATCATACACTTTTCCAATATCCGCCTTGGCCCCGATGGCATAGCTCTTGACCACGCCGGTCCTGGCCAGAGCGTCTCCAGCCAGCTTGCAGAGCACGCCGGAAAACACAACGGCGCTGATGAACCGCACGGCCAGCTGGGAGATGAGCAGCGTGGGCGCCAGGGCGATGTAGTTGAGATAGTAGAGCTCATAGCAGAAGATAAAGACTGCGGACACGATCCCGGCCAGACTCATAGAGCCCAGGTCCCACTTCTTATAGCGGAAGGCCGCAAAGACCAGTTCCGCGCCCAGACCCTGGATGGCGCCGGTGAGCACCACCGTCAGGCCGCCGGAATTGCCCATGAGCAGCTCGATGGCCGAGGCCAGGACCTCGGTCACCAGCGCCGCACCGGGCTTGCGGATGATGTAGGCGGCCAGTGTAGCGGCCATGAACCACACGCCGTAGATAACCTCAAATCCGAAGGGGGACAGGCCCATCGGCGTCAGGGCCGTGGACAGGGCCAATCCCCCCTGAAATACCGCCAGGTAGACCGCCGAGAATACCACCCCGAAAATGGCCATCAAAATGACGTCTTTCAGTTCCCATGTTCTCTTTTTCATCCCGTTTTCCTCCTTTTGAAATAAAAAAGCCGCACAGCCTTCGCTGAGCGACTCTGATGCGCCTGACGGCGCGAAAGTTTCCCTACGATGGCATTACCCAACAGGTTCAGCGGGTCACGGGCGGTATCAGCCCATATCTCAGCCGGGTTCCCCCAGCCCCCCTTATGGAGTTGTGCGGTATTTTCGCTTATCGTTGTACCATATCCAACCGAAAAATGCAAGTCCTGCCCGAAAAATTTTCGCCATATCAAAGTCTCACTCATCAGGTTTAATTACACGGAAAACCACCGCCAATCATGGCGGTGGTTTTCCGTTCACCCCCCTGAAAGATCACTCTCTCGGATGCCGCTATCTTACTTTACCCAGTGAGCCACCGCGTCCCGCAGGAAACGGGCACAGCCGGAAACTTGCTTGTCATAGTAGGCGGTAAACCGCTCATCCAGCACATACAGTTCCGCGATTCCCCGGTGCTTGGCCGGGTCATACTGGTTCCCAGTGATGGTAAGCCACCGGCGGTGGATGGCGGTTATCTCCCCTCCCGCTTCACTTTCCGGGGAAATGCCAGCCCGAACAGCCTCCTCCAGCCGCGACTGGAGCTCCTGGCCCAGCTCGGTCCATTCCCGATACTGCTCCTGGGTCAGATTCAACACTGCGGCGTTGGCCTCGTCCATCTCGGCGTCACCGTATTGGGCACGGATCTCCGCCCCATAGACCTCCTCGTTATGGGTCACAGTACGCTGCTTGAACGCCTCAAATTTCTGCTCGTCGCTCATAAATTCCTTCCTTTCTTCCGCTCCGATGGTGTCTTTCACCGACCGGATCAGCTTCTCCAGCCGTTCCCGCTCCAGCTCCAGGGAGACAAGATGGTCTTTCAGGGCGGCCAGACGGTCAAAGAAGGGATCGTCCAGACATTCCTTGATCCGGGCCAGCTCCACCCCGAGGGCCCGGTAATAGAGAATGTCCTGAAGCCGGTCTACCTCCGCCCCGCCGTAGTAGCGGTAACCGCTCTCCGCAACCCGGCTGGGCTTCAGCAGCCCGATCTGGTCGTACCAGCGCAGGGCGCGGGTGGTCACCCCAGACAGGCGCGACAGTTCCTGAATGGAATACTCCATATAGATCCCTCCTCTGTGGATACTGTATCAGTTGACGGTGCGTCAAAGTCAAGGGGTATTTTCCATTTGGCTGCATTTCGTCATCCGTCCGTGTCTATTATGGAGCAGTGCGTCCCCTTTGTCCACCTCCCCTTCTCCCCTTCCATGGCTGATCTTCCTCCCCAACAGAAGAACACTGACAGCAACAAGGAGCGAGGTGCAAACGCACCTCGCTCCTTGTTGCTTTTGGGGGCACAGCCGGTCAGAGCTGCGCTTACCTGTGTCTCTCTTCCCACAGCCGATCTGCCTCGGGCGCCCAGCAGGCGGCGTAGTCCCGGCATTTATCACATAGATGATCCGCGCACTCCGGAGACTGGAGATCCGTAGAGCGGGCCCCGGATTGACGCACCATTCTCTTCAGCATCTCCGGGTTCTCCAGCATGGGACAGGGACGCAAATGGTTGCAGTTGAAGGGCTGATGGTCGTGGTAGGCCATAAACAGCGGGGACTGGAATGCCTCCAGCAGCGTCTTTTCCCTGATGTTGGAATCCGAGTAGTGGATGAACGCGCAGGGCTCCACATCTCCGTTTGCGTTAATGTGCAAATAATTGCGTCCTCCGGCAATGCAGCCGCCCACATATTCGCCATCGTTCTGAAAATCAATGGTAAAAATAGGCTTTGTGGAGCGGTATTCCCGTACTTTACGGTACATGAGCGCACGCTGCTCAGGGTTGGGCAGCAGGTCAGTGACCGCTTCATTGCCCACGGGCATATAGTGGAAGAACCAAGCGAATTTGGCGCCGCAGTCCACCAGATGGTCGATGAATGCCTCGGAACTGATGGAGTCGACATTTTGAGCGGTATAACAGCAGGATGCCCCAAAGGGCAGCCGATACTGCTTCAAAAGGGCCATGGCGCGCATGATGGCCTGATAGGTGCCCGCGCCGCGGCGGAGGTCCGTAGCCTCCTCAAAGCCCTCTACACTGATGGCCGGAATAAAATTCTTCACCCGGAGCATTTCCCTGGCAAAGTCCTCGTCGATCAGGGTCGCATTGGTAAAGGCCAGGAATTGACAGTCGCTGTGCTCCGTACACAGCCGCAGGATGTCCTGCTTGCGCACCAGGGGCTCTCCGCCGGAGAAGAGATACATATAGGTCCCAAAGGACTTTCCCTGACAAATGATGTCACTGAGCTCCTCATAGGTCAGATTCAGCCTGTTGCCATACTCGGCGGCCCAGCAGCCGGTGCAGTGGAGATTGCAGGCAGAGGTGGGGTCCATCAGGATGGCCCACGGGATGTTGCACCCAAATTTTCTCCGATACTGCTCCTGCCTGGGCCAGCCGATGAGACTGGCATTGAGGAAAAAGTTCTCAAAGACCGTTTTCAGGACCTCGTTGTCAACGTCCCGCAGCACGCTCATGATGAGCTGATACATGCTGCACTCCGGATCGTTCAAAACATTCCGAAAGGCTGCCCGCTGCACGGGAAAGCTGTCGGGACCGTCACCGGCCAGTTTATCCACCCAGTCCATCAGTTTGAGCACATTTTCTTCGGGCGATTTCTCTATGTAGCCCAGCGCGGTGCGCAGGGCGGTTTTTTTCAGCTGCATGGAGACGTCCATCATCAAATCCCTCTTTCTCTAAATCACCTTGTACTCTTCCAACAGCTTTTCGATATCTGTACCCGAGATCTTCTTCAAGACCTCCTTCAAGGCCATCCGCTCCTTCAGACCCAGGTGCATGTCTGTGATCTTCCTGCCGTCCCGCAGCTTCACTGTGGCGTTGAGCAAATCCCGGATATCATATACGCTGCCCCAGACCTCCGGCACGCCCCGGTCAATGTTCAGCAGCGTGTAGACCGCCTCCATGCCGGTACGCATGGAATACTCTGTCGTAAAGATGGTATCCCGGGGCGTCTCTGCAAACTGGCCGATAAAGGCGAAGTTGACGGCGCCCTCCGGCACCACAGCCGGGCGGTCCCCCGCCCCACGGGGCATGAAGAAGGCGGTGATATAGGGCATCATGCAGGGGATGGTGTTGGCACTGTGCTCCGCCAGGGCCGGGATCTCCTCCTCGGGCACGCCCATGTGGTAAAGCCACTCCATACAGATCTCTTTGCCGGTACACGCCCGCATGGGCTTTTTCACATAGTTGCCCGGCCGATCGCTGAACAGGCCGTAGATCCAGCCCACCAGCTGTTCCTTCGGCTGGCTGCGGAACTGGGGCTGGCGATTAAAGGTCCAGCTCAAAAGCCAGTTGGAGTCTTTTACCGTCACAATGCCGCCGGTCACCACACCGCCACTGAAGGGGTCGCGCTGGCAGATCTTCTGGATATAGGGTGGGATCTTATCATCCAGCGTCGTGACCGTAGCGCTCATCCAGTTGCTCTTTTCCGGGTCGCTGCAAAATGTTTCGGGATGACCGAAGGCAGGGTCCTGAGCGGCGATCCGCTTCCACATATCCCAACCGCCGCCCGGCTTCAAATCGGGCAGGAACGCCGCCGGGGTATTCTGGCTGCCCAGCGCGGAGTTTTCCACGCAGCCGCCGGGGGTGATGAACACCAGATCCTGTTCGGTCAGATCCACCTGCTCTTCTTTCCCGTCAAACAGCAGGGTGATCCGACGCGCGGTCTTCCGCTGGGGCAGGATATCAAATTCCACATCGACAACCTTGGTCTGATAGTGGAACTGCACCCCGGCCCCCTCCAGATACTTGACCATGGGCAGGATCATGGACTCATACTGGTTATAGCGGGTAAACCGCAGCGCCTTGAAGTCAGGCAGCCCGCCGATGTGATGGATATATCGGCGGATATACAGCTTCATCTCCAGGGCGCTGTGCCAGTTTTCAAAGGCAAACATGGTGCGCCAGTAGAGCCAGAAGTTGGAGTTGAGCACCTCGTCGCTGAAAAAGTCGGTGATGGGCCGGTCATAGAGGTCCTCATCCGGAGTGAAAAACAGCTTCATGATCTCCATGGCGCCAGCATCGGACAGGCCGAACTTGCCGTCGGTGTGGGCGTCCTTCCCCCGCTCCTGGGTGGCCCGCATGAGAGAATAGTTGGGATCGCGCTTGTTCAGATAGTAGTATTCATCCAGCACGCTGAGTTCCGGGGTCTCGATGGATGGAATGGAGCGAAAGAGATCCCACATCACCTCGAAATGGTTGTCCATTTCCCGTCCACCCCGCATCACATAGCCCAGGCCGGGGTACTCCCATCCGTCGCAGGCTCCCCCGGGGATGGGGTCCTTCTCAAAGATGTGGATGCGCTTTCCCGGCATCTGCCCGTCTCTCACCAGGTAGCAGGCGGCGGTCAGGGCCGCCAGGCCGGTGCCGACAATATAGGCGGATTTCCGCTCCACCCCTTCCGGCTTGAGCGGACGGACAAAAGCCTCATAATTTCCGCTGGAATAATACATGAGATGACCTCCTTGTTGTTTCTTTGTCTGTATTGTATGCAGTATCCTCCGTTTGAACAATAAACAAAGTACCCCGGATGATGGAAATTCCATCATCCGGGGTACTTTGTAAAAATTTTTATCATTCCGGCTCCTTTGATAAGGCCGGCGCTTCCGACATGTTCTGAATGGCCAGCAGCAGTTGACCATGGGCCATCCGGCTGAGCTGATGGGTCAGGCGTTCCGGGGGCTCCTTCATTCCGGTCCTGACCCACTCCAGTACAACGCCGACAAAGCCGTATTTATAGAAATTTGTGATATACTGCTGATCCTCCTGGGAAATCAAGCTGCCATCAGACAATTCACAAACCACATCGAACAGCAGATCGTAGACGATCTGATAGAGATAGTTTTCAATTTTTTCCCGCTGGACGGAGTGATACACCCCTTCCACAAACACTCTGTTTGCTTGAATGGTATGGCACAGGGCGAGGAATCCGTCCTGCCAGGTCGCATAGTTTTTTCGCCCCTGTATGGCCCGCGCCCCCTCCTCCTGGCAGATCCAGTCGATGAGGTCATAGATATCCTGAAAATGGTAGTAGAAGGTCATCCGGTTGATACCGCAGTCTTCCGTGATATCGGCAATGGTGATTTTAGATAGCGGCTTACGCTCCATTACATGCTTCAGCGACATGGCCAATGCCCGCTTCGTCGTTTGAGACATTATGTCCTCCCCTGTATTTTGTCTATATCACCGTGTCTACTCCAAATCATTTCCTGCTTTTTCTATACTCTTTCGGCAGCATTTGAAAGAATTCCTTGAACGCAGTTGAAAATTTACTCTGGCTGTCATATCCGACGGAGAGCGCCACCTCGGCGATGCTCATTTCCGTCTCTGCCAGCAGCTTGGCCGCCTCCTGCATCCTATGCTCTTTCATGTGGGCGGCGATAGAGGTCCCATAGACCGACTTGAACAATGCTTTCATTGTGGTCGGGTTCATCAGATACTGCTTTGACAGGGCTTCAATCGTGATCCTCTGGTCGAGATTGCTCAGCAGATCTTGGTGGAGCCTTCGGATCACCTCGATCTGCTCGGCCTGATATTCCGCAATACATTGGTTTGAGCCGTTTTCTGCATGGTACAGATAAAGGAGCAGCTCCAGTGTTTTGAGCTTTTGATAGGGTAGGCGCGTATCCTCCGGCTGGTCGTAAAAATAGCGGAAAATGGCGTCCGCCTGCTCATTCCTCCCAAAGGACCGCATCGCCTCGTGTCCGCACAGCTTTTCCGTCAGCGCACTGCCGGTGATCCCCGCCCCGGACAGCAGCTCCGGAGGGTCAGCCGAAAGTTCCGCCGGGTCGATGCAGATCGAAAGCCCCTCATACCGTTCCGTCGGCAGACTGATCTCGGAATGGACATCCTGCCGCAGGGTATGAGCGGAAAAATCCCCCGCCCCCAGATAAATATAACTGCCGCTGTCCATTTTCCAGCCGATCCGCCCGTTTTTACAATAGTTGATGACCACAATATGTCCCGATCCCCTGTGATGCACGGAAAAATGATCGCCCGTCAGGGACAGGTACCCCAATTCGATCCCCGGAAAGAGCGGAACGGATGTCACCCCGTCTATTCCGCCCCAGCACGCTTGGGTCTGGCCATGCTCCCGCTTCATGCTCGTCCCTCCCCCGCATCAGTTCGGGCAGGCGACTTCGATCACCTGCTCGATCATCTTATGCAGCAGCTGGCTCTGCTTTGTATCCGCCGCACGATAGTAGACCTCTTTCCCCTCCCGTCGGCTCACGATCAACCCGCTGCCCCGAAGCAGCCGCAGATGATGAGAAATGGCCGGACTGGACATATCCATGACTTCTGAGAGGTTGATGACACAGGCTTCACAGTGGCACAGGAGCCAAAACAATCTGATCCGCGTGGGATCACCCAGCTGCTTGAAGATCTCTGCGACCAGCTGGAACTGCCCGATGTTGCCCAATTCCGTCCTGATGCTCTCCGGTACCCCGTGGGCATCGTGCTCATGCAGTATAACAGCACCCATAGTAATGGCCCCTTTTCTCCCTTTTGGAAATGCTTTTCTCCCTTTTGGGAGAAAGTGATCCTGAGACATTGACTTCTTCCCTCACCTGCATTATACTGCAATCACAATAATTAAACAAGTACTTAATTGTTGAATTTTATGATCTCAGGAGGATACCCGCCATGAAAAAGACATACAGAATTGAGGTCGACTGCGCCAACTGTGCCAATCTGATGGAGGACGCCGTCTGCAAGCTCCCCGGCGTACAGACGGCAACGGTAAACTTCATGACGCAGAAGATGAGCGTCACATTTTCTGAGGGGCAGGAGCCCGGGGCTGTCATGGAACACGTCCTCTCCGCCTGCAAAAAGATCGAGCCGGACTGCGAGATCTTCCTGTAATACCGGTCTGCGCAGATACAGGCACGCCCAAAATTACTCCGACATTTTGGGCGTGCCCTTTGTTCCAAAACGATTCAACGATCAAGCAATCTTTGAAAGGAGCCTGTTTCTATGCAGGAACTCATTATCGATGTGCTGCTTGTCGCCGTTGTGCTGGCCGCCGCTTTTTTTCTTGTATCGGCGGACAGGGGCAAAAACGACATGACCAAAAAGCAGAAAACCATGCTCAAGCGCATCCTGATCGCATCCGCCCTGCTGCTCGGTCTGCAACTTCTTTCCGACAGTCTTTTCGTCTGGCTGGACGCGCACCTGTTCCCCTCGGCGGGCCGCTGGGGACGCTTTGCGCTGTATCTGGCCGATTACTTCATCATTGGTCACGATATTCTGAGAAAAGCCGCCAGGGGCGTCATGAACCGCCGGGTTTTTGATGAAAACTTCCTGATGGCAGTCGCAACGGTGGGGGCGATGGTCCTGGCCGTCTCCTCCAACGGAGATTACTTTGAAGCCATTGCCGTCATGTTGTTTTACCAAATTGGCGAGTGGTTCCAGAGCTATGCCGTGGGCAAGAGCCGCCGCAGCATCAGCGAGCTGATGGACATTCGACCCGATCACGCCAATATTGAGCGGGATGGAAGGCTGGAGCAGGTCGATCCCGATGAGGTGGAAGTCGGCTCCATCATCATTGTGCAGCCCGGCGAGAAGGTCCCCATCGACGGCGTCATCCGCGAAGGACGCTCCACCCTGAATACCAGCGCCTTGACGGGCGAGAGTCTGCCCAGAGAGATCGGCCCAGGCGACGAGATCATCAGCGGCTGCATCAATATGACCGGCGTGCTGAAAATCGAGACCACAAAGGAATTCGGCGCATCCACGGTATCCAAGATCCTGGACCTGGTCGAAAACGCCAGCTCCAAGAAGTCCAGGTCGGAAAACTTCATCTCCAAATTCGCAAAGATCTATACTCCCATTGTGTGTTACAGCGCCCTGGCGCTGGCCCTCCTCCCTCCCCTGGTACGGGCGCTCGGCATGGGTCTGGCCCCCGAATGGGGCGTCTGGATCTACCGGGCCCTGACCTTCCTCATCATCAGCTGTCCCTGCGCCCTCGTCATCAGCATCCCCCTGAGCTTCTTCGCCGGCATCGGCGGCGCCAGTCAGGCCGGCGTTTTGGTGAAGGGCTCCAACTATCTCGAAACCCTCTCCAAAGTGCGGACAGTCGTTTTTGATAAGACCGGCACCCTGACCCAGGGCGTGTTCGAGGTCAACGACATCCACCACAGCGAACTGGAACGGGAGCAGCTCCTGGAATACGCGGCGCTGGCTGAGAGCGCCTCCTCCCATCCCATCAGCAAGAGTCTCCAGCGGGCCTGCGGCAAGACCCTGGACCGCTCCCGCGTGACAGATATCCGGGAGATCAGCGGCAACGGCGTGGTCGCCCATGTGGACGGGCTGGAGGTCGCCGCGGGCAATGACAAGCTGATGCGCACCTTAGGCATCCCCTACAAGGACTGCCACAGCACGGGCACCATCATCCACATGGCGGTCGGCGGTCAATACGCGGGGCACATCGTGATCTCTGACATCATCAAGCCCAGCGCCAGTGAGGCCATCCGCGCCCTGAAAAAAGCCGGCGTGGAGCAAACCGTCATGCTGACCGGCGACACCCGGAAGGTGGCCGAACAGGTGGCGGAGGAGCTGGGGCTCGACGGCGTTTACAGCGAACTGCTCCCCGCGGATAAGGTCGCCAAGGTGGAGGAACTGCTGGACCAGAAAAATGGCCGGTCCAAGCTGGCCTTTGTGGGCGACGGCATCAACGACGCCCCCGTCCTGTCCAGAGCCGACATCGGCATTGCAATGGGAGCCATGGGGTCGGACGCCGCCATTGAGGCGGCGGACGTGGTCCTTATGGATGACGACCCCATGAAAATCGCCAAAGCCATCCGGATCTCCCGAAAGTGCCTGGGGATCGTCTATCAGAACATCGCGCTGGCGCTGGGGATCAAATTTGTCTGTCTCCTCCTGGGCGCAGTCGGCGAGGTCAACATGTATATGGCCATCTTTGCCGACGTGGGCGTGATGATTCTCGCGGTTCTCAACGCCATTCGCTGCCTGTTCGTGAAAGACCTCTGAGCCTCTTCCAAAGCGGCATATCACTTTTATGCGGGTCTTATGATATGAAAAAGCTTCCTGCGCATGTCTCCGCCCCAGAGGGCAGAGTCGTGCGCAGGAAGCTTTTTTCTGAACTCCGTCCGGCCTTACCGGCACGGTACATTTCCTACCAGGGCTCTTTTTTGTCCTGTCCGTACAGTCTGGAGCTGTTCATCTGGCGCTCATGGCTCTTTCTCCCTGGGCGGCAGCAGCTCCGACAGAGTGGAGCAGAGCAGCCGCATATCCACGGGCTTTGCAATGTGTCCGTTCATGCCGGACTCCATCGCCTTCTGCACGTCCTCGGCAAAGGCGTTGGCCGTCATGGCCAGGATCACGATCTCTCGTGCGTCGGGACGCGGCAGGGCCCGGATGGCTCTGGTCGCCTCATAACCGTTCATCACCGGCATCTGCACATCCATGAAAATGGCGTCGTAGGTACCTGGGCTGCTGCTCTGGAACTCCTCCACCGCCTGGCGGCCGTCCTCCTTCAGGACACAGGTCGCGCCCCGCATCTGGAGCAGCTCGCCCAGAATCTCGGAGTTGATGGCGTTGTCCTCCGCTACAAGGAAATGGAGACCGGCCATTGACTTCTCGCTCTCCTCCTTGAGGGTCCCGGGCGTCTGGGCTTCCGGTCCGTCTTCCACCGTGTCAAATTCCAGCTCGATCCGGAAGGTCGTACCGTGGCCCAGCCGGCTCTCAAGCTGGATCTCTCCCCCCATCAGCTCCACCAGGCCCTTGGTGATGCTCAGGCCCAGGCCGGTCCCCTCGACGCCGCTCACGCGCTCACTGCGGACAAACGGCTCGAACAGATGCCGCTGGAATTCCTTGCTCATCCCGATCCCTGTGTCGCTGACCGTAAAGCGGTATCGGGCCTTCCCAGCTGTCTGGCAGGCAGTCTCCTCCAGCTTGAAGGACACATGCCCCCCCTCCTTGGTGAATTTGATGGCGTTGCTGAGCAGATTGATGAGGATCTGCTTGATCCTGAGCATATCACCCCGGAAGCACGGATGGGTGATGTTCTCCTTTTCCATGACAAAATGGATGCCCGCATCCTTGAACTGGGCCATCATGATGGAGGAGATCTGGTCCATCAGCTCATCCGACTGGATACAGATATCATTCATGTGTATTTTGGACTGCTCGATCTGACTCATGTCGAGAACATCGTTGATGAGGCTGAGCAGATGCTGGGAGGAAATCGATATTTTATGGAGATAGTCGGCGATCTTATCCGGCTTGTCGATGTTGGCCTGGGCCAGCGCGGTCATGCCCACGATGGCGTTCATGGGGGTCCTGATGTCATGGCTCATGGAGGAGAGGAAGTCGCTCTTTACCCGGCTGGCCTTTTCCGCTGCTGAAAGAGCGGCCTCCAGGGTGCGCTTCGCCTCCCGCTCCGCCTTGAGCATGTCCGTCACATCTGTGCGGACAAGGCAGACCCGTCCCAGTCGCAGGTCGATGGCCGACACGACCATGTTTTTCGTCAAAATATCCTCGGATTCCCCGGCGATCGAGTAGGTGAAGGAATAGGACTTCTCTTTTTTCAGCCGTTTCATCATCTGCGCCGGGTCCAAAAGCTGCGCCACGCGCTCCCTTTCCCGCTCCGTTACCAGCTCATTGAGTACCCGGACCACCCGCTCTGACTGGCAGCCCTGCTCTTCCGGCAGCCTGCTGTCACCGCCGCTGACGATCTCAAATCTGTCGTGCAGCAGGTCCACATCGGCGACCAAATCATAGTCAAAGGAGGACAGGCGCTGAAAGATCTTGTCCCGGACCACCTGCCTTGTAATATCTGTCACGGTCAGAACTCCGGTGATGTCCCCTGTGCCCGGCGTCTCCAGCAGATTGACCTTGAATTGAACATATCTGCCCTCCGCGCTTCCCGGCAGCATGACGAAGCAGGGCATCAGGATCTCTGTAATCCCCTGCTCATAGGCCCGGAGCGACGGCCCATTCAGATATTTGCTGTAAAACTCTTTTCGCTCCTCCGGGTCCACCACCAATGTGCCGATGCCGGTAAAAAAGTCCTCCCGTACCTTCCCAAACCGCTCCAGCAATCGGGAGCCTGTACGGTCCTGGATCTCTGTGATCTCATTCCTGCTGATGTTGCAGTGTCCCAGGATCAGCACCTCCGGACCACTCATCAAATAGTGCCGGAAGATCTGCTCCCCGTACCGCTGCCGCTCTCTCTCCTGCGCCTTCTTCTCCTCGGTGATGTCATTGTAGTCAGCGTACACCCGGGCTTCTCCACCATCGCTCTGAATCACAGAGAACTTTACACTGACCCAGATGTAGCTTCCATCTCCCTTTCTCAGGCGGTACTGAAGGTCTGTCCGTTCACATTTCTCTGTGATACAGCGGTCCAGGTTCTCCTTCACATAGTCCCGGTCCTCCGGGTGGACGCCCGACAATGCGTTCTCCTGGTAGAGCGCCCAGACCTGGTCCATCGGCATACCCACCATGTCCGCAAAGCCATTGGACAGGTACTCCGGCTCCAGCTCACCGCCCACTTCATGGTGCACCACCGCCACACCGCCTGGAAGATGCTTCAGTACCGTTTCAAAATACTTTTCCAGCCGCTCCTTTTCCCGTTTGACCGTGACCTCCTCCGTAATGTCCCGGACGTACTTGATGTAGGCCGGAGTTCCGTTCCAGTCGATCTCCTGAAAGCGCGTGACATAAAAATGGCCCTCCTCCTGATAATACATCTCAGGGGCGGTCTCATCCTCTCCACGAGGCCGCATCGCGCAGTGGGGACAGGGACTGTTCCGTCCTTTCAGGAAGCGGTAGCACTTCTGCCCGGATTCGCCCTCCTCTTTACAGAAGATACGGCTGAGCTGATTGGCATAGAGAAGGTCGTAGCTCTCCTTGTCGATGACATAGACGTCCTCATCATTTTCATCGGCAACACGCTGAAACAGCTGTGCCTCGGGGGACACGCCGGAAAAGAGGAGCTGGTAACCGTCCTCCCCCTCCCAGCCGTCTATCTGGAGCCATTTCAGGCCGCCGACGCCGCCTTGAACCGGAAAACACACGCAGACCCCTCGTCCGCTCTCCCTGGCAGACGTCACCGTCTGCTCCACCTGCTCCCGGTCTTCCGCATCCAGGAGCTTCAACGCATCCGCCTGGATGTGATCTTCAAAATATGCTTTGCTGTACCCGAGCAGACGGATCACCTGATCCGGACAGTATTGAAACTCGAACTTTCCGGTCTCCCCGTTGTACACCGCGATCCCGCCGTGGAGCAGATCCATGATCCGCCTTGTATTGTTATCCATCCTTCTTCCTCCCAGGTATTTGGACTTTCGATTGTACTTCCGGCGACGGACCGTCACCGATCCCTCAGGCAGGCATCCAGCACGCGCCGCAGCGCATCCAGGTCCACCGGCTTGGTCAGGTGCTCGTTCATGCCGGCCATGATAGACTGCTTCACATCCTCGGCAAAGGCGTTGGCGGTCATCGCCACAATGGGGATCCCCGCAGCATCCGGATGGCTTGACCCACGGATGGCCCGGGCCGCCTCATACCCGTCCATCACCGGCATTTGGATATCCATAAGGATCAGGTCGAAGTGTCCTGGTGGCTCCGACTGGAAGAGCTCCACTGCCTCCCGGCCGTCGCTGGCCCGCTGGACAGCGATCCCCATCATGGACAAAAGCTCCTCCCCGATCTCGGCGTTCAGGTCATTGTCCTCGGCCAGCAGTACGCGGGTATTCTCATAGATCCCCATGGCCGGTTCTATCTGCGTTTCCTGCTCCTCTGGCCGCACCAGCTCGCGGAAGCTGCTCAGCAGCCGGCTCTTGAAGAGCGGTTTTGTCAGGAAATGCGTCACGCCAATGGACCTGGCCTGGGCCTCGATCTCCGACCAGTCGTAGGCCGTGAGGAACAAAATGGGGATGTGGTCGCCCACGGTCTCCCGAATATGTACCGCGGTCTCCAGCCCGTCCATACCGGGCATCTTCCAATCCAGAATGATGGCAAAGTAGTCCTCCCCGCGCCGGTTCCGCTCTGCCGCCAACTCCACCGCCCGTTGCCCATTGAGACACCACTCCGCATCCAGCCCGATCTCCCGGAGCAGGATACAGGTGCTCTCGCAGGCGTCCTTGTCGTCGTCGGCCAGCAGCACCGGAAGCCCGCACAGCATCTCGGGCAGCGAGGACTCCTCCGGCACAAATTTCAGATGGATGGTGACGGTAAAGCGCGTCCCCTTGCCCAGGGTGGAGTCCACCCGGATATCGCCGTCCATCATGCGGATGAGGTTGTGGGTGATGGCCATGCCGAGCCCTGTGCCGGTCACCTTGCTCAACCGGCTGTCCTCCGCCCGTGTAAAGGGCTCAAACAGGACCTTCAAAAACTCCGGGCTCATACCGATGCCGTTGTCCTCAAAGATAAACTCATACTCTCCGTAGTTGGCGCTGTGGGAGGGCCGTTCCAGCGCAGTCATGCGGATCTCGCCCCCATCCGGGGTATACTTCACCGCGTTGCTGAACAGATTGACAAACGCCTGCTGCAGCCGAAGGCAGTCGCCGAAGACCCGCTCGTGGCGCAGCTTCTGGACATTGACCTCAAGGACATGTCCGTGCTCCTGTGCCGAAGGCATGACGATCGTCAGCGTCTCGTCAATGAGATCAGCCAGGCTGAACTCCTCCTCCTGAAGCTCGATGGCCCCCGACTCGATCTTGCTCATATCCAAGATCTCATTGATAAGGGCCAGCAGGTGCCGGGAGGACATGTTGATTTTCGCAAGACAATCCTGGATGCGGTCAGGCTCATGGAGATGGGTGGCGGCAATGGCCGCCATGCCCACGATGGCGTTCATGGGCGTGCGGATATCGTGGCTCATCCGGGAGAGAAATTCCGTCTTGGCGGTGTTGGCCGACTCAGCATAGTGGTAGGCGTCCTTCAGCGCCTGCTGCTGGAGCAGACGCTCGGCCTTCAGCCTGTCGATGTCCGCGTGGTACATGGCCACCTTGGCGGGCTGTCCCTCCACCCGCTCGGTCACCTGGAAGATGGTCCGCAGCCAGGCGTTCTCCTGGGACCGGATGGTATACTCCAGCTCGATCCGGTTCTCCTGAGCCAGACTGCGCCGCAGATTCTCCAGGCTGGTGAAGCGCCGGAACTCCTCCTGGTAGTCCTCCGTCACCAGCCGGTCCACCGCCTGCCCCAGGACCTCCGAATACACCCCCTCCGAAGGGAGCGGCAGGTATTCCTGCCCCCGGTAGGCCAGCATGGTGAACCAGTCCCGGCCCAGGTCCACTTCAAAGATGCCCACATACTCATTCTGCATACCCAGCAGTGCCCGCTGGAGCTTGCTGTATGTGTCCCGGTGCCTGATCTCCTCCGTGGCGTCCCACAGCAGTCCGTAGACCATGGGCGGGCAGCCCGGCTTCTGAGCCCGTCTGGCCAGGAAGCCGAACCACACCAGCTCCCCCGTCCGGGCATGGCGCATCTGGATATGAACGGTCTGCTCCGTTCCCTGGTCAAAGAGTCTCTTGACCGCTTCGACCTGGTCCTCTGGACAGACCGCGCCACTGTCCACGCTTTTCAAAAAGTCTTGGGTCACCAGCAGGGATTCCTCCTCCTGCTCCTCCCCCTGGTCATTTCCATTGACCGGAGCATAGACGGACAGCACATCCTGTTGAATGTCATAGCGGAAGGTATAACGCTCCGAGCTGCGGATCGCCTGGCGATACCGCTCCTGCTCCAGCTCCTCCCGCGTCCGGTCTGTGATGTCCCGGTACACCCCCACCGCCGAGCCTGTGGGCTGCCCATCCTCGGAAAGGATGGCCCGGAAGGTCAGCTCCTGGACGCTCTCACTGCCGTCTGCCTGGACCAGCCGCACCGTCCCGGAGGCGTTGGGCGCGCCGTTCAGCACCTCCTCATGGACGCGGATGTACTCCTTTATGCTGTCAGGTGCGATCACGCCCCGCTTCACCATCTCATAGGGGACTCCCGGCTGTATCTCCGCCACCCCAAAGGCTTTCGCGGTCCTGGGGTCCACTTGAATGGTCTGCGTGGCCAGGTCATAGATGAACACCAGACTGCCGGACTCCTCCGCGGCGATCTGGAACGCCTTCATAAAGACATACTGCTGCCTATCGTACTCCACGTTTACTGCCTCCCAGCTCTAAAATGCGATCTCTTTGCAACCGGTCCACAGCCTGTTTTTCAAAACACGTTTATCCTTTGACCGCCCTCAAAAGGCGCCCTCGCCCTTCCGCAGACGCTTGTTTTCATACATCCGCTGATCCGCCAAATGCAGCAACACGCGGTAATCCTCCGAATCCTCGGGGTATTGGGCCCAGCCGATGGAATACACCACCTTCAGCTGCTTATCGCAGGAGTGGACCCACACAGAATACCTTCCGTTTTCTTCCGTCAGCTCCATCAGCACCCGCTCCAATGTCTCCTGGTCCGGATAACCATAGAAAAAGACGGCAAACTCATCCCCGCCCAGCCGGGTGGGAACCACATGCTCCTCGGGGAAGGATTTGAGGATCTCAGCGATTTTTTTGAGATACTGGTCGCCCTGCGCGTGGCCGTAGGTGTCATTGGTCATTTTCAGTCCGTCCGCATCCAGCATCACGAGAGCACCAGAGCCCAGGGCGTCGGGGCGCTGCATCAGCTGCTCCATCCGGTGGTAGAAGCCCCGGCGGTTATAGAGCTCCGTCAGCTCATCCCGGTCCCGCTGATACCGCAGCTGCTCCTGCTGCCTCCAGCCGGTGGTCACGTCCACCAGGACGGCCAGATGACTCTTCTTATGATCCATCTCCTCCAGCCGAATGAACCGGAATCCATCCGGGCCGGCCAGCTCATAGATGTTATCATCTACCCGCCGCCCCTTTTCCTTCAGCTCTGAAATGCAGTCGGCGATCTGCTTACATTCCTGCTCCTGCTCCTGATACTCCCCCTCCAGCATCAGGATCTCCCGGACCCGGCTTGTGGCAAAGCCCGGGTGGATATCTGTGGGGTACTCAAAGATCCCAATGGGGAGCTTGGAGCGTTCCAGGGCGATGGAGGTCTTCAGGACCGTCTCCCGCACCATCGCCAGCATGTCGTTGATATAGCTGCAAAGCTCCTCCAGCTCCGGGACGGCGGTGGAGACCGGCACCTGGTCCAGCCGCCCCTTTCCGATCTCCCGCAGGTCTTGGTTGATAGCGGCGAGCTTCCGCACGATACGGCGGTCAATGAAGAGAAGGGCCGCCGCTACCGCCGCCAGGAAAATCAGCAGCACGTAGAGGGCCAGGAATGCCGTATTGATCCAAATCTGCTGCCGCAGCCCACTACTGAGCGCAGTCCGCACCAGATACAACGAATCAGATCGGTACACAGCCACACAGCACTGCGCTCCGTTAACCTCCGCATAGGACAAATTGACCGCCTGTGGAATCTCGCTCAGATCAAAACCAATGTCCTCCGCCCGCAGACCCACCTGCCACACCAGTGTACTGGCGATTACCCGGCCATTGTCCGGATCGATGGCATACAAATTACAATTTTTCTCTGTGGGCATGGAAGCAAAAATCGTTGCCAGGGTCCGCCCCTCCATGGCCTGTTGCACCCGCACCGGCTCCATACCAATCTGAACGATCATGCTGCCATCCTCACTCCACACGGCAGCATACTGCATCAGCTTTCCCTCCGCCGTATTGGGGGTGATCTCCTGGCACATCTCCAGTGTACGGTCCTCCAGCATGGGCTGGAAAAACGCGATCTGCTCTCCGGAATCAAACGTATAGTGGTAATACTCCGGGTGGGTGCCGAAATAGACCTCTCCCTCTGGATCAAACAGATGCAGCTCGTCCACATCCAGCAGCTTGGCCAGCGCCCGGAGCTGGGCCAGATCCTCCGCAAGCTCCGGGCGGGCTTGCAGCACATAGGCGGCCACCCGGGCGCTTTCCAGGCAGTTTTCTGAAAACTCCGCCCGAATCTCCTGGATATCCTCCATGTTGGAGCGGATCAGGTTCTCCACCTGCTCAAACATGGTCTCGGAGGTCTCCTGAAATTTTTGATGGGTCAGATCCCACTGCACCTTCAGGTTCAGGGCCAGCACCAGCACCATGGTCAGTACCAGCATCACAATCGCCATCTTCAGCAGGCTCTTTTTCATATGCGCTCTCCCTCGCTCCCACTGTGCCGGACAAGCCCAGCCCATTCCCAGAGGAGCCCACTATCGGTCTCCCGGTCTCCGGCTTTGTCAGTGAGGTTTATCAGGTAAATTATAGTATAAATCCCCGAAGTTGTCTATCCAAACCCATCTGTTTTCTGTTTCTTGGGGGCACTTTACCGGCGGGCGGCCCGACAACTCAGCGGACACCCCGTCTCAGCTGGTCGATCTCCTCCTGTAACTGGGTCAGGAAGGCCGCGGCATGTCCCCCGTCCATCTGGGTGTGGTGGAACTGGAAGGACACCGGCAGGACGGACCGGAGCAGCTTCTTCCGGTACCTGCCCCAGATGAGAAAGGGGTTATTGTAGCATCCGGCGTAGAGATTGACCGCGCCGTCGATCTCATATCCCGCCAGGGCGGAGGTGCCGACCACCATATAGTCCTCCCCCAGCTCATGGCCCTCCCCACTGTCATGGACCTGTCCGGTCAGAAGAAGATAATCCCGGTTGAACTGCTCCAGGTCCTCAGAGACCGGGATATCACAGGTGGCGATCCCGCCGTCCCGGGTCGCGACCACTGTATTGACCGCCAGGCGGTCATACTGCATCAGCTTCTCCCCCAACGGAAGCAGATAGAACTCCTCTGTCCGCAGG
The DNA here is from genome assembly GCF_026169115.1 of Intestinimonas sp. Classification (GTDB taxonomy): domain Bacteria; phylum Bacillota; class Clostridia; order Oscillospirales; family Oscillospiraceae; genus Intestinimonas. The sequence goes on along the minus strand of NZ_JAPFEA010000041.1, from coordinate 6,194 downwards.
GCCGCCCGCCCGACACACCAGCACAGGAGCATGTTGAGCTTCCAGCCCCCCTTCCGGCTCAGCCGCACCAGGGGCGTGACGTCCAGGGTCTTCATCAGCGTGACCATAGGCATGGGAGCCGCCATCCACTGGGCAAAGGCCAGCGCCCGGGGCGTGGTCTTCGGGTCCACTTCCCGCATCCTTTTCCCTCCCTTTCTCTCGTTCTGCCGCGTCTCAGCGGCGCTCGCAGGCAAAAAGATCCCGCCTGTCGCGAGGACACGCGGGATCGTTTCTCTCTTTTGTTCAGAGGAACCAACGCTCCAGGCAGTCTCGGACCGCCCCCTCCTCATTGGAACAGACCACGATGTCAGCCGCCTTTTTCAGCTCCGGAGCGGCGTTGGCCACCGCCGCGCCGATCCCGGCCAGCTCCAGCATCTCTCTGTCGTTGGGGGCGTCCCCCACCGCCACCACCTCCTGCGGGTCGATGCCCTCCAGCTCCAGGATCACCGACAGGGCCGCTCCCTTGGAGACCCCCAGGGGGAGGATCTCCAAATAGGTATCCTCAGAAAAGACCGTCCGGCCCAGGCCGGGCAGCTGGGGGTCCAGCCACGCCTTGACCTCCAGAAGGGCCTCGTGGGGCCCGGTCATCAGCGTCTTGTTCCAGGGGGACGGAGCGGTCTCCACCGTCACAGGCAGGGCAGGGCGCTTCTCCTTGGCGATGAGGCCCTCCACCTCGGGCGTCACCCGGAAGGAGCAGAAGCCGTCCAGGCCGTGATAGGCCACCGCACCCATCTCCGGGAAGCGGTCCAGGGCAGCTGCCAGAATGGCCCGGACCTCTCTGGGGAGGACCCACCCGCGGAGGACCCGGTCCCCGCCCGCCAGGTCCACCACCTGGCCGCCGTTCCCGGTGACCACTGGGAGATTGATGCAGGGCAGCAGCTCCGGGAAGACCCGGATGGCCGCCGGCGCGCGGCCCGTGGCCACGGTGAAGAGTCCACCCCGTGCCACATGCCGCCGGATGGCCGTCAGATTGGCTTCGGAGAGCCGGGAGTTCTCATCCAGCAGCGTGTGGTCCATGTCTGAGACCAGCAGTCGCTTCTTCACAGCTCCACGCCCCCTGTCTCGGCCTTCTGTCCATACCGCCGGGCCAGCTTGACGCCGGAGAGCAGGATGGCGAACAGGAACCAGAAGATGACCATGACCCTGGGGTAGTTCCAGAGGTAGTCGGCCAGGCAGTCCACCAGGATACCGGCCACCGCCGCCGCCGCACCGATGGTGATGAGACGCACCTCACGAGGACAGCGGAGCTTGCAGGCTTTGGCGGCGGATTTGAGCCCGGACAGCATGGCCGCCAGGTAGGAGATCACGCCCAGAAGTCCGGTCTCCAGCCAGATCTGGAGGTACAGGTTATGGGAATGGACGAAGGGCGCGATACCGTGATAGAGGTTCATATCCTTGATGGCCAAGCGTACCGCGTCGGTGCCCAGGCCGGCCCCCCGGACGGGCCGGGTCTGGATCATCTCCAGGGCGGCGGCATAGAGGGGGAAACGGCTGGAGGTGGAGGAGTCCTTCAGATTGAAGATGGTGAGGACCCGGTTGAAAATGGTATCAGGCAGGAAGGGAATGGCGCACAGCCCCAGCAGCAGAAAGCCGGGGATGAGCTTCCGGTTCCACAGGAACACGAAGACCGCCGCAGCCACCGCAGCGCCGATCCAGCTGGCCCGGGAGTAGGTCATACCCAGGGCGATGGCCCCCACGCCGGCGGCGCACAGGGCGCCCAGTCTCCCCCACCAGGAGCGGCTGCACAGCACCAGGGCCGCCGCCAGGGGGAGGAGCATCACCAGCACCTCGGCAAAGGCGTTGGGGTTTTCAAAGACGGAGAAGACACGGCCAGGCATGCCCTCGTTGAGAAGGGGGTCCACATAGGAGTAGTTGATCTCCACGCCCTGGATACGCTGGACCACGCCGTAGGCCGAGACTCCAAAGAGGGCCAGAACGGCAAAGCCGGCCAGCCGCTTGAGGTCGTCCACATGCTCCACGGCGCTCACCGTCACTCCCACGCACAGCATGGCCGTGAGGTGGAAGAACAAAAAGCGCATGGAGAGGGTGGACGAATAGGACACCGGCCAGGACAGGCACACCGCCCCGGCAAAAATAAGGGCGTAGGGGCCGATGCTTTTGAGGTCCACCCGCAGGCTCCGGTTCCGCATGCCCCCCGCCAGGAACAGCAGCGCCATGAGGAGGAAGCCCATCAGAGAGTACCGGTTGTCCCAATGCTCATAGGGGAAGAGCATGACGGCCAGCATCAGCCAGCCGATGGCAGTCGGGGTCTGGGCACCCATGGCAAAGCCCAGCTGCGCAAAAAAGCTGTTTTCAAAGAGGGGCTTGCCCTTCCGGTAGATCCAATGCAGGATGGCGGCCGGGAGATTGACCAGGGTCTCCCCCAGGGCGCAGAAAAAGCTGTCCCGCCAGGCTTTGGGGAAGATGCCGTCCCGGACGACCAGATTCATGAGGGCGCTGCCGTGGAACCACCGGGTCCACGTCCGGGAAAGGCCCCGGAGGAGCCTGCACACACCACTGCCCTCATACCAGCGGTACACCACATACCAGATGGAGAGCAGAACGCGCCCCACCACACTGTTTTCCAAGTATTCCAAATAGAATACGCCTCCTTACCGCCGGTTCTTTACGGCGTACATCAGGGCCAGGAGCCCAAACCACCGCCGGTGGACCAGGCCGGCCACCAGCTGTTTGTTCCGCCCCAGTCCGCGGGGTTCCAGGTCCCGGATGGCCGCGGCCATATCCGGCTCACGGGTGAAGCCCTCCACCCGGCGGCGCTTCTCCCCCAGGGGGGCCGGATTGCCGGGGGCGAACTCGTTGCCGATGGCGATGAGCAGCCCCGCCCAGCAGGTGCTCTCCCGCCACCGGGGATCGTCCCCCTCCAGGCCGTACCGCTCCACCACGGCCTCCTTGGCCGCCAGGAAGCGGCGGAAGGTGTCCATATAGTCAGGCAGGTAGTTCCGGGTCACGGAGGCCGGGTTTTGCAGGTAGTAGTAGAGGGGCGCCTCCACCATGGCCAGCCGTTGGGCCAGACAGAAATACTCCATCAAAAAGAGCTCGTCCTCCAGATAAGCCCCGGAAAAGCGGAGGGCGTGGTCCGCGATGATGGACCGGGAGAAAAGGAAACGCCAGATGAAGCCGTTGAGGACCTCCCCGGGCTTGCCCAGCCGCCGGCCCAGGAGCCGGTCCACAATGCCCGCACGGATCTCTTCCCCGCCGTAGACCCCGGCGGGAAGGGCCCCCGGCTCGGCCCATTTCTGTCCGTCGGGCTGGATGTTCCAGTGGGCGCAGCCGGCGGAATCGGCCCCGGCCCCCTCCAGGGCCTCCAGCAGGGTCTGACAGGCGTCCGGCTCGATCCAGTCGTCGGCGTCGATAAACAGAATGTAGTCCCCCGCCGCCTCCTCCATGCCCAGGTTCCGGGCCGAGGAGACGCCGCCGTTGGTTTTATGGAAGACGCGGACCCGGTCGTCCTGGGCGGCATAGCCGTCGCACAACGCGCCGCTGCCGTCCGGGGAGCCGTCGTCGATGAGGAGGAGTTCCCAATCGGCAAAGGTCTGGGCCAGAACAGAATCCACACACTTGGCCAGGACGGCCTCCGCCTTGTAGACGGGAACGATAACAGAGATCTTGGGCATACGCCGCCTCCTTCTCCGGTGTTGATCGCTTCATTATACCGTTCTTTTCCGGGAAATGCAACTGCCGCAAACCAATGGGACCGACGGAAGCGGAAAAACAGTGGGCGGGAACATCCATAAGTGATGTTCCCGCCCGTGCTGTCAATCGGTATGCACTTCCTTTTGCCCGAACAGAACAAAAATATAGGGCGGCAAGATCCAGCTGACGATGGCCGTGACCCACGGATTTTGCGTCACCCGGTACAGCAGATCGGAAAAAATGCTGTCCCAGCTCGTAAACTCGGAGACATAGATGGCAAACATTCCCTGCATTTTGTAGGCCAACAGGCCAAACACAACATTGAGCGCCGCCAGAACGGTGGCGGAGCAGAGCACCTCCCGGCGGGTCATCCGCCGGAAAAAGAGGAGCCCGCCGATGCAGACGACGGCCAGGAAAAGAAGGACGGACAGGAGGGTCCAGCCGGTCTCGTTCATAGATGCCGTTCCGTCCGGCGACACCGACACCAGAAATCGGGCGCCGAGCCGCACTTCCAGCTGAAAGCAGAGCCAACTCGCAAGGGTGCAATAGAGGGGGACCTTCCACCACGATCTTCTCATCTGACACGCCTCCTTTATTCACTTCGTCACTGTCATCATACAGGAAGTTGGGGCAAAAAGCAAGGAGAAAGCTCCGTTTTCTGTCTTTTTCGCAAACCAGTGGGGCCGGCAGAGGGGAGACAATACGCGGGAGCGTAACGATGTCCCAGCTTTTGCTTGTAAGTACGCACTATGTCAATAGAGTGTGCCAGTTTTATTTTTGTTTTTGCTCTAGCAAATCAATTATTCTATATAGGCCCAAAAATAGGCCAAACATCATCGTGCATATTGCTAACATCAGTTGCTTTGCTTCACGAAAAAATGCAGGCTCTCCAATCGCATAGATTACATAGTATATCACAGCAATTAGAGACAGCATTGCAAGCCCCAGCATAATTTTTGAAATATGCCTTTTCATATTCCTGACTCCTTTATAATGTTAATGTGCAATTATCCGCCTGATGTGTAACTTGACAGTCTCTATACTCTACCATAATAGAGCATAAAAAGCACAAGGCTGGAGCATCTGCAACGGTTCTCCCGCGCAGACCGACGGGGACGCCGGACTTTCCCGGCGTATCAGGCCGTCAAAACGCCGCTTCTCAAATTTTAGACAAAAGTTCAGATTTCTTCTGTTCAAACTCCTCATCAGAGATGATCCCCGCATCCCGAAGGTCTGCCAGCTTCTTGATAAGCTCGATGGGCGGTTCATTCTCCTTGGGCGTATCCTTTTGTTTTTTCCTGGAGAAGAAGTCAGAGATGCGATCCTTCGCTTTTTTCCCGCCTTCTTCCATTTTCTTTTTTGCGCTTTCTGCTTGAGGTATTTCCGTCTCTTGCTCTGCAAAGGTTTCGATTTCGATAATATCTTTCTCAAATTCCTCTTGTGTATAGCCGAAAGCGGCACTATCCAACGCATCCTTGAGTCTGTGGGCCATCGGCATCATGGAGGCAAAGTTCAAACCTCCCGAAATCACTCCGCCAAGCACAGGAACGGCCTTGGAGACGCCCTTCGCCACGCTGGATTTCGTAACCTTGATCCCGACGGCTTTGCCGATCTGCTTTACCATGGGGAACCAAAACGTTTTCGTCAATGCCTTTTGCGGCAGCTTTTTGAGCGTCGTCTTGGCAATTTGGGCAGAGAGCACGCGGACACCGGAAACGGCACCAGAAACACCGAACATCACGCCGCAATACAGTAAAAGCTGACTCTGGACCTTCTCATCATCCACCTGACCTCCCTGCCACAAGTCCTGGGCTCCATACAGATAGGACAATTCCTGCGCGAGACGCAGCGCCATTCCAAAAAACTGCATCACATCCGCCGGGACAGTGGCAGCCATAGCCAATCCACCGGGAATGCCAGCGACAAAAGAGGCCGCAGAGGACTGACTGGTGCGTTTCAAAATGTGTTTATCGGCGATCACGTCAATTCTCTTTTGAGAAACGCCGGCGGAGATCGGGCCGTGGTCCAGTACCTCTTGAATCGCCACCTCTTCTGTGGCGAACAGTTCGGCTAAAAACTTGCTGCGGTTTACTTTTACGCCGGGTATCTGAATTGCGGCGGTAATAACACTTTCAAGGGCAAGCTCCTTTTTTGCAGTTTCTTCGCTCATGGGCCTTCTCTCCTTACCATAATATCATAAAAGCCGGTGCTTTTTCGCGTGTCAATGCATGAAGGACGATCAACACGCCTTCCCTGTTCAGTTGCTCACCGTAATCATATCGGAAGGAAAGCCCAAAAGCAAGGGGCGGGAACATCTGAACGGATGTTTCCGTCTCTCTTGCTGTTTATCGGTAAATATAATGTCATTGGTTTGGTGCTAAATCAACTGCTCTTACATAATACGCATCTCGCACACATTCTATATTTGTAAGAACATGAACGATTTTCTTGACATCACGTTCTGACGTATTGGGAAACACTAATGTATAGTCGTGTAATAT
>NZ_JAPFEA010000068.1 GCF_026169115.1 Intestinimonas sp. | reverse complement strand
GGGCCTCCTCACGGGCCGCCTTGTCAACCTTAGACGGGCGGCCTGTGCGGGGCTCCGCCGCTTTCTCCTTTTTCCTCGCGGACACCCCAGCCTGCTCTTTCGGGGGACGGCCCCGGCGATTTTGATCTGGGACTGCCTCCGAGGGTTTGGCGGTCACATCGGGAGCGGCAGTCTCCTTGTCGTTGCGATCAGCAGCGGCCTTGATGTCAGACAGATCAATCACCTTACCGGCAGGAGCAGGAGCCTCCTCGCCCATGCCGGAAATCACCGCCTGCTCATGCTCCGGCGGAGTGTCCGACCCCAGGAGAGCGGCAATATCCGGGGGAGTATTTTCCTGTGGGTTCGTGTTTAGTTTGTCATCTGCCATGTACTAACCTCCTTCGTGATGGCATAAAAAAACCAGCCTAATGGCTGGCTTGTGGGAAAGTATCACTCCTTTCTGATATTGAAATATAGAAACACCACTTCTTGTCCAATTAAGTGGTGCAGCAAACGATTAAGAATTGTCTTTTAGAAGTTGCTGTATTATAATTAATATGAGAAATTATATTTGAAAGGGGGGGAGCGTATGCAGATGTATTCACCACTCCGTTATCCGGGTGGAAAAAGTAGATTGTCAAAATTCATTGGACAAGCAATCTGCAACTTACAAATTCATAATTGCACATATATTGAACCATTTGCTGGCGGAGCTGGTGTCGCGCTCTCTTTATTGTTGGATGGCGTTGTTGAAAATATAGTTATCAATGACTATGATAAGGCAATATATTCCTTTTGGCGTGCGCTAAAGCAGGAACCAACCGCCCTAATTGAAAAAATCCAATCCACGCCTATAACTATCGAAGAGTGGCACCGCCAAAAAGAGATATATGTATGTCTATAGGAGTACCATATAACATGCTGGCATTGGCGCACAAGCCGCAGGACAGCCCCTCTATCTGCACCAGTGGGTGCAAAGTTCCGGTTGACAACGCATGTCTAATGGTGTAGACTAACTGCAAGGAGTCTACGCTATTAGACAAAAGGAGGACGCCATGGAGACACCGAAGATTTTTGAAAGTGAGTACCGCTTCTGTCTCATCCTGTGGGAGTGCGGGCCGGTGGCCGCCGCAGAGCTGGTGAAGCTGTGCCAGGCACGGCTGGGCTGGAAGCGCACCACCACCTACACCGTTATCAAGCGCCTGGGGGAGCGAGGGGTGCTAAAGCATGAAAACGGCCTGGTCACCCCGCTGATCTCCAAGGAGGACGCCCAGGTGTCTGAGCTGGACGCCCTGATGGAGCAGAAGTTCCAGGGCTCTCTGCCCGCCTTCCTGGCGGCCTTTGCCCGCAGGCAGGCCCTCTCGGAGGAGGACGTAGAGGAGATCCGACGCATCATCGAAAAGTGAGGTGGATGCCATGGAAGCCATCTTTTTAAGGCTGGTCAATCTGAGCCTTTCCGCCGGCTGGCTGGTGCTGGCCATCCTGGTGCTGCGGCTGTTTCTCCGGCGGGCGCCCCGGTGGAGCTTCTGTCTCCTGTGGGGGCTGGTGGGGCTCCGGCTGCTCTGCCCCGTCTCCATCGAGAGCCCCCTGAGCCTTCTCCCCAGCGCCCAGCCCCTGCCGCCGGAGATCCTCTATACGGCCACGCCCCGGATCGACAGCGGGATCGACGCGGTCAACAACGTCGTCAACCCCATTCTGGAGGGTTCGCTGACTCCGTCGCCGGGGGCCAGCGCCAATCCGGCCCAGATCTGGTCCTTTGTCCTGGCCCGGCTCTGGCTGGCGGGCGTGCTCATCCTGCTGCTCTATGCCCTGGTCAGCTATGTGCGCCTGCGCCGCCGGGTGGCCACGGCCACGCTCCTGCGGGAGAATATCCGGGAGACCGAGGGGACGGACACCCCCTTTGTTCTGGGCCTGCTGCGCCCCACCATCTATCTGCCCTACGGGCTTTCGGAGGGGGATCTGCCCCATGTGATCGCCCATGAGAGGGCCCATATCCGCCGGGGGGACCACTGGTGGAAGGCCCTGGGCTTCCTCATCCTCTCCGTCTACTGGTTCCACCCGCTGCTGTGGGTGGCCTATGTCCTGCTGTGCCGGGACATTGAGGGGGCCTGCGACGAGCGGGTGATCCGGGAACTGGACAGAGAGGAGCGGAGGGAGTATGCCGCCGCTCTGCTCCACTGCGGCGTCCGCCGCCGGACCGTGGCCGCCTGTCCTCTGGCCTTTGGCGAGGTGGGGGTCAAGGCCCGGATCAAGGCGGTCATGTCCTACCGGAGGCCCGGCGTCTGGTTGGCAGCCGCCGCCCTGGCGGCCTGCGCCGTGGCGGCAGTGTGCTTTTTGACCGATCCCCCTGTCAGTCCTTCGTTTCCCATGGAAGGAAACCAAATCTCGGATCTTGACCCGCAGGAGATCGTGGAACAAATCGCAAAGCGGAAAAAGCTGGATGGGGATGTCGGACTCTATGTCAACGGCGATCAGTTCGATCTTCTGCTGACCTCTGATTTTTGCTGGGACAGGGCGCAGGCAGTTCGTTTTTCCTATGTCAAAGACCAAACCACATACAGCGCCCAGCTGCGGCTGTTCACAGAAGACAGCCAGTACTTTGTGACGGAATCCCAGGAATGGCCGGAGCAAAACCGTGTCTTCCAGCTGCAAACTTATCTGGAAGCCCTGAAGCATCTGCCCCAGGAGGAGATCCGGCGACTTTCACCGGATGCGGATGGGTATTCTGTGCTCCTGATGGAAGAGGGGACGCCCGGCGACGATGCGCGAAGTATCACCTATGGCGCTGACGGAGTGGAGGATTTGGATGGCTGGTACATCCATTTGGCGGTGGCGCCGCTGCACGCCGACCACAGCAGCTCCGCTGACGAGATGATCCACCTGTTCTACGGTGCAAAGGATGGTTCGGCCAGTCCTGTTGTGGCCCAATGGGTGGACTACACCCAATCCCCTGATGAAATGGACTGGGAGGGCGTACAGGAGCGCCAACTCCCCCAGTTCCCCGGCGTGACCTTCCGCTATACCCCCTATGAGGTCACCGCCGACGCAGGGGAGGGGGAAATGCCCGCCGTCCTGATTGAGGGAATGCCCATCTGGGGCGTGTGGTTCACCGATCTCACCGGGGACGGACTCCCCGAACTCTGCGCCACCCTCAGCATGGGCTCGGGGCTCATCGACAACCGGGTCCTGATTTACGACTACGCAGGCGGGGCCAGCTACGGCCTGGAGGACCGGGGGAGGTACGACTATGCCCTCCGGTACAGTCCGGAGGAGGACCGCCTGTATGTGGACAAAAGAGATTACCAGGGGGGCGCCCTGGTGTCCACGGGTCCGCTGGTATTCCGGGACGGGGTCATCCAAGTGCTGGACGGAGATGGAGGGGAGGGCGGGGAACATCGGCGTTGATACCCGCCTGGGCCGTTGTACGCCTATGGGCACAGCACACAGACAAGAAGAGACCGGCCACATAACGTGGCCGGTCTCTTCTTGTCCTCTGGGTGACAATGTCACGGAAGGGCGGAGACGGAGGGCATATAATGGGGTACGATCAAGGGCGGGGACTCCGCCCTGGACAGAAAGGCGGTATGGCGGTTGGAAAAGACAAAACGGGCGGCCCGGAGGGCCTTTGTGGATGGGGGAGCCTGCGTGGCCTGCGGTTGCTGCGTGAAGGTGTGCCCCCTGGGGGCCATCGCCGTGGCGCGGGGCATCGCGGCCCAGGTGGACATGGGGCGCTGCGTGGGCTGCGGCAAGTGCGCCAGGGAGTGCCCCGCCAGCGTCATTGAGATCCGGGAGGTGACCGCGTGAAAAAGCATTGGTACGACTACCTCTGGGTGCTGTCCCTGACCTATCTGGTCCTGGGCTTTTTCAACATCCTCTTTGCCTGGCTGGGGCTGCTGTGCTTCTTCATCCCCCTCCTTATGTCCATCTTCGGCGGGGAGAAGGGCTACTGCAACCGCTACTGTGGTCGGGGCCAGCTCTTTGCCCTGGTGGGCGGGCGCTTTGGCCTATCCCGGCGGAGAGATGTGCCGGGATGGCTCAGGAGCAAGGCGTTCCGGTACGGCTTCCTCGTCTTCTTCCTTGTCATGTTCCTCCAAATGCTGTGGACCACCTATCTGGTCTTTGCGGGGGCCCAGGAGCTCCGGCAGGTGGTCACCCTGCTCTGGACCTTCCGGCTGCCCTGGCATTGGGCTTACCCCGGCGGGGTGACGCCCTGGGTAGCCCAGTTCGCCTTCGGCTTTTACAGCGTCATGCTCACCTCCACCGTGCTGGGCTTTGTCACCATGGTCCTCTTCAAGCCCCGTTCCTGGTGTGTCTACTGTCCCATGGGCACCATGACCCAGCTCGTCTGCAAGGCCAGGGACCGCATGGGCCGGGAGAAGTAAGGCTCAGCCGTTCTCCAGCCGCCGCAGCCCCTCCAGGTCGGTGAGCTCCACCGCGCCCCGAGTGAGGCGGACCACCCCCTCCTGTTGGAAGTAGCGGAGCATCCGGGTGACCACCTCCCGGGCGGTGCCCAGGTGGTTGGCGATGCGCTCGTGGGTGATGGGGAGCCGGTCAGAGCCCTCCACCAGCCGCTCCTCCAGAAGAAAGGCGGCCAGGCGGGCATCGAAGCTCTTCCACATGATCTGTTCCATAAGCCACATGACCTCGGAGAAGCGGCTGGCCATGATGTCGTTGGTATAGTTGGCCACGGTGGCTGACTCCTCCATAAGGGATTGGTAGAGGTCGGGTGGGATCACCCAGAGCTGGGTGTCCTTCTCGGCGGCGATGGTGACGTCAAACTGGATGTTCCGCAGGAGGCAGGAGGCGGAAAAGAGACAGATGTCCCGGTCAAAGAGCCGGTAGAGGGTGACCTCCCGGCCCTGGTCGGAGAGGATGTAGGCCCGCAGCTGGCCGGAAGAGACCGCCAGCAGGCCCAGACAGTCGGCGCCGCCCTGGTGGAGCAGGGTCCCGGCCTTTACCGTCCGGGAGACAGCCCCGCCGGTAAGACGCTGCCGCTGTTCTGCTGTGAGCTTTTCCCAAAAGGGAAGGATATTGGAAAGATCCATGCCGATACCTCCGCGCAGTTGAGATGGTCCGGCCCTTGACAGGCGAGGCGGGTGGGGTATAATGGGAAAACAGCGCCGCCGGACGGGACCATTGTACCACAGAACGGCTGCCGCTGTCACCCCGTGTGCGGGGGATGTATGACAACAGAAGGAGTGTGAATCCATGCAATACCTGATCGCCTTCCTGGAAGGGATCATCACCTTTATCTCCCCCTGTCTGCTACCCATGCTGCCCATCTACATCACCTACTTTGCAGGTGGCGGCGAGCGGACCACCCGAAGGACCCTGGCCGGGGCCGCCGGCTTCGTGCTGGGCTTCACCCTGGTCTTTGTGGCCATGGGCGCCCTGGCGGGGACGGTGGGGGGCTTCCTCAGAGGACACCAGACCGCGGTGAACATGCTCACGGGCGGGGTGGTCATCCTCTTCGGCCTGAGCTACATGGGGGTGCTGAAGCTCCCCTTCCTCCAGGGCGGAGGACAGGGCAGGGCCGCGGGCAACCTGAACTTTTTCTCCGCCGTGGTCTTCGGCGCGGTCTTCTCGCTGGGGTGGACCCCCTGCGTAGGGGCCTTCCTGGGCTCGGCCCTTCTGCTGGCCTCCCAGCAGGGGCATGTACTGGAGGGCATGGCCATGCTGCTGGTCTACTCCCTGGGCCTGGGCATCCCCTTCCTGCTCAGCGCCGTGCTCATTGACCGGCTCAAGTCGGCCTTTGACTGGATCAAGCGCAATTACCGTATCATCAACCTGGTCAGCGGCGTCCTGCTGGTGCTCATCGGCGTGCTCATGGCCACCGGCACCCTGGGCCGCCTGCTGGAAGCCCTGAGCTGAGGAGGTCCCTATGAAGAAAAAAACATCCTTTCTGGTGCTCATTCTGGTGCTGGCGGCCCTCATCGGCGGGGCCTACGTGCTCTATGGCCGGCTGAGCGCCGATGCCGGACCGGGCAACCTGGCTGCCCAGACGCCCCAGGGCTCCGACGCGCCGGAGGAGACCGAGCCCCCCAAGGTGGAGGCCCCCGACTTCACCGCGACGGACGCCGAGGGGACGGAGGTCAAGCTGTCCGACTATGTGGGCAAGCCCATCGTGCTCAACTTCTGGGCCAGCTGGTGCCCGCCCTGCAAGAGCGAGATGCCCGATTTCCACGATGCCTGGGAGGAGCTGGACGGGGAGGTCCAGTTCCTGATGGTCAACGCCACCGACGGCGGTCGGGAGACGGTGGAGACCGCCAAGGAATATGTGGAGGGGCAGGGCTTTTCCTTCCCCGTCCTCTTTGACACCGGGATGGAGGCGGCCAGCGCCTACGGGGCCTACTCCCTGCCCACCACCTATTTCATCGACGCCGAGGGCTATGTGGTGGCCGGGGCCAAGGGGGCCATTGACCGGGACACCCTGCAAAAGGGCATCGACCTGATTTACACGGAGGAATGAACCATGTATGGCCGGCGGCACATTGTGCCGCCGGCCATAGTTGTATTTCCGGGAAAAAACAGGTATAATAATATCCACATGAATAAACTGAAAGTCGCTTGATTCGCGCGGCAGCAGCCACTGACTGCCGTCGGACCCTCCCGGTCCGGCGCAGAACATTTGAAAAGGAGCGTGTCCTCATGTCCAACATCTGGCACGATATCAGTCCCGACCGCATCAAGCCCGAGGACTTCATCGCCGTCATCGAGATCCCCCAGGGCAGCAAGAAAAAATACGAGCTGGACAAGGAGACCGGACTCATCATCCTGGACCGGGTCCTCCACACATCCACCCACTATCCGGCCAACTACGGATTCATTCCCCGGACCTACGGCGACGACGGGGACCCGCTGGACGTGCTGGTCCTCTGCTCCGAGTCCATGGACCCCCTCACCCTGGTGCGGGTCTACCCTGTCGGCTTCATCTCCATGCTGGACGGCGGGAAAAACGACGAGAAGATCATCGCCATCCCCTTTGACGACCCCACCTACAACACCTACAAGGACATCTGGGAGCTGCCCGGCCACATCTTTGACGAGATGGCCCATTTCTTCTCGGTCTACAAGGCCTTGGAGGGGAAGGAGGCCGTGGCCGGTGACGTGAATGACCGGAAGGCCGCGGTGGAGGTCATCCAGCGGGCCATGGACCATTACAGCGAGAGCTTTCTGGGCGTGACCCGCCCGGCCCGGGGAAAGCCCAGCTCCGACCGCTGAGGAGCGGCATTTTCATCAAACCTTAAGACTTTTTTCGTTTCCTTTTATACATTCCTGTGGTAAAATAAAGTCCACTGACAGCGATAGATGCCCCCTTCCGCCGCAGCGCGGCGGGGCGGAGAAAGTGAGGACGACGGATGGAGAGGACCTTTGACTGCCTGGTGGTCGGCGCGGGCTACGCCGGCGCGGTGGCCGCCCGGGAACTGGCCGAGCGGGGCGGAAAGCGGGTGCTGGTGCTGGAGCGCCGGGACCATGTGGGCGGCAACGCCTACGACTGCCCGGATGAGCACGGCGTGCTCATCCACAAATACGGCCCCCATATCTTCCACACCGGCAGCAAGCGGGTCTTTGACTATCTCTCACGGTTCACCCGGTGGCGGCGCTACCAGCACCGGGTCATCGCCAACCTGCCCCGAGACAACCCGGAGGTGGTCCCGGCCCACAAGAAGACGGACGGACGCTTTACCTTTCCGGTGCCCTTCAACCTGGACTCCATGGAGCGGGCCTTCGGTCCCGACGAGGGGAAGCGGCTGGGGGAGAAGCTGCTGGACGCCTACCCCGCCCAGAGCCAGGTGACCATTCTGGAGCTGCGGCAGAATCCGGACCCGGAGATCGCCGCCATTGCCGAATATGTCTATGAGCACGTCTTCGTCCACTACACCATGAAGCAGTGGGGCCAGACCCCCGAGGAGATCGACCCCAACACCACCGCCCGGGTGCCGGTGCGTCTCTCCCGGGATGACCGCTATTTTCAGGACCCCTGGCAGGGGATGCCCCTGGAGGGCTACACCCCCCTCTTCGAGCGGATGTTGGACCACCCAAACATCACCGTGGCGCTGGGTGTGGACGCCCTGACGCGGCTGGATGTGTCCGGCGGAGCCGTCCGGGTGGATGGGCAGAGCTTCGACGGGCCGGTGATCTACACCGGACAGGCCGACGAGCTCTTCGGCTTTTGCTTTGGGCCTTTGCCCTACCGGACCCTGGATTTCGGCTTTGAGACCCACCGTAGGGACTTCTATCAGACCCACGGTACGGTCAACTACACGGTGGACGAGGACTTTACCCGCATCACCGAGTTCAAGCATCTCACCGGGCAGGACCTGCCCGGCGTGACCACCATCATGAAGGAGTATTCCCGGGCCTATACCGGCGCGGCGGGGGAGACCCCCTACTACGCCATCATTGACCCGGCCAACAACGCCCTCTATGAGAAGTACCGGGCCCTGGCTGGGGAATGCGGGGACCTCCACCTGCTGGGCCGGCTGGCCGAGTACAAATATTACAACATGGACGCCATCGTCCTCCGGGCTCTGGAGCTGTGCGACGTCCTTTTAGAGAAGTGACAGGAGCGGATCTTGTGAAATTGCTGACTTTCGCGGTACCCTGCTATAATTCAGAAGCCTATATGGAACACTGTGTTCAGACCCTGCTGGAGGGCGGCGAGGATGTGGAGATCATCCTGGTGGACGACGGCTCCAAGGATGGCACCGGCGCCATCGCTGACCGCTACGCCGAGCAGTATCCCTCTATCGTCAAGGTGGTCCACCAGGAGAACGGCGGCCACGGCGAGGGGGTCAACCAGGGCCTGCGCCGTGCCACCGGCCTTTACTATAAGGTGGTGGATTCCGACGACTGGGCCGACGTGGACGCCCTGAAAAAGGTCGTGGAGAAGCTGCGGGAGTTCTCCCAGATGGAAAAGCCCGTGGACCTGCTGGTGTGCAACTACGTCTACGAGCATGTGGAGGACAACACCCAGAAGGTCATGGGCTATGCCAACGTCTTCCCCCGGGAGCGGGTCTTCACCTGGGAGGAGATTGGTCGGTTCCGGCCCTCCCAATACCTGCTGATGCACTCGGTGTTCTACCGCACCCAGCTGCTGCGGGACTGCGGCCTGGAGCTGCCCAAGCACACCTTCTATGTGGACAACATCTTTGTCTACCAGCCCCTCCCCTTTGTGGAGACCATCTACTATATGGACCTGGACTTCTACCGCTACTTCATCGGGCGGGCCGACCAGAGCGTCAATGAGCAGGTGATGGTCAAGCGGGTGGACCAGCAGCTCCGGGTGACCAAGCTGATGATCGAGGCCCACGACCTCCGGAAGGTGGCCGCCCAGCACCGCCGCCTGAGCCGGTATATGTTCAACTACCTGGCCATGATGATGACCATTTCCTCCATCTTCCTCCTCATTGACGGCACGCCCGCCGCGCTGGGCAAGAAGACGGAGATCTGGGAGTATATGCGCACGGTGGACCCGGCCATCTACCACAAAATGAAATACCGGGCCATCTCCGCTGTGAGCAACTTCCCTGGCTATCAGGGGCGCAGGCTCTCCGTGGGCCTGTACCGTCTGGCCCGGCGGATCTACAAGTTCAACTGAGCAAGGAGAGCGCGGTCCGGCAGGACCGCGCTCTTTGGCAAAGAGTGAAAGGAGGGGGAGAGATGCGGCTTTGGCTGATCCTGCTCCTGGCGCTGCTGGGCGTAGGACTGGCGCTGAGCACCGTCTTTTACTGGACGGCCCGGCAGCGGGACCTGGTTCGGCGGCCGGTGGAAAAGACGGTGGGCTGCGGCAGCCGGCGGGCCCTTCTGATCTACCAGCCCTCCAACCGGGGAAAGAACCATACCGCGGCCAGAGCTCTGGCCGCAGCCCTGGCCGGCGCGGGCTATACCGTTACCGTCAACTACCCCTCCCCGGTGCTGGCCTACGAGCCCCAGGACTACGACCTGCTTCTCTTCGGCGGCAGCGCCTACATCGGCACGGTGGGCCGGCCCCTGAAAGAGTATCTCTCCTCCCTTCATTTCCGGGACAAGCCGGTCCTCCTCTTTGTGGTGGGGGACCTGGAGCAGGCGCCGGAGCTGGCGGGACTGCGGCTGTGCGTCCCGGAGGGGAACCACATCCGCTCCATCAAGATCCGCCCCGGCGAGGAGCGGAAGCTCTGCCGGTTCGCTCTGAATTGAGGTCTTGCATTTTCCACAGGGTGTGGGTAAAATATGCCTGTCGGGAATACGCCGGCCAGAGGCCGGGAAATGGAGGGAGGGCAGCTGCCCATGACCCGCGAAGAAGCCTTTGAATTTCTGGACCGGGCGGCCCGGGGCATCGCCGAGATGTTCGGGTCCTCCTGTGAGACCCTGGTCCATGATATGGGGGTGCCCAGCCACCCCATTTTGTGCATTTACAACGGCCATGTGTCGGGCCGCACCGTGGGCTCCACGCTGGACATCCTGGGCACAGACCGGGAGCTGGAGCCGGAGGCCCGGACCAGCGACCAGGTCAACCTGTACGCCACCACCCCTTCCGGGTCTCAGATCAAGTCCTCCACCTTCCACCTCATCGGGGAGGATTACAACCTGGCCCTGGGCATCAACTTTGACTACACCTCTCTGGTGTACGCCAACCGCATTCTGGTGGACCTGATGAGCGCCGAGGCCGATTTGAAGACGGCCCTGTGGCAGGGGGGCGACAGCGCCCTGAGCGACCTCTTTGACGAGTGCCTGGCCGCCGTGGGCAAGCCGGTGGACGCCCTGGGCAAGGCCGACCGGCTCAAGCTGGTGGCCATGATGGAACAGAAAAACGCCTTCTCCTACCGCAAAAGCGTGCCCTTCGTCTCCCGCCGTCTGGGGGTGAGCCGGTATACGGTCTACAAATACCTGGACGAGCTGGCCCGGAGAGACGGAGAAGAAGCCTAAAAAACCATCGGGGGAGCGGGAAAGGCCGCGCGCCCCGGAAAGGAAGGATCTCCCATGTATCAGGAAAAGATCGAAGCCTATTGGAACGACCCCGCCCGGGAGCGGGAACTGGTTGCCGCCATCTCCCGGCTGGTGGCCGTAAAGAGCGTGAAGGGGGAGGCCGAGCCCGGAAAGCCCTTCGGCGCGGGCCCCGCCGCCGCCCTGGACGAGGCGCTGAAGCTCTGCGCCGAGCTGGGCTTTGCCACCACCGACTATGACCACTATGTGGGTCTGGCCGACCTCAACGACAAGGAGACCCGCCTCCATATCCTGGGCCACCTGGACGTGGTGGGGGAGGGCTCCGGCTGGTCCACCGACCCCTACACCTGTGTGGAAAAGGACGGCATGCTCTATGGCCGGGGCGTCAGCGACGACAAGGGCCCCGTGGTGTGCGCCCTGCTGGCCATGAAGGCGGTCCGGGACCTGGGCCTGCCCCTCACCGCCAACGTGCGGATGCTCCTGGGCACCGACGAGGAGAGCGGCTCTGAGGACATCGCCTACTATTATAGCAAAGAACCCTACGCCCCCTATGCCTTCACCCCCGACGCCGACTTCCCCCTTATCAACATCGAGAAAGGCCACTACCACCCCGACTTCGGGGCTGAGTGGGAGCAGAGCGCCGCCCTGCCCCGTGTGGCCGCCATGACCGGCGGCTTCCGCACCAATGTGGTGCCCCCCGAGGCCGAGGCCATGGTGCTGGGCGTCTTCCCCGCTGACGTTCAGGCCCTCTGTGACGCCGTGGGGAGCCGCACCGGCGCTGTCTTCACCGTGAACGGCTCCGCCAGCGGCTGCCACATCCACTGTGCCGGCAAGAATGCCCACGCCGCCTCCCCCGATGACGGCATCAACGCCATCGCCGCCCTGCTGGAGGTCCTCGCCGGCCTGGAGCTGGCCGACTGCGGCTCCACCAAGGCCGTCAAGGCCATGCACCAGCTCTTCCCCTTCGGGGACAACCGGGGCAGGGCCCTGGGCATCGCCCAGGAGGACGCCGAATCCGGCCCCCTCACCCTCAACCTTGCCGTTATGAAGCTCACCGAGACCGGCTTCAGCGCCAAATTCGATGTGCGCTTCCCCCTGTGCGCCAACGAGGACAACTGCAAGAAAGCCTGCGAGGCCAGCTTTGCCGCCCACGGCATCGCCGTCACCGGCGACCCGGACATGACCACCGTCCACTGCGTGGAGGCGGGCTCCCCCCTGGTGCGGACGCTGCTGGACTGCTACTCCGCCTATACCGGCGTGAAGGACCCCAAGCCCATCGCCATCGGCGGCGGCACCTACGTCCACGACATCCCCGGCGGCGTGGCCTTCGGCTGCGACTTCCCCGGCTTTGACCCCAAGATGCACGCCGCCGACGAGCAGGCCAGCATCGCAAACCTTCTCCTCTCCTGCAAGATCTTCACCCAGGCCATCGCGGAGCTGTGCCGGTGAGGGGGAGCGCCGCCCGGCGGTGGACCGCCGCAGGGGCGGCTCTGGCTCTGACCCTGTCCCTCACCGCCTGCCAGGGGGAGCGCATGACCGCCTTTGACGCCGCCGCCTATGTGCAGGGGGTGCTGGATGAGACCTACAAGGGGACCTGGAACAACGCCTTTCTGGATCTGGTGGATCTGACCGATGGGGAGGCTCAGGACGCCTACGAGGCATCCCTGGACGAGGAATACCGGCGCTTTGCCTACCAGTTTGACCTCAACGACGCCCTTCTCGATGATGAGACCCGCCAGTCCGCCCTGGACCTTCTGGCCGACGTGTCGGCCAAGGCCCAGTATACCGTTGGAGCGACGGCGGCTCTGGACGACACCCGGTATGCCGTGGAGGTCTCGGTGCGGCCCATGGACCTCTTTCTCCAGGTGCGGGAGGACGATTTGGCTGACTTCCGGGCTCAGTTTTCCGCGGAGTATGCCAATATAGACCCGGAGGACTACGACGCTGAGACGCGGGCGGAGCTGGAGCGCGAGCATGAAAATGCCTGGGCCAGCGGCATCGTGGCGCTCTGCCGGAGCCGGCTGGGCCTGCTGGGCTACGGCGATGTGGAGCGCATCCTGGTCCTGGTGGCCCCTGACGACGAGGGGCTCTATACCATGGGGGACAACGATTTCTCCAACCTTTCAGCCCTGATCCTGCCCTATTGACCATAAGACCATCATAAAGACAAGCATCCCTCCCACGCATATGCGCGGGAGGGATGCTTGAGCCTGTCGACAAAGTCGACAGGCTCTCTCAAAAATGCAAGCATTTTTGAGAAGAGCAGCAGGCCGCTGCAGCGCACGGCGCAGCCGAAGGGACTGCGCCGCACGTTTGCGGCCTGAGCAGTGTTTTTTCCGACGCACATGTCGCCGGAAAAAACAAATTCCACCGTATTCCGTCGTCTGCGGACGACGGAACTCTGCGAGGCTCTTGCACAAAATCCAGCGTATGGACAGTTTTTCGACAAGCTGAAGCATCCCTCCCGCGCATATGCGCGGGAGGGATGCTTTTTACTGTTCGTCCGGCGTGACCGGGAGGAAGAGAGGCGGCGCTTCCAGCGGGACCTGGAAGGGGACCTGCCGCTCCAGCAGAGCGCCGAGCTCCAGGTACTGGATCTGCTGGCCCTCGTAGGTGGTCCAGTAGTACCGGAGGGATTCGGCACAGCAGACAGCGGTGTAGACCGTATAGTCATAGGGGAGGACGGCGGTGTCCAGCTCGGTGGCGGGGGTCTGGTGACTCACTCGCACTGCCCCCAGGGGGAAGGCGGCGCTCTGGAACAGGCGGAGCATGCGGCTCACCCCCGAGGTCTCGTCGCGGCCAGGCAGGGCGAAGCGCCGCAGGAAGGCCAGCCGCACAAAGCGGGAGGGGGAGCTCCAGTCGCCGGGGAGCCCCTGAGCGCCGCTGCCGGAGAAACACTGGTCCTGCCCATCCCCGAAGGGGGTCTCGGCGTGGTCCAGGTCCCGGAGGGCGGCATAGTTGAGGAGATTGGTCCGGTGCCAGGGATAGCCGGGGCTGTTGGTCATGACGCCCAGGGTATTGCGGTAGATGTGGAGACCGTCGGCGTCGGGCTCCACCACGATGGTCTCGCCGGTCCGGTCAGAGAAGGACCAGTGGAGGGGCGGCACCGCCCCCAGGAAGGGAAGATCCGCCAGATGGACCTCTTCCTCCAGGCAGTGGACGGCCTCCTCCACCGTGGCGCACTGGCCCAGCAGGTGGAGAAGAAGGAAGGGGGGCTGGACGGGGCGTCTGCCATCGCAGGCAGGAGCCGGATAGCGGGCGAAGCCCCGGTAGTAGAGCTGTCCGCCCATGAGCCCGTGCTCGTTCATGCCCTCGTAGAGCACCGGAGTCCCGGGGAGCAGGAGTCCGGCTCCGACGCAGGCATAACGGAGGGCTGCCTCCTGCTCTCCGGCTACCAGGGCGTAGCGGGCGCCCCGGGGGAGGAAGGTCACCTGGGTCCCCTCCGCCAGCCGGTCAAAGTCGTAGTTTCTGCCCCAGAGATGTTTGCCGTCTTCCGTGTGCCAGCTCAGCGCACTGCATCCGGCGGTAAAAGGTCCGCGTTCCATGACTGCTGCCTCCTTTTGTGTTGGGTGGAAATGGGTCAAAGATCCGGTCACTGCTCCTGAAGATAGGCCAGGAGCTCTGCGGCGTTGGTGTCGGGCTTCACCTTGGGCATCACTTTCTCAATGACGCCGTGCTCATCAATGAGGAAGGTGGTGCGGACCACCCCCATGCTCACCTTGCCGTAGAGCTTCTTTTCCTGCCAGACGCCGTAGGACTGGAGGACGCCCAGCTCCGGGTCGGAGAGGAGAAGGAAGGGAAGGCCGTGCTTCTCGGCAAACCTCTGGTGGGAGGCGGTGGAGTCCTTGCTTACACCGATGACCACTGTGTCCAGCGCCTGGAAGGCAGCATAGCTGTCGGCGAAGGCGCAGGCCTGCCGGGTGCAGCCTGGGGTGTTGTCCTTGGGATAGAAGTATAAAATGACCTTTTTGCCCAAAAAGTCGGAGAGGGAGACGGGGTTCCCGTCCTTGTCGGGCAGGGTGAAATCGGGGGCTTTGACGCCGGCTTCCAGCATGATGATCGCTCCTTTTCGTGTGAATTACAGGGCCATGTCGATGGCCACCTTGATGACGCCGTCCCCGTGCTGTTCAAAGAGTTCGTAGGCGGCGGCGATGTCACGGAGGGGGTAGGTGTGGGTGATGAGGGCCGTGGTGTCCAGCTTTCCGGCGGCGATGAGGTCCAAGGTCTCGGCGCAGTTGCAGCCGTCCACCCCGCCGGTCTGGAAGGTGAGGTTTTTACCGTACATATCGGGGAGGGGGAGGACCTGGGGACCGTCGTAGAGGGCCACCACCGTCACCACGGCGTTGGGGCGGGCACACTGCCAGGCCAGGCGGAAGGTAGCCTCCGTGCCCGCCGCTTCAATGACGGCGTCGGCTCCGCCGTGGTCGGAGTGGGCCAGGACGAAGGCGGGCAGGTCCTCGGGGCCTGTTGTGAGCACCTGGGGATAGTGCATTTCCACAAAGGCCCGCCGCCGGGGGTCCTGCTCACAGACGATGACCCGCTTGGGCCTTTGGAGCAGCAGGCATTGGAGGGTACACACGCCGGTGGGGCCTGCGCCGATGAGGAGAACGGTGTCCTCCGGCCCCACGGGGGTGATGTCGGCGGCCCAGTAGCCGGTGGCCAGGATGTCCCCGACGAAGAGGGCCTGGGCGTCGCTCACCCCGGCGGGGATGGGGGTGAGCCCCTGGTCGGCCAGCGGCACCCGGACATAGGGAGCCTGGCCGCCGTCGATGCGGCAGCCCAGGGCCCAGCCGCCCTGGGGGTGGACGCAGTTATTGACCCAGCCGTGGCGGCAGAAGAAGCAGTCGCCGCAGAAGGTCTCCACGTTCACGGCCACCCGGTCTCCGGGCTTTATCCGGGTGACGGCGGAGCCTACTTCCTCCACAATGCCCACCATCTCATGGCCCAGGGTAATGCCGGGCACCGCCCGGGGTACAGAGCCGTGCTTGATGTGGAGGTCGCTGGTGCAGATGCTGGAGAGGGTCACCCGGACGATGGCGTCCCGGTCCTCCAGCAGCGTCGGCTTTGGTTTTTCCAGCAGCCGGAGCTCTCCCCGGCCCACATAGGTATAGGCCAGCATAGGCCCACTTCCTTTCCTGATTATTCCCCCAGGCCGGTGGCCAGCAGGGGGATGGCGTTGATAACGGGTTCCTCGTAGGGGTGGACCGCCTTGATGGCGGCGATGGTTCGCTCCAGGTCGCGGACCCGGCAGGTGACCTCCACCTTCAGCTCGGGGGCGGTACACAGCTCCCCCGTCCGGCCCAGGTAGGGGGACGCGCCGGGGAGGGGCCGCCAGCAGCTGGTGACCGGGGAGTAGGAGAGACAGCTGTCGTAGCCGCCGATGTGTCCGGCATCTGCCGAGACAAGGGCGGCGCGCAGGGGCTCCAAATGGCTTTCCGGGATGAAAATTTCCAGCTTGCAGCAGTACTCCGGCATGGCGCTCCCTCCTTTATCGCTTGCTGACGGCGAAGGCACGGGCCTCCTCCAGCCAGCCCATCATCTCGCCGTCGATCTCCTCCGGGGCGGTGAGGAGGATGTGGTGGGTCCACCGGCCAGGGTAGGGCTCCACGGCCACCGCCACCCGGGGGGAGTCCAGCCGCCGGTTGAGCCCGACAGTGACCACCAGACAGTGTTCCGGCCAGGTCTTTTTCCGGCGGAGGGGCAGGGAGACGGCGGCAAAGAGGTGGCGCTCATAAAAGCTGATCTGGCTCTTCTGGACCTTGACCACCGCCTGGGGAAAGGCCGCCTCCATCCGGGCGAAGAGGGCCTCATAGAGGCCCAGCTCCAAAGGGTGTCCGTCAAAGAAAAAGAGGACGTCCCCCGCATAGTGCTCGTTTTGTTCCATGATCGGTCTCCTTTCGGCGTTACCGCACCCGCAGCTCCCAGAAGGCCACGGCGCTGGCCGCCGCCACATTGAGGGAGTCCACCTGGTGGGACATGGGGATGCACACGGTGTGGTCGCATCCGGCTACGGTGGCGGGAGACAGGCCGTCTCCCTCGGTGCCCAGCACGATGGCCAGCCGCCCCTCGGCCCGGAGCCGGGGGTCTTCGATGGTGACGGCGGTGGGGCTCAGGGCCATGGCGGCGATGGCAAAGCCCAGGGCGCGGAGCTGTTCCAGACCCGGATGGGGCCAATCCTCGGCCCGGCTGCCAATCACCGTCCAGGGGACTTGGAAAAGGGTGCCCATGCTCACCCGCACTGCCCGGCGGTGGAGGGGGTCGCAGCAGGTGGGGGTGACCAGTACGGCGTCCATATGGAGGGCGGCGGCGGAGCGGAACACGGCCCCCACGTTGGTGGGGTCTGCAAGCCCCTCCAGCACAGCCACACGCCGGGCGCCGGCACAGACCGCCTCCACCGTGGGCAGGGCGGGGCGGCGCATGGCGCACAGGATGCCCCGGCTGAGGCGGTAGCCGGTGAGCTTCTCCAGCAGGGCGGGGGGCCCCACATAGACGGGGACCGCGCCGCACCGGGCGGTCAGGGCCTCGCCCTGGTTTCGGAACTGGCGCTCCTCCATGAGGAAGGAGACGGGGACCAGCCCGGCGTCCAGGGCATGGCCGATGACCTTGGCGCTTTCGGCGATGAAAAGGCCCTCCTCCGGGGCCCGTTTGCTGCGCAGCTGCCGCTCGGTGAGCCCGACGTAGGGGGCCAGCCCGGGGTGGGACAGATCGGTGATGGGGATGAGGTCGGCCATGGCTCCTCCTCTCTGCCCTGAGATACAGGGACAGGTCTTTTCTCTAGTATACGCACAATGCCCGGAACTGTAAAGACGTCTCTTCCTGGATGGGGCCGCCTGTGGTAAAATGGGAAAAAGACCTGGGTCCGGCTGACCGGAGGGGAGAGGAAGAAGATGGGAGCACATCGCTATATCGCCTTTGACGTGGAGACCCCCAACCACGCCAATGACCGCATGAGCGCCATCGGTATCGCGGTGGTGGAGGGGGGCAGGGTGACAGAGACCCACGACTTCCTGGTGGACCCGGAGGTCCCCTTCGAGCCCTTCAATGTGGCCCTCACCGGCATCACCCCCGCGCTGGTGGCGGGGCAGCCCACCTTTCCGGAGCTGTGGAGCGTGCTGCGGCCGGTCTTTGAAAGCGGCCTTCTGGTGGCCCACAACGCCCAGTTTGATATGTCCGTGCTGGGCAAGTGCCTGCGGGACTACGGTATCTTCTGGAAGGAACGAATCTTTTATGCCTGCACCTGCCAGATGAGCCGCCGCCTGCTGCCCCAGCTGCCCAATCACCGGCTGGACACCCTGTGCGCCCATCTGGACATCGGGCTGGACCACCACCGGGCGGGCAGCGACAGCGAAGCCTGCGGGCGGATCCTCCTGCGCCACCTGGAGGCGGGGGCGGAGGTGGGGTCTTACCTGCGTACCTACGACCTGACCCGCCTGCGGACGCTGAAGGGCCGGTAAAGAGCTGAGAGCATATCACGGTAAAAAACGGGACCCGGCGCAGTCTGCGCCGGGTCCCATATGTATTCTTGTGCAGAAAAATTACAGCTTGTAGCAGACCTTGCCGGGGTTGAGGATCAGGTTGGGGTCGAAGACCTTCTTGATCTCCTCCATGAGCTTCATGTTGGTCGCGCCCACGCTGCGGGCCAGATAGTCGATCTTGCCCATGCCGATGCCGTGCTCGCCGGAGACCAGACCGCCCATCTCGGTGGCCTTGTCATAGATGTGGGTCATGAAGTCGTCTACCTGCTTCTTGAACTCGTCCATCTCCATATCGTTGGCGCAGGTGTAGATGTGGAGGTTGCCGTCGCCGGCGTGGCCGAAGCTCTTGACGCTGAAGCCGTAGTTGGGCTCAATGCTCTTGAAGTAGCCCACGAAGTCGGCGATGCGGCTCACGGGGACGACCACGTCGCACTCGTCCAGCAGCTTGGTCTGCTCCTCGATGCCCTCCAGGAAGGAGGAACGGGCCGCCCAGGCGTCCTTCATCTTGGCGGGGGTGTCGGCCACCAGCACGTCCAGAGCGCCGGCCTCCAGGACCAGCTCGGCGGCCTGCTCCACGATGGCGTCGATCTCGTCCTGGGTGTTGCCGTCGAAGGTCACCAGCAGGTAGGCGCCCACGTCGGTGCCGCCCACGTTGCGGGGGAACACGGCCTTGCCCAGATACTCCTCGGAGGAGATGAGGATCTCGCGCTCAAAGAACTCCAGAGCCTGGGGATTCATGTGGTTCTTCTTGAACTTGGGTACGGTGGCGATGGCTTCGTCCAGGTTCTCATAGGGGACGATCAGGCTGACGGTGACCTTGGGGGCGGGGATGAGCTTCAGGGTGAGCTCGGTAATGATGCCCAGGGTGCCCTCGGAGCCGATCATCAGGTTCAGCAGGGAGTAGCCGGAGGAGGTCTTGGACACGTTGGAGCCGAAGTGGACCACCTCGCCGGAGGGGAGGACCACGGTCATAGCGGAGACATAATCGCGGGTGGCGCCGTACTTCACGGCACGCATGCCGCCGGCGTTGGTGGAGACGTTGCCGCCCAGGGTGGCGAACTTCTCACCGGGATCGGGGGGATACAGGAGACCCTGCTTCAAGGCGTCCTCGGCCAGGTCGTTGAGGAGCACGCCGGGCTGCACGCGGACCACGAAGTTGTCGGTATCATAGCTCAGGATCTGCTTCATCTTGGTGGTGCAGATGACCACGCCGCCGGCGATGGGGGTGCAGGCGCCGGCCAGACCGGTGCCGGCGCCGCGGCAGGTGACGGGGATGTGGTTCTCGTTGCAGATCTTCATGATGGCGGACACCTCTTCGGTGCTCATCACATCCACGGCCACCTCGGGCAGACGGGTGCCGTAAATGGGCATCTCGTCCCGGGCGTAGTCGGCGTTGACGTCGGCGCCCACATAGGTGCGCTCAGGGGCCACGGCCTTGATCTGTTCAATGAGTTCGGGAGTGAGGGTATTGTACTCAGCCATGATCGTTTACCTCCTAAAATCGTTCAGGATCTGATTCTATATCGGTGAAGTGACGGGACTTCAGGGCTCCACGATAACAGAGATGCCGTTGGGGATGACGACCAGATGGGCGTCCGGCCCCTTGGCGGCCCGGGCCCGGTCCAGAGCGGTGTCCAGATCGGGGGCGTATTCCAGCTTCATCTCCTCGATGGTCTTCTGCATCGAAGGATCGGAGACGAAGATAATGCGGTGCTTGAGCATCATGCGGCAGAGGATCTGATACTCCCACTGGTCGGGGTCGGTCTTGTCCATGGGGGTGGCCAGGATGCGCTCCATCAGGTGCTCCAGGGTGTCGCAGTCGGCCAGGGCGTGGTAGAAGCTGTCGCCGCCGGTGCCGTCGTTGCAGCGGGTGGAGATGATGAGCACAGCGCCGGGCGCGGCGGCGGCCTCGGCGGCGGAGAGACCCTTCACAGACTGATACATGTTCTGGTCCAGAGGAGCGCCACCGTTGGAGGTGATGACAATGTCGCCCTTGCGCTCGGGCTTGACGTGGCAGTAGCCCTTCAGGAAGGCGCAGCCGGTCTCATGGGCCTGGAAGGGGTCGCCGGCAAAGGCGGCGGCCACATGCTTTTCCTCGTCGATGACCACATTGACGATGTACTGGAGCTTGGCCAGCTTGGCGGCGGCCACCATGTCGTTGTGGAGGGGGTTGCCCTCCAGGATGCCGGTGCGGGCATAGGGGGAGTCGATGAACTTGGAGCAGTGGTTTCCCAGCACGGTGACCTGGTCGCACACGCCGGGGAGCACGCTCTTGCGGCCACCGGAAAAGCCGGCGAAGAAGTGGGGCTCGATGAAGCCTTCGGAGACCAGCAGGTCGGTCTCGGCGGCCACCTTGTCAATAACCAGCCTGGCGCCGGAGGGAAGCACGCCGACTTCCACATTGCGCTCGGGATCCCGGCTGTCGTGACAGACGAACTTTTCCTCGTTGGCGATCTTCTCGCCCACCTTGTTCACCAGCTCCTCATGGGTGGTGGGGCGGTGGAAGCCGGTGGCGATGAGCAGGGTGATGTCGATGTCGGGGTTGCCCTCCCGCAGCTCGGAAAGCATGAAGGGGAGGATGTGCTTGCTGGGCACGGGGCGGGTGTGGTCGCTGACGATGATGGTGGCAGTCTTTTTGCCCTTGGCCAGCTCGGCAAGCCGGACCGAGCCGATGGGATTGGCCATGGCCTGCCTGACGATGTCGTCCTCGCTGCCCTCGGCCTTCAACGTCCCGATGGCGGACTCCAGGACTTCTGCCCCGGCCACATCCCGGCTGAGCTCCAGACCGGTGGTGCCAAAGGGGATTCGCATGTTGATCCCTCCAGTTCAAAATTGTTCAAAATCGGATGCGCGGGTGCATCCCAGTAGGTCATGACCAACTTCTTTAATTGGTCCTACCTATTTCCTGCCTATAAGTTTAGCACAATGGAGGGCAGATGCAAGAGTTTTTGGTGTAATTTCTAACATTTCTACATTCCGCACAATTTGTAGGACCAATATTCAGCAGAATGTAGGAAAATGAGGTTTTTGTGGAATTGGTACTGGACAACATGAACAGAAGGGTCTAAAATAACGGTGAAAATTGGTGGAACCAGTGTGAGGCGCGTACAAATGACCGCCGACAGGGGCCACCACAGCGAAATTGGTAGTACCAATATACTGCCGGAAAGAGGA
The DNA here is from genome assembly GCF_026169115.1 of Intestinimonas sp. GTDB lineage: Bacteria > Bacillota > Clostridia > Oscillospirales > Oscillospiraceae > Intestinimonas. The sequence continues at coordinate 18,581 of NZ_JAPFEA010000068.1, read as the reverse complement.
GTGACTTTTCGTGGGAGAGATCGTATTGAAGGGCCTGTTGTCACTGCTGCCCATCATCTGGCTGATCGTGGCGCTGACCGGGTTGAAGATGGCCGGTCACAAAGCCTGCGTGGGCGCGCTGGTCATCACCGTGGTCGAGGCGCTGTTCCTTTGGAAGATGCCGGCGGTGGACTGCGGCACCTCAGCCCTGGAGGGCTTTGCCTCGGCGCTGTGGCCCATCATCCTGGTCATCATCGCCGCCATCTTTACGTATAATCTGTCCCTGAAGACGGGGGCCATGGACGTCATCAAGCAGATGCTCACCGGCGTCTCCGCCGACAAGCGGGTGCTGGTGCTTCTCATCGGCTGGTGCTTCGGCGGCTTCATGGAGGGCATGGCCGGCTTCGGTACCGCCATTGCCATTCCCGCCAGCATGCTGGCCGGCATGGGCATGAATCCCATCACGGCCTGCCTGGTGTGTATGCTGGCCAACGCCTTCCCCACCGCCTTCGGCTCTGTGGGTATCCCCACGGTCACCCTGGCCAATGTTACCGGCCTGGACCCCCTGCCCTTGGCCTTTACCACTGTGGTGCAGATGCTCCCCTTCATGATCCTGGTGCCCTTCCTCATGGTCATCGTGGGCGGCGGCGGCGTCAAGGCATTGAAGGGCATGGTGGGCATCACCCTGGTCTCCGGCGTCTCCTTTGTGGTGCCCCAGCTCATCGTGGCCAAATTCACCGGTCCTGAGCTGGCTGTCATTGTGGGCTGTGTGGTCAGCCTGGGCTGCACCATCCTCATGGCCCGGGCCCGGAAGGGCAGGGAGGTCCCCGAAGAGTACAACATGAGCGTCAGCGCCGAGCATGCTCAGGCCATTGACGGTCACAAGGCCCTGGTGTCCTGGCTGCCCTTCATCCTGATCTTTGTGCTGCTGCTGGTCACCTCCAAGCTGGTGCCGCCGGTGAACAGCGCCCTGGCCGGCTTCTCCACCTCCGTGAAGATCTCCACCTCGCCCAACGCCGGCAACGCCTCCTTCAGCTGGGTCAACACCCCGGGCATCTGGATCTTTGTGGCTGCCATCATCGGCGGTTTTGTCCAGAAGGCCACCCCCAAAATGATGGCAGATACCCTGGTCGCCACCGTCAAGCAGATGTCCAAGACCATCATCACCATCATGTCCGTGCTGGCCGTGGCCAAGATCATGACCTACTGCGGCATGATAAATGATATGGCTGTCTTCTTCGTGTCCATCACCGGCAGCTTCTATCCCTTTGTGGCCCCCATCATCGCGGCCCTGGGCGCCTTCATCACCGGCAGCGGCACCAGCACCGAGGTGCTGCTGGGCAGCCTCCAGACCGCCGCAGCCGAGCAGATCGGCGCGTCCCAGTTCTGGCTGGCCGCCGCCAACTCCACCGGCGCCGGCATCGGCAAGATCCTCTCCCCCCAGTGCATCGCCACCGCCGCCGCGGCTGTGGGCCTGGTGGGCCAGGACTCCAAGCTGCTGGGCGGCATCATCAAGTGGGCGCTGCTGGAGCTGGTCATCGCCTGCCTGCTGGTGGGGCTGCTCTCCGGCATCGTGCCTCCCCTGCTGGGGGTCTGAACCTCCGCGCGTAGTTGAAAATTCCCCCGCGCCGCCGACGCCAGGCGGCGCGGGGGAATTTTTGTATGCCGCTCCGCCGTTGCCAGAGGGGCGGGCCCATGCTATACTGCTGGGAGGACAGAGCATTTTTAAGCAGTTCTTAAAAATGCTCCCCCCGAGGAATTAAGAAAGCCATGCTATTCTGACTATGCAAGCGAAGGAGTGAGCCCTTTGTATAACATCTTGATCTGTGACGACGACCGGGACATCGTCTCCGCCCTGGACATCTACCTCACCAGCGACGGCTATCAGACCTACCACGCCTACAACGGCCTTGAGGCCCTGAGCGCCGTAAAGGAGCATGAGATCCACCTGATCCTCATGGACATCATGATGCCTGGGATGGACGGCATCCGGACCACCGCCAAGCTGCGGGAGACGGAAAACATCCCTATCATCTTCCTGACGGCCAAGAGCGAGGACGCCGACAAGATCCTGGGCCTGAACATCGGTGCGGACGACTATGTGACCAAGCCCTTCAACCCCATTGAGGTGCTGGCCCGGGTGAAGAGCCAGCTGCGGCGGTACACCACCCTGGGCGGTCAGCACAAGGCGGAGGACGCACCCCAGGTCCTGCGCAGCGGCGGCATCGCCCTGGACGACGGAGCCAAGTCGGTGACGGTGGACGGGGAGGGGGTCAGCCTGACCCCCATCGAGTACAACATCCTCCTTCTGCTCATGCAGCACCCTGGCCGTGTCTTCTCCACCAGCCAGATCTATGAGCGGGTGTGGAACGACCCCTCTCTGGGCTCGGAGAATACGGTGGCCGTCCACATCCGCCACCTGCGGGAAAAGCTGGAGATCGATCCCGCCAACCCGCGGTACATCAAGGTGGTGTGGGGCCTGGGGTATAAAATGGAGAAAATCTGATCCGTAGGAGGGATGCCCCCATGAAATCTCGAAGCGCCGGACGGTTCCGAAGGGGCTGTATGGCGGTCCTGTGCGTGGTATGCGGCGTGCTGGCTTTCTGGTCCAGCGCCATGCTGTGCTCCCACTGGGACGACCTGTGGTCAGCCGGAAATTTTTATCAGAGCGGCAGCCTGTACCAGGCCAAAAATCTCATGGAGTGGAATGTGGACCGGGGGATGGAGCTGCGCCTGCGCCGGAGCTGGGACGGGGAACTGGGCTATCTGGAGCAGCTCCAGCTGGAGCAGCTCGAAAAACAGCTGGCGGCCTCCGCCACCAATTACCGGTTCCGGGTCCGACTGGAGGACGGGACCATCCTCTGGAGCAACCTGGAGGCGGGGGAGAGCATGGACAGTCTGTCCGGCCAGGAGACCGGCTCCTTTCTCGTCAGCGACGGGCAGCAGGACCACCGCCAGGACAACGCCCGCTGGGACGAGACTGACTCCTATATCATCCTCCAGGTGTGGACCGGGAAGGGGTACGAGGAATTTGACCCCACCGTGCTGGAGGACCTGACGGCGGCCCGGCAGTACGGGTATACCTACCACCAGGCGGAGGAGAGCTGGTCCTGGTCCTACGAGGAGGACAGCCGCGTCCACAATGTGACTCTGGTGCTGGAGAGCGCCGTCACCGACCCCCTGACCGTGGAGGACGTCATCTGGAGCGCAAAGGAGGACTATGACGGCATCCAGAGCTGGCTCACGCCGGCGGCGGTCATCTGCCTGCTCTCCCTCTCCCTGACCCTGGCGCTGCTGACCGGCCTGCTCCGGGCGGTGGGCCGCCGCCCGGGAGAGGACGAAGAACTCGTCCTCTCCTGGCAGGATAAGATCCCCTTCGACCTCTATCTGGCGGTTGTCGCCGTCCTGGCCTGTATTCCCATCGCAGCCGGAGACCCCATCGCGGTCAACATCAATCAATATGGCTTTACCGTCCAGTCCGTGGTGGGGCTGGGGGTGCTGAGCGCGGCGGAGGGGGCGCTGGTCCTGGCCGTCCTCATGAGCGCCGCCCGGCGGCTGCGGGCCCACATCTTCCTGCGGGGGACCCTGTGCTGGCGGCTGGGCGCGGCTGCGGTGTCCTTTGTCCGGCAGGCGGCGGCCCACTGGCCCATGACCCGGCGGGTGGTGTGGCTCTTCCTCCTCTATCTGCTGGGGACGGTGCTGACGGGGCTCACCATCTTCCTGATCCCGGTCTACCAGGGCTTTGTGCTCTGGGCGCTGTGCCGCTGGGTGCGGCAGTGGCGGACCATCCGGGAGGCCACCGGGGAGATCGTGGGCGGAAAGCCCGAGACCCACATTGACACCGACGGCATGTACCGGGACCTCTGGGAGCACGCCGGACAGCTCAACGACCTGGGCGCCGCCATCTCCAGCGCCGTGGAGGAGCGGCTGAGGAGCGAGCGGTTCAAGGCGGAGCTTATCACCAATGTTTCCCACGACCTCAAGACCCCCCTCACCTCCATCATCAACTATGTGGACCTGCTGAAAAAGGAGGAGATCCAGGCTCCCAAGGCCCGAGAGTATATCGAGGTGCTGGACCGGAAGAGCCAGCGGCTCAAAAAGCTCACCGAGGACCTGGTGGAGGCGTCCAAAGCCTCCACGGGGAGTCTGGCGGTGGTCCGGGAAAGGCTGGGCTTCACCCAGCTGCTGGACCAGGCCCTGGGGGAGTATCAGGAGAAATTTGAGGCAAGCGGCCTCTCCCCGGTGCTCACCACCCCCGACCACGAGCTCTATGTGGAGGCCGATGGCCGCCACCTGTGGCGAATCATTGACAACCTGCTGGGCAACTGCGTGAAATACGCCATGCCGGGCACCCGGGTCTACCTGGATGTGAAAGCCTGGGACGGAAATGTCTGCCTGTCGGTGAAAAATGTGTCCAAGGACCCGCTGAACGTGCCGGCGGAACAGCTGATGGAGCGTTTCGTCCGGGGGGACGTATCCCGGAGCGCCGAGGGCTCCGGTCTGGGGCTCTCCATCGCCCGGAGCCTCACCGAACTCCAGGGGGGCGTCTTCCGTCTGGACATCGATGGCGACCTCTTCAAGGCGGTGGTCACCTTTCCGGAGTGCCGGGACAGGGAGCCCCAGGCAGAGGGAACCCAGGAGCAAATGCAATAAATCATAAACGGACCTCCCCCTGACCTGTCAGGGGGAGGTCCGTTTTTTCAGCCTAGGCGCGGCGGTAGGTGTCATAGCGGAAGGGGAGACCCTGGTGTTCGTAGGGGCCCTTCTGCTCGGCCAGACGCCAGCCCGGGGCGGCGTCCAGATCGGGGAAGATGGTGTCGGCAGGGAAGGCCCGGCCCAGCCGGGTCACATAGACGGTGTCGCACCAGGGGAGGAGCTGTTCATAGACGGAACCGCCGCCGATGACGAAGGCGTCCTCCGGCGCGGCGGCCCGGAGGGACGCCACGTCCCGGAAGACCTCCGCCCCGACGGGGGAAAAGGAGGGGTCCCGGGAGAGGATCAGGTTCCGACGGCCCGGCAGGGGACGCCCGCCGGGGAAGGTGGCCAGGGTCTTCCGCCCCAGAATGACGGCGTGACCGGTGGTGAGGGCCTTGAAGCGCTTGAGGTCGGCGGGGATGTAGCAGGGCTGCTCCCCGCCCTTTCCGATGCCCCATTGGGCGTCGGCGGCCACGATGGCCTTCCAGTGTCCACCCCGGAGAAAGGCGTCCAGGGCCGGGCCCTCCTCCTCGGTGAAGACAGCCACCCCGGCGGCCTTCAGCGCGGCGGCGGCCGCTCCGTCTCCGGAGGTCAGCGTGCCGGTAAAGGAGCCGTCATAGATAACGCCCTTGCCGCAGGAGGGACTGCGGGCCTTCAGGACGGCGCAGGGGCAGTCCAGCAGCCGGGCCAGGGCCACCGCCGCCTCCGCACCCCGGAAGTAGGGCTCCGTCACATCGGCCCCCTCTCTGGTGCAGATCCGGTCCCCCACCCGCTCAGCGGGGGGGCGGGGCGTGGGAAGGCCCCCCAGCTGCTCGGGGCAGACGGGGACCAGATGGTGGCCGGCGGCGGTGAGGGCGGCGGCGCCCGGCCACAGTTTGCCGCCGCCGTCATACCGGCAGGGGAGGCCCAGCAGACAGGCCGAAATGAGTATGTTCACGGAACTCCTCCTCTCACACCGCCACCGGGATCTTTTCGTCCAGGGGCCAGGCCGCATAGCCCTCCAGACGCAGACTGTCGGTGGTAAAGGCGTAGAAGTCGGTGATGGCGGGATCCATCCACAGCGCCGGGGCGTCGTAGGGCTTCCGGGCGATGAGCTCCTCCACGATGGGCACATGGCGGTCATAGATGTGGGCGTCGGCGATGACGTGGACCAGCTCCCCCGCCTCCAGGTCGGACACCTGGGCCAGCATGTGGACCAGAGCGGCATACTGCATCACGTTCCAGCCGTTGGCGGTGAGCATGTCCTGGCTGCGCTGGTTGAGGATGGCGTTGAGGGTGCGCCCGGTGACGTTGAAGGTCATGGAATAGGCACAGGGGTAGAGGGCCATTTCGTGGAGGTCGTGGTGGTTGTAGAGATTGGTGAGGATGCGCCGGGAGGCCGGGTCGTGCCGGAGGTCGTAGAGCACCCGGTCCACCTGGTCGAACCACCCCTCCTTATACTGGTGCTTCACCCCCAGCTGGTAGCCGTAGGCTTTGCCAATGGAGCCGGTCTCGTCGGCCCAGGCGTCCCAGATGTGGCTTTTGAGGTCATGGACATTGCTGGACTTTTTCTGCCAGATCCAGAGCAGCTCGTCCAGGGCGCTTTTGAAGGCCATCTTTCGGATGGTCTGGACGGGGAACTCGGCCCGCAGGTCGTAGCGGTTGACGATGCTGAACCGCTTGATGGTGTGGGCGGGGGAGCCGTCGTCCCAGCGGGGACGGACCGGCAGGTCGGTGTCCCAGTCGCCGTGGGACAGGATCTCCTTGCAGTTTTCAATAAACAGCTCGTCGGCGTAGCTCACCGGATCTCCTCCTGATCTCCATTCGTTGGTGGACTTTTTCTATTGATATGGTATAATGTCTGCAATAATAGTTTGGGAGGCGAATCATTTTGGACGGGCATCCGCATTTCCCGGGCATTGGGCTTCGGAACCTGAAGTCCGCCTTCTCCGCCGCGCTGTGTGCGGCCATTTACTTTGCCATTGACCGCAATCCCACCTTTGCCTGCATTGGCGCGGTGTACGGCATGGGCAACGACATGGGCCACTCCTGGCAGCAGGGGGGCAACCGAATCATCGGCACCATCATCGGCGGCTTTCTGGGCATGGCCCTCTTCTGGCTCTACCTGTGCATCGACCCGCCGGGGGACCAGAGGGTCCTCCTCATTCCCCTCACCTTTGTGGGGGTGGTGGTCCTCATCTGCCTGGCCCAGATGTTTCACTGGCCCACGGCGGTCCAGCCGGGGAGCGTGGTACTGTGCATCATTCTCTTCAACACCCCGGTGGACACCTATGTGAGCTATGCCATCAACCGCATGGTGGACACCGGCGTGGGGGTGGCGGTCTCCATGGTCATCAACGGCCTGCTCCCCAGGGAGCGGCTGGACCGCTGGAAGGACGCCCTATTGGCCCGGCGGGGCTGAGGGCTCAAACCTCGCCCAGCAGCCGGTTCCCCTCCCGGCGGAGGATACGGACCTCCCGCTCTGCGTTGTGGAGGTCGGTCCCGGTGGCGAGCACTTCCACATAGTTGGGGGCGTGGCCCCGCCAGAGCCCGTCCTTTTCCTCTTCAAAAAGGACGGGCAGGGTCTGGCCCACCCAGCCGTCCAGATAGGCTTCCTCCAGCCGCCGGGCCAGCGCGCCGGCCCGGTGGGCCCGCTCCTCCTTCGCCGCGTTGTGCACCTGGCCGGGCATCCTGGCCGCCGGGGTGCCGGTCCGCCGGGAGTAGGGGAAGATGTGCATGGCGGAGAAGGCGCACTGCTCCACAAAGGCCAGGGTGGACTGGAACTCCTCCTCCGTCTCTCCGGGGAAGCCCACGATGAGATCGGTGGTGATTCCGGGGTGGTCAAAGTATTCTCTTAGTAATCTGACGCTTTCATAATACCGTGCGGTATCATATTTCCGGTTCATCCGCTGCAAAACGCTGTCGCAGCCCGACTGCATGGAGAGGTGGAAGTGGGGGCACAGGTTGGGCAGGGCAGCCGCCCGGCGGCAGAATTCCTCTGTGACGGTCCGGGGCTCCAGGGAGCCCAGCCGCACCCGGACGTCGGCGGGCAGGGCCCGGCAGACCCCTTCGACGAGGTCGATGAGGCTGGAGCCGTCCCGGCGCTCGGCCCCCCAGGAGGAGATCTCGATGCCGGTGAGGACCACCTCCCGGTAGCCCTCCGCCCCCAGCCGGCGGCATTCCTCTTCCGCGGACTGGATGGAGAGGGAGCGGATGGGGCCGCGGGCGTAGGGAATGATGCAGTAGGAGCAGAAGTTGACGCAGCCGTCCTCTACCTTCAGCATGGCCCGGGTGCGGCCCTCCAGGCCGCCGGCGGGCAGCAGCTCGAAGGTCCGGCGGCGCAGGGCGTCGTCCACCGTCACCCGGGGGGCCTCCCCGGAGAGCCGGGCGGCACGGCGGTCCTCCAGAGCGGCCTCCAGGTCGTCCAGAAAAGCCATGCGGCCGGCCGTCCCCGAGACCAGGTCCACCTCCAGGGCCTTCACCGCCTCCGGGGCCGTCTGGGCGTAGCAGCCGCACACCCCGATGACGGCCTCCGGGTTCTCCTGCCTGGCCCGCCGGATGACCTGACGGGATTTTTTGTCGCTGACCGCCGTGACGGTACAGGTGTTGATGATGCAGGCGTCTGCCGCCGCCTCAAAGGGGACCAGCTCATGGCCCCGGGCGAGCAGCTCGGCCTCCATGGCCTGGGTCTCATACTGGTTGACCTTGCAGCCCAGGGTATAAATCGAGATCTTCATCGGTGATACCTCAAACAAAGAGGGGGCTTTCCCCCCGATTTCTGGTCAAATGGACAAATTTCCGGGACGGGCCGGGTTCTTGATTGTTTTTTCGCGGCCACGTCATTATAATGGACCTATCTTCAACTATCATAACATACGCGGGGGGGAAAACTCAATGACTACCTTTCCTGTTCAGCTCACCTCTGTCAGCGACATCAAGGCGTTTGTGGACGCCGCCAGCCGCCTGGACTGCGATGTGGACGTGATGTGCGGACGGTATCTGGTGGATGGGAAATCCATCATGGGACTCTTTTCTATCGATCTCTCCGAGCCCATTCAGGTCCAGATCCAGGGCTCTCAGGCCCAGGCCGACATTTTCAAGGGCGCCATCCAGAAATTCCTGGTCAAGTGAGCATGTCACACAACTTTTTTGCCCTCATCTCCCGGATGCGCTACATTGGCCGGTGGGGCCTGATGCGCAACACCTTCCGGGAGAATGTCCAGGAGCACTCCCACATGGTGGCCGTCCTGGCCCACGCCCTGGCAGTCATCCGACGGGACGTCTATGGCGGGGACCTGGACCCGGAGCACGCCGCCGCCCTGGCCCTCTACCACGACGCCCCGGAGATCCTCACCGGAGACCTGCCCACGCCGGTAAAGTACTATGACCCGGCCATCCGGGCGGCCTACCGGGAGGTGGAGGAGGTGTCGGCCCGGCAGCTCCTCTCCCTGCTGCCGGACGCGCTCCGGCCCGCCTATGAGCCCCTTTTGCTGGAGGACCCCAGCGACCCCTACCACGCCCTGGTCAAGGCCGCCGACAAGCTCTCCGCCTATATCAAGTGCGTGGAGGAGCTCAAGGCGGGCAACACCGAGTTCCGCCAGGCGGCGGAACAGACCCGCCGCGCCCTGGAGGAGGCGGCGCTCCCTGAGCTGGACTACTTCATGGAGCACTTCCTCCCCGGTTTTTCCCTCACCCTGGATGAGCTCCAGGAGGGGGCATCCCTACTTTGAAAGGATCGATCTTCGTATGAAAGCCATCGTCACCGTTCTGGGCAAGGACCAGGTGGGCATCATCGCCGCCGTATGCACCCTGCTGGCCGACAACAACGTCAACGTGCTGGACATCAGTCAGACTATCCTGCGGGAGTTCTTCACCATGACCATGCTGGTGGACGTCTCCGCCTCCAAGCTGCCCTTTACCGTGCTGTGCACCCTGCTGGAGAACGAGGGCTCCAAGCGGGGCCTGGCCATCAAGGTCCAGCGCGAGGATATCTTTGACGCCATGCACAAGATCTGAGGAGGTGTCCCTAGTCATGCTCAACAGCAAAGAGATCCTGGATACCATCAGTATGATCGACCAGCAGCATCTGGACATCCGCACCATCACCATGGGCATCTCCCTGCTGGACTGTGCCGATCCCGACGCCGAGACCGCCTGCCGCAAGATCTATGACAAGATCTGCCGCCGGGCCGAAAAGCTGGTCTTTACCGGCGAGTCCATCGAGCGGGAGTTCGGCATTCCCATCGTCAACAAGCGCATTTCGGTGACCCCCATCGCCCTGGTGGCGGGGGCCTCCGTCACCAACGACTATGTGCCCTTTGCCGCCGCCCTGGACAGGGCGGCCAAGACCACCGGCGTCAACTTCATCGGCGGCTTTTCCGCCCTGGTGCAGAAGGGCCTTACCGCCGGTGACCGGAAGCTCATCGAGGCCATCCCCGAGGCCCTGGCCACCACCGATCTGGTGTGCTCCTCGGTGAATGTGGGCTCCACCAGGGCGGGCATCAATATGGACGCCGTGGCCCTGATGGGCCGCACCATCAAGGCCGCCGCCGAGCGCACCGCCGACCGGGGGGGCTTCGGCTGCGCCAAGCTGGTGGTCTTCTGCAACGCTGTGGAGGACAACCCCTTCATGGCCGGCGCCTTCCACGGCGTGGGAGAGGGCGACTGCGTCATCAATGTGGGCGTCTCCGGCCCCGGCGTGGTCTGCCATGCCCTGGAAAAGGTGAAGGGCCAGCCCTTCGACGTGGTGGCCGAGACCATCAAAAAGACCGCCTTCCGCATCACCCGTATGGGTCAGCTGGTGGCCCAGGAAGCCTCCCGCCGCCTGGATGTGCCCTTCGGCATCGTGGACCTCTCCCTGGCCCCCACCCCCGCCGTCGGCGATTCGGTGGCCCGTATTCTGGAGGAGATGGGCCTGGAGGTCTGCGGCACCCACGGCACCACCGCCGCCCTGGCCCTTCTCAACGACGCCGTCAAGAAGGGCGGCGTCATGGCCTCCTCCCATGTGGGCGGCCTCTCCGGCGCCTTTATCCCCGTCTCTGAGGACGAGGGCATGATCGCCGCCGCCGCCTCGGGCGCCCTCCATCTGGATAAGCTGGAGGCCATGACCTGTGTGTGCTCCGTGGGTCTGGACATGATCGCCGTCCCCGGCGACACCACCGCCGAGACCCTCTCGGCCATCATCGCCGACGAGGCCGCCATCGGCATGGTCAACTCCAAGACCACCGCCGTGCGCATCATCCCCGCCCCCGGCAAGACCGTGGGGGACACGGTGGAGTTTGGCGGTCTGCTGGGCTCCGCCCCCGTCATGCCCGTCCACCCCTTCGGCTCCGCCGCCTTCATCCATCGGGGCGGCCGTATCCCCGCCCCGATGCAGAGCCTGAAGAACTGAGTTCTGAAAACCACGCGGGCGTGCGTCAGAGGAAGGCAGGCCGCCCCGGGGGCCCCATCTGTGATGGGGCGCGCCGCCAGGCGCGTACAAGGTCTTGCAGTGCAAGATCTTGGCGCAGGCGGAATTCAGTTCCGCCGAGCATGTGAAATTGACTTTGGGTGCCCACGGGGCTTAGTCCCGTGGGCGGGCCGTATCCCCGCCCCCATGCAGAGCCTGAAAAACTGAGCATATTTATGATTTAAGGTCCCATCGCTGCTGTGCTGACGGGACCTTGAGGGAGGTATAACATGGACGCCATTTTCGCGCGCCGCAGCATTCGGAAATTCACCGATGAATCCCTTACTGACAGCCAGATCCAGCAGCTGCTCCGGGCCGGTATGGCCGCCGCCTGCGCCAAGAACAGCCAGAACCGTCTCTTTTTCGTCTCTGAGGGCCGGGGCAGCCTGCCCACCCTCATCCAGGTCCACCCCAATGCCTTTGCACTGAAAACCGCCGCCGCCGCCATCACCGTGTGCGCCGACCTGCGGCAGGCAGCCCAGATCGACCCCCTCAACCCCTGGTGGGTCCAGGACTGCGCCGCCGCCATGGAGAACATCCTGGTTGAGGCTGCTGACATGGGCCTGGGCGGGTTGTGGATCGGCGTCCATCCCGACCCCAAGCGGGTCGTGGCTGTTCAGAAAGACCTGGGGGCCCCCGACTTCATCGTCCCCCTGGGCGTGGCCGCTCTGGGACATCCGGATAAGGTCAAGGAGCCCATCGACCGTTTTGAGGGCGATAAGGTGTTTTATGGCGCCTATCACGAGGACAATAATTCCTAATTTTTGTATATTCAGGAATATTTTTCCGCACATTTTCGCGGTCCGACAGAGATTTTTGTCGGACCGCGTTACTTTTTCTTATATTTGGTCGATATAAGATTTGTAGAGATACCATTTGAGTGGGAGGGCATGTCAGTATGAAAAGTATCCAGAAAGAGATCACCTCTAGTTTTCTGGCGCTGGTCCTTGCAGCGTCTCTTTTATGTGGAGGCGTAGGAGTTATCACCAATTTTATCGGTGCGAATCATCTTTTGAAGCAGGAACTCAATGCAACCGCCTCTCTGGCGGCAGACCGTGTAGCCTATGAGCTTACCTCTTACAAAAATGTGGTGGAAGCTCTGGGTATGATGCCCCAACTCAGTGACGCCACTGTGACGAGCGAAGAGAAAAAGGTGCTGGTAAACTCCTGGGTATCCGCCTATGATATGGCCCGCGGCAACCTGCTCACCACCTCCGGCATCAGCCTTTTTGACGGAAAGGATTATTCTGACCGCGAATATTTCCAAAAGGCCGTTCAGGGAAATGCCTGGATCTCTGTTCCCACAATCAGTAAAATCACCGGCGAGCTGTCCATCATCGTGGCCGCGCCGGTCTGGAAGGATGGTATTGCTGACAGCAAGGTCATGGGCGTCGTGTATTTTGTCCCCCATGAGACCTTCCTGAATGATATCATGAACACCATCCACACCAGTGAGAACAGCGGCGCTTATATGATTAGTCAGGATGGCACCACCATTGCAGACACAGAAATCGAAACGGTGGCTGTGCAGAACATTGAAAATGAGGCGCAGACTGACTCCTCGCTCTCGGCACTGGCTGCCATCCATGCCGATATGCGCAGCGGCAACAGCGGCGATGGCCGGTATAAGATCAACGGGATCTCCAAGTGTATTGGTTATGCGCCGGTTCCCGGCACCGATGGGTGGAGCATTGCCGTTACCTCCCATACCAAGGACTTTTTGGGGACCACTTACCTGGGCATTGTTGTGATTCTGGCGCTCCTGGTCCTGGTGGTCGTCGTCTCCTTCCTGCTGGCCGTTCGGATCGCCCGCGGCCTCAGTGAGCCGATCCGCGTCTGTGTCGAGCGGCTGGAGCTCCTCTCTCACGGCGATCTGACCACGCCTGCGCCCGAGTTCAACCGCGAGGATGAGATCGGTACTCTGGCCAACGCGACGGTCCGTATCGTCAATACCCTGACTGAGCTCTTCGGGGATATCGGCTATCTGCTGGGCGAGATGGCCCGGGGGAACTTCAAGGTGACCTCCCGGAACTATGACGTCTATGAGGGCGATGTATCTGTTGTTCTGGAGTCTCTGCGCAACATCAACCGGAGCCTGAGCTCCACCCTGCGCCAGATCGACACTGCCGCGGAGCAGGTTTCCACCGGCGCCGAACAGGTCTCCTCCGGCGCCCAGTCCCTGGCTCAGGGCGCCACCGAACAGGCCAGCGCCATTCAGGAGCTCTCCGCCACCGCTGCCGAGATCAACTCCGGCGCCCAGAGCAATCGGGACATGGCCAAGGCTGCCAGCGACAAGGCCAATGTGGCGGGTACCCAGCTGTCCCTGAGTAATACCAAAATGAAGGAACTTCAGGATGCCATGTCTGCCATTCTCGAAGGACACCAGGAGATCGGTCAGATCATCACCACCATTGAGAATATTGCCTTCCAGACCAATATTCTGGCCCTCAACGCCGCCGTAGAGGCCGCCCGTGCAGGCGCCAGCGGCAAGGGCTTTACTGTGGTGGCCGATGAGGTCCGCAATCTGGCCGCGAGATCCGATCAGGCTGCCAAGCAGACCAAGGAGCTCATTGAACGCTCCGCCACCAATGTAGCCACCGGCAGTCAGCTCAGCCAGGAGGTCAGCACCGCCCTGGATGAAACCGCTACCCTCACGGGTGAGGCAGTAGAGCTTATTGACAATGTGAGAAACAACATTGTTGCTGAAGCTGAGTCCATCGCCCAGATCACCGATGGCATCGAGCAGATCTCCAGTGTGGTCCAGACCAACTCCGCCACCGCTGAGGAGAGCGCCGCCGCCAGTGAAGAGCTCTCCAGTCAGGCCCTGCTGATGAAGAGTCTGGTGGACCGTTTTGTGCTCCGCGACGAGGATTGATCGGTTTTTATCGGGTACGATTTATTTTCCTATTTTTGGTAGAAGCAACGCCGCCGGCCCCTTTCATGTGGGGCCGGCGGCCTTTTTTCTGTGATCCTCTTTTTTTCTGGCATCAACGGCCAGGCTGTGTTATAATGCTGGTAAAGACCACAAATCAAAATCCAGGAGGTTTTCGATATGCTGAAACTTGACCTTTCCAACGCAAGTTCTTTCCTTCCCCAGGACTACCTTTCCAGCCGCATGGAGGCCCTGGAAAAGGCCCGGGTCATGCTGGCCGAGCACAACGGCCCCGGTGGTGAATTCACCGGCTGGGTCCGCCTGCCCGAGGAGTATGACAGGGAGGAGTTCGCCCGCATCCAGGCCGCCGCCAAGAAGATCCGCTCCGACTCCGACGTGCTTGTGGTCATCGGCATCGGTGGGTCCTATCTGGGCGCACGGGCTGTCATGGAGCTGCTGGGCTCCGCCGACCACAAGCTCGCCCCCAACAAGCCGGAGATCTTCTTCGCCGGAAACGGCCTTTCCACCGATGCCATGGGCGACCTCATGGACTATCTGGAGGGCAAGGACTGGTCCATCAACATTATCTCCAAATCGGGCACCACCACCGAGCCCGCCGTGGCCTTCCGGGTCTTCAAGGGTCTGCTGGAGGCCAAGTACGGCAAGGAGGAGGCCCGGAAACGGATTTATGCCACCACCGACGCCAAAAAGGGCGCGCTGAAGGGGCTGGCCGACGCGGAGGGCTATGAGGAGTTCGTGGTGCCCGACGCTGTGGGCGGCCGGTACTCCGTTCTCACCGCCGTGGGCCTGCTGCCCATCGCCGTGGCGGGAGTAGACATTGAGGCCCTGATGGCCGGCGCCGCCGAGGCCATGAATACCCTGGCCCAGCCCGGCACCGACAACGTGGCCTGGCAGTATGCCGCCGCCCGGAACGCCCTCTATGACGCCGGCAAGTCGGTGGAGCTGTTGGTGGGCTACGAGCCCTCCTTCCGCTTCTTCGCCGAGTGGTGGAAGCAGCTCTACGGCGAGAGCGAGGGCAAGGAGGGCAAGGGCCTTCTCCCCGCCAGCGTGGAATTCACCGCCGACCTCCACTCCATGGGCCAGTACATCCAGCAGGGCCAGCGCATCCTGATGGAGACCGTGGTGAAGTTTACGCGGTCCCGCCGCACCATTACCATCCCCAACGACCCCGACAATGTGGACGGGCTCAACTTCCTCAGCGGCAAGCCCCTCCAGTTCGTGGCCGAACAGGCCATGCGGGGCACCCTCCTGGCCCATGTGGACGGCGGTGTGCCCAACCTGGTGTTGGAGGCCGACGCCCGGGATGAGCGGACCGTGGGACAGCTCATCTACTTCTTCGAGTACGCCTGCGGCCTGTCCGGCTACCTGCTGGGGGTGAACCCCTTCGACCAGCCCGGCGTGGAGGCGTACAAGAAGAACATGTTCGCCCTCCTGGGCAAACCGGGTTATGAGGAGCAGAAGGCAGCTCTGGAGGCCAGACTGTAAGCTTGTACGTCTCCACACCAAGTGTTTTGCCGCAGGCAAAACCTTGATGCCGGGCGGATTCACTCTGCCCGAGCAGATGAAATCTCCGGGGTCCCCGCGGGATGGGACATCCCGTGGGGCGCAAACCGGGCTATGAGGAGCAGAAGGCAGCTCTGGAGGCGAGACTGTAAAGAACGGGCTTCTTCCGATGGAAACAGAAAAGCGCCTAAATAGAACGGGCCGCCGCCGTTAATTTTTCGTGAACTTGTGTAAATGAGTTGAAATTTCGGCGGAGAAATGGTAACATAAAAACAGAGGCCGGGGAGAGGCTCCGGCGGACAATGTAAGGAGTGATCGATATGGTTAGAGTGATCATGGGGGTCAAGGGCACCGGCAAGACCAAGCAGATGATCGAACTCATCAATACCGCAGTCCAGAACGAGCACGGCAACGTGGTGTGCATCGAGCGTGGGCCCAAGCTGACCTATGACATCAATTATAAGATCCGTCTGGTGGAAGCCAGCCACTACGATATGAAGGACTACGAGTTCCTGAAGGGCTTTGTCAGCGGCCTGTATGCCGGCAACTACGACATCACCCATGTCTTTATCGACAGCCTCACCAAGATCGTTCCCAGCGAGGCCACTGACCTGGCTGTGGAGGAGTTCCTGGATTGGCTCAACGACTTCGGCGAGGACAACAACATCAAGTTCACCGTCACCATCAGCGCCGATTCCTCCCTGGCCAGCGACGGCGTGAAGAAGTACTTCTGATCCACTCCTTTGGGTGGTCTTGGGAGATCATAAGAGCATAAAAACCGCCCTCTCCGGTATAGCCGGAGAGGGCGGTTTTCTCGCATCAGGGGCTCAGAGCCGCTGCTCCAGCTCGTCCCGGATGGCCTCCAGGAACCGGCGGCTGTTGACCACCACAGCGGGGACCTCGCCCTCCCACAGGCCGGCCAGGTCCTTGGTCATGGTGCCCCCCTCAATGACGGCGAGAGAGGCCGCCTCCAGCTTGTCGGCGAAGGTCATAAGGGCGCTGATGCCGTCCAGCTCGCCCCGCTTGCGCAGGGCCCTGGTCCAGGCAAAGAGGGTGGCGATGGGGTTGGTGGAGGTCTCCTTCCCCTCCAGGTACTGGTAGTAGTGGCGGGTGACGGTGCCGTGGGCGGCCTCGTATTCGTACTTGCCGTCGGGAGAGACCAGCACGGAGGTCATCATGGCCAGGGAGCCGAAGGCGGTGGAGACCATGTCGCTCATGACGTCGCCGTCGTAGTTCTTGCAGGCCCAGATAAAGCCGCCCTCGCTGCGGATGACCCGGGCCACCGCATCGTCGATGAGGGTATAGAAGTACTCGATGCCCGCCTTCTGGAAGGCTTTGGCGTACTCAGCGTCAAAGATTTCCTGGAAAATATCCTTGAAGGTGTGGTCGTACTGCTTGGAGATGGTGTCCTTGGTGGCGAACCACAGGTCCTGCCTGCTGTCCAGGGCGAACTGGAAGCAGGCCCGGGCAAAGGAAGAGATGGAGGACACCGTATTGAACTGGCCCTGGAGAACGCCGGCACCGGTGAAGTCGTACACAGTCTGGCGGACGGGCTCCCCCTCCGCCGGGGTGAAGACCAGCTCGGCCTTTCCGGGGCCGGGGACCTTGTACTCGGTGTTCTTGTAGACGTCGCCGAAGGCGTGGCGGGCGATGGTGATGGGGCGCTTCCAGTTCTTTACCACAGGCGAGATGCCCCTGACCATGATGGGGGAGCGGAAGACGGTGCCGTCCAGAATGGCCCGGATGGTACCGTTGGGGGATTTCCACATCTGTGAGAGCTTGTACTCCTTGACCCGCTGGGCGTTGGGGGTGATGGTGGCGCACTTCACCGCCACGCCGTGCTTCCTGGTGGCCTCGGCGGCCTCCACGGTCACCTGATCCCGGGTCTCCTCCCGGTGGGGGAGCCCAAGGTCGTAATATTCGGTCTTCAGATCGATATAGGGCTCCAGAAGGATCTCCTTGATGTCCTTCCAGAGGATGCGGGTCATTTCGTCCCCGTCCATCTCCACCAGGGGAGTGGTCATCTTGATCTTGTCCATGACAGGGCCTCCTTGCACAAAGATTTATCCCGTCCAGTATATCCTTTTTTTGTGAAAAAGGCAATCTCCAGATGGCGCGGCCAATGTCCCCTTGCATGTCCGGGCGGGCGCATGGTATAATTTCTCCTGCTGAAGAAACGACAAAATGGATGCGGCGGAGCGCCGCCTTCCGGGAGAGAGGAGAACGTGGGTGGAAAACAGGCTGACAGAAGGGGAGCTGCGCCGCCGCAGGCAGGAGCTCCATGTCCTGGCGGGCCATGCGGAGATGGAGCCTGGAGCGGAACTGCTCCTCCGCTATGGACTGGACGGCCCGCAGGGCCGTCAGCTCTATGAGAGCTGCTCCGACCAGGAGCTGCTGGACCTTCTGCGGGAGCGGGCGGAGGAGCTGGGCCGTTCTCCCGCTCAGAATGAGGTCCACTGGACCTGCCGGACCTATCTGCGGGCCCGGTTCAAAAACTGGCCCGGCGCTCTGCGTGCCGCCGGTCTGAGCCGCTCCGCTGGCCGGTGTGGAAAGCGTTTGGAGGAGGTCCGGGCCGAGGAGACTGAGGTCCAGCGGCTGCTGGAGGAGGTCCGCCGCGCCCGGGAGACTTTGGGCCGGATGCCCCACCCATCGGATCTGCCGGAGGCCCTCCGGGGGCTGCGGTGCCATTACAAGACCTGGGGCGAGGTGCTCTCTGCCGCCGGGGTCCTGGATCCTGCGCCCCTCCCGCCCACCGGCCCTCTGGAGGAGACGTACAAGCCGCTGCTGGAGGCCGTCCGCCGCCGGGCGGAGGAGCTCAATCGGGCCCCTCGCCGCCGGGAGATGGACCCTGACGTGGCAGAGCCGCTGGTCCGGCGCTGCGGCTCCTGGCGTCGGGTCCTGGAGCAGCTGGACCTGGAGCCGGTCCGGCACATGACGCCCTTTTCCAACACCCGGCTGGGGGACCGCAGTCACAGGCCCCCCGCCCGGCACCGGGGCGGTCTCCACGACTGCTATTACCGTCTCCTCCGGGTGGACGAGGTCACCGCCCGGGACCTGGAGACCGTGGCTGCCGCCGCCCGGCGG
>NZ_JAPFEA010000038.1 GCF_026169115.1 Intestinimonas sp. | reverse complement strand
TCTCCGAAGCAAACGAAATGATTGACCGCTATATCTGTTTTTACAACCATGAGCGCATCCAGTTAAAAACCGGAGAGGCGCCGCTGGCGCGACGCCTCTCCACTTAAAACTCAATATTTCCTACCAGGGGCTCTTTTTTGTTCTGTCCGCACAATCTGGCGCAGTTCAGAGACCACTCCGCGCGGGGGTTTTTCGACGGTCTGTTTCTGCGTTGCCCGGATCGTTTGCCGGAATGCGGCTCTCGGTGACGAATTTCTCCGCTGCTTACCGCTCTGAAAGAGCTTTTGTTCCCCCCTGTTGACCTCCCCGGCACATGAGCTGATAGGCGGCGATGCAGATGAGCACCGACAGCAGGGAGCCCGCCGCTGTGGCCAGCCCCATGGGCAACAGGGTATTCGGAAAGAGGACGGATGTCAAATAGGCCCCCGGGACCCGGACCAGCAAAATGGCGGCCACGTTGTGGAGGAAGGAGAGGGAGGACCGTCCGCAGGCGCAGAAGTAGCCGCTGAAGCTGAAGTGCATGCCGGCGAAGACGCAGTCCCACACATAGCCCCGCAGGTACTGCCCGCCCAGTCGGACCACATCGGCCCCGCCCGGGGCGGCGGCGTCGGTGAAGAGGCCCACCACCGGCTCGGCAAAACGCTGCATGACCGCCGCGGCGCACAGGCCGAAGGCCACGGCGATGAGGAGGGCGCAGCGGAGGATGTGCCTGGCCCGCTCCGGCTTGCCAGCCCCCACGCTCTGGGCCCCCAGGGCGGAGACGGTGGAGAGCATGGAGGAGGGGACCAGGAACAAAAAGCTGATGATCTTCTCCACGATGCCCACCGCCGCGGCGTCGCTGAGGCCCCGGTTGTTGGCGATGACGGTGATGAGGAGGAAGGAGATCTGAATGAAGCCGTCCTGGAGGGCCACCGGGACGCCCACCCGGAGGATCTGCTTCATCACCGGACGGCAGGGCCGGAAGTCCGCCCGGCAGAGCCCCGGACCGCCCTTCCGGGCGGCCATCGCCGCCAGGGCCAGGAGGACGCTGACCGTCTGGGACAGGGTGGTGCCCAGGGCGGCGCCGGCGGGGCCCAGGTGCAGGACCACCATGAAGAGGTAGTCCAGACCGATGTTGACGGCACAGGCCGCGGCGATGAAGTACATGGGGCTTTTGGAGTCCCCCAGGCCCCGGAGGACGGCGCTGATGATGTTGTAGGCGGTGATGAAGGGGATGCCCAGAAAGCAGATGGTGAGGTAGTCCACCGTGCCCGCCACCGCCGCCTCCGGGGTGGACATGAGCCGGGCGATGGGCTCCGCCAAAAGAAGGAGGAGGACCGTCAGCACCA
The DNA here is from genome assembly GCF_026169115.1 of Intestinimonas sp. Taxonomy (GTDB): domain Bacteria; phylum Bacillota; class Clostridia; order Oscillospirales; family Oscillospiraceae; genus Intestinimonas. Next base: position 16,239 of record NZ_JAPFEA010000038.1, on the reverse strand, counting down.
GGGAGAGCCCCAGAAACAGGGTGGCCGTGTTGCCGATGCTCCGTCTTGTCCGCGGGGCGTCGCCGGCGCCCACGGCCTGCCCGATGGAGACGGTGGAGCCCATGGCCAGGCCCACGATCATGACGGTGAGCATGTGCATCACCTGGGAGCCCACCGAGACGGCGGTGGTGCTGGCCACCCCCTCAAACTGCCCAATGATGAAGAGATCGGCCATGCCGTAGAGGGTCTGCAAAAAATAGGAGAGCAGATAGGGGAGCGAGAAGAAGACCACCGTCTTCCACACGCTGCCCGTGGTGAGATTCTTTTGCAAGGGTCAGGACCTCTTTTCTCTTTGGTGGATCGCACCCGATTGTAAACACTACCATTATAATAGCAGCGTCAAGGCTCCTTTTCCACCGGCCCCGGATTATTTGATCCGGGGCCTATATGCATCCCGTTACTTTCCCGCCCCGCCTGGGCGGAAAAGTCCTCGCTTTGCTCGCCGCAGCCCTTGCAGCGCAAGGGCGCGGGGGATGCTATCCTATTCGAGGCGGGCTGCCGCCCCCTCGAGCTCCCCCGCCTGCCCGGATGGGCTCTGCGTCTGAGCAGAGTTTTTTGACCGGCCCCGGATTATTTGATCCGGGGCCTATATTTTTTTGTTCTTCTGCCATACTAAGCCTGTCACAAAAAGGAGGGGACAGGTATGGAACGATTTGCCGTCCGGCCGGAGATCTGGTACGGGACGGGGGCCCTGGCCGCCCTGGAAAAGCTGGCGGGGAAGCGGGTGCTGCTGGTCACCGACGGCTTTCTGGCCGCCTCGGGCCTTGCAACGCGGGCCGCGGAGCGGCTCACCGGGCCGGTGGAGGTCTTCGACAGGGTGGAGCCCGACCCCTCCTTGCAGCTGGTGGCGGAGGGGGTGGCCGCCCTGGAGCACTTTCAGCCCGATGTGGTGGTGGCCTTCGGCGGAGGCTCGCCCATGGACTGCGCCAAGGCCATGTGCTGGTTCTCCCGCTGCCGTCCGCCCCTGTGGTGCATCCCCACCACGGCGGGCACCGGCAGCGAGGTGACGTCCTTCGCCGTCCTCACAGACACGGAGAAGGGGGTCAAGCACCCCCTGGTGGAGGAGGGCCTGCTGCCGGAGACCGCCATTCTGGACCCCGCCCTTCTGGAGGGCGTGCCGCCCAAGGTCACCGCCGAGACCGGTATGGATGTGCTCACCCACGCCGCCGAGACCTATGTGGCGGCGGGAAGCAGTCCCTTCTCCGACGCCCTGGCCGAAAAGTCCTTTTCTCTGGCCTATGACCGGCTGCCCGCCGCCTTCGCCGGGGATCTGGGGGCCAAGGGGGACATGCTCCTCGCCTCCTGCCTGGCCGGGATGGCCTTCAACGCCGCCGGACTGGGGGCCTGCCACGCCATGGCCCACGCCCTGGGGGGGCAGTTCCACCTGCCCCATGGGCGGCTCAACGCCATACTGCTGCCGATGGTGGTCCTCCGCAATGCCGGGGACAGGCGGGCGGCCACCCGCTATGCCGCGCTGGCCAAAGCCTGCGGTCTGTCGGGCACCCCCAGGGCTCTCTCCGCCGGACTGGTCCGGCTCCGGGCCGCCCTGGACCTCCCTGACCGGCTGCCGGTGGAGGGCGGGGCGCTGCGCTCTGCCCTGGACGACCTCTCTGCCGCCGCCCTGGCCGACGGCTGCATGGCGGCCAACCCCCTGACCTTGACAGCGGCGGAGATCCGGGACCTCCTCGCCCGGGCCGGAGGACTGGGGGGAGGGACATGAGGGAGCAGCTCACGTCTGTGGGCATCGATATAGGAACCAGTACGACCCAGCTTGTCGTTTCGACCCTGACCCTGGAAAACCGGGCCAGCCCCTTCACGGTGCCCAGGGTGGCCATCACGGACCGGGAGATCGTCTACCGCAGCGCCATCCACTTCACCCCCCTCCTCTCAGACACCGTCATCGACGCCGCCGGCGTCCGGGCCATCGTGGCCGAGGAGTACCGGAAGGCGGGGCTCCGCCGGGAGGAGGTGGAGACGGGGGCGGTCATCATCACCGGGGAGACCGCCCGGAAGGAGAACGCCCGGGCCGTCCTCTCCGCCCTCTCGGAATTTGCCGGGGACTTTGTGGTGGCCACCGCCGGACCCGACCTGGAGTCCATCCTGGCCGCCCGGGGAGCGGGGGCGGATGAATACTCCAGGGAGCGCCGGTGCAAGGTATTACACTTTGATATCGGCGGAGGCACCTCCAACCTGGCCCTCTATGAGAACGGCGTCCTGCTGGACACCGACTGCCTGGACATCGGCGGGCGGCTCCTCAAACTGGACGACCAGGGCCGGGTGGTCTACCGCTCCCCGGTTTTGGAACCCTGGTCCAGCTTCGTGCCGGCGCTGGGGCAGAAGGTAGAGGCCGCCGACCTGGCCCCTCTCCTGGACGCCATGACGGAGGTTTTGGAAAAAGCCGTCCCAGAGGGGGTCAAGGTCCTCTCCTTTTCAGGGGGCGTGGCCGACTGTATGTGGGACCCACCCCAAAATTGGCTGACCTATGGAGACATCGGCCCCCTGCTGGGCCCCGCTCTCCGGCGGCGGCTGGAGGGGGCGGGCTGTGAACTGGTCCGGGGGAGGGAGACCATCCGGGCCACGGTGGTGGGGGCGGGGGCCCATACGGTGGAGGTCTCCGGCTCCACCATCCACTGCCGGGAGGTGCCCTTCCCGCTGAAAAACCTCCCTGTCCTCCGGCTCACCGAAGGGGAAGAGAGGGGGGACGCCGCCGCTCTGGCGGCAGCGGTAGCGAAAAAGCTCTCCCGGTACGCCGACCAGGAGGGGCTGTGCCAGGTGGCCCTGGCCCTCACCGGCGCGGCGTCGCCGTCCTACCAACGGGTGACCGAGCTGGCCCGGGGGCTCCGGGCGGGGCTGGAGCCCCTGTATGGGGCGGGGCACTTCCCCGTGGTGGTGGTAGAGCGGGACATGGCCAAGGTCCTGGGCCAGGCCATGGGGGGCAGCCCCCTGCTGTGCCTGGACGGCGTGAGCGTCCGGGAGGGGGACTATCTGGACATCGGCGCCCCCGTGGCCGGGGGCAGCGTGCTGCCGGTGGTGGTCAAGACCCTGGCCTTTTCAAACAGTGTGCCCGGCGGGGAGCGCCGGGAGAGGAGGGACTTATGATCTTAAAAACCAAGCTGCTGGGTCATGTCTATGACTTCCATACCATCCGGGAGGTCATGGCCAAGGCCAACGAGGAGAAATCGGGGGACCGGCTGGCGGGCATCGCCGCCGAAAACGCCGCCGAGCGGGTGGCGGCCAAGGCGGTGCTCGCGGAGCTGACCCTTTCCGACCTGCGGAACGCACCCGCCGTACCCTATGAGGAGGATGAGGTCACCCGCATCATCCAGGACGGGGTCAATGAGAAGATCTACGGCCAGATCAAAAATTGGACGGTGTCCGAGCTGCGGGAGTGGCTGCTCAGCGAGAAAAATGACGGGGCGGCCATCCGGCGGCTCTCCCGGGGCCTCACCAGCGAGATGGTGGCGGCGGTGTGTAAGCTCATGAGCAACCTGGACCTCATCTACGCCGCCAAAAAGCTGCGGGTCACCGCCACCTGCAACACCACCATCGGGGAGCCGGGGACCCTGTCGGCCCGGCTCCAGCCCAACCACCCCACCGACGATCCCGACGGCATCCTGGCCTCCCTGCTGGAGGGCCTTACCTTCGGGGTGGGGGATGCGGTGCTGGGTCTCAACCCGGTGGACGACTCGGTGGAGAGCGTCACCAGGGTGCTGGAGCGGTTCCGGGAGGTGAAGGAACGCTGGGCCATCCCCACCCAGACCTGCGTGCTGGCCCACGTCACCACCCAGATGGAGTGCATCCGCAAGGGAGCCCCCACCGACCTCATTTTCCAGTCCATCGCCGGGAGCCAGAAGGGCAACGAGGCGTTCGGCTTCTCCGCCGATACCCTGGCTGAGGCCCGGGCCCTGGCCCTGCGGGAGGGCACCGCCACCGGTCCCAATGTCCTCTACTTCGAGACCGGCCAGGGCTCTGAGCTCTCCAGCGAGGCCCACAACGGCTGGGACCAGGTGACCATGGAGGCCCGGTGCTACGGCTTTGCCCGCCATTTTGAACCCTTCCTGGTCAACACGGTGGTGGGCTTCATCGGCCCGGAATATCTCTACAACGCCAAGCAGGTCATTCGGGCGGGGCTGGAGGACCACTTCATGGGCAAGCTCACCGGCATCCCCATGGGCTGCGATGCCTGCTACACCAACCACATGAAGGCCGACCAGAACGACATCGAGGATCTGGCCGTCCTCCTGACCGCCGCCGGATGCAACTACTTCATGGGCATCCCCCATGGCGACGACGTGATGCTCAACTACCAGACCACCGGTTACCACGAGACCGCCGCTCTCCGGGAGCTCTTCGGTCTCACCGCCATCAAACCCTTCCAGGACTGGCTGGAGAAGATGGGCTTTGTGGAGAACGGAAAGCTCACCCCCCTGGCGGGGGACGGCTCGGTGCTGCTGGCATGACAAGGAGGGTGAAACACTGTGTCTGTCAATGAAAAAGAACTGCGGGCCCTGGTGGAGCGGATGGTGGCCGACCTGATGGGTCAGGCCCCCACCCCCCAGGTGAAGGGGGCCGACTACCGCCCCATGGAGCCCGGCCCGTCAGCCGAGGGCGGGGAGCTCCAGGACATCGCCGCCATCGACCTGCGGCGGCTCTACCTGGTCCCAAACCCGAAAAACGGCCCCGCCTTCCTGGAGCTGAAGGCAAGGACCCCCGCCCGGCTGGGCATGGGCCGGGCCGGGGCACGGTACAAGACGGAGACCATGCTCCGCATGCGGTGCGACCACGCCGCCGCCCAGGACTCGGTCTTCTCCCATGTGAGCGAGGACTTTGTGAAGGCCCAGGGCTATATCCCCATCCACACCCTGTGCAAAGACAAGGACGAATATCTGACCCGGCCCGACAAGGGCCGCCGCTTTGATGAGGAGCAACAGGCCCTCATTCAGAAGACCCTGGGCCAGGCCCCCAAGGTGGCCCTGGTGGTGGGGGACGGCCTCAGTTCCGCCGCCATCGAGGCCAACGCCGCCGACTGCATGGAGGCCATCCGGGCGGGATTGAAGGGCTTCGGCATCGACGCCGGTCCCACCCTTTTCGTGCGGTACTGCCGGGTGGGGGCCTCCGACCACATCGGGGAGCTCACCGGGGCGGAGGTGGTGTGCATGCTGGTGGGGGAGCGGCCCGGCCTGGTGACGGCGGAATCCATGTCGGCCTATCTCACCTACGGCGCCCGCATCGGCATCCCGGAATCCAAGCGGACCGTCATCTCCAATATCCACAGGCAGGGGACAACGGCGGTGGAGGCCGGCGCACACATCGCCGAGCTAATCAAGACTATGCTGGAAAGGAAGGCGAGCGGTATTGATCTGCGCTGACAAGGCCGGCCTCCACGGGGCCCCGCACAGCGGGGCGGCGCGGATGCGCCGGAGCCCGGCGGAATTCACTTCCGACGGGCGAGATGAAATCGCCCAAGGGGCCCCCGACCAGCCAGCCGGGCGGGGAATGGCCGGCGCACATATTGCCGAGCTAATCAAGACCATGCTGGAGAAAAGGGCATCCGGCATCGAATTGGCGAGAGGAGTGGGGGCATGACGGGAGACCTCTTGAAGTGTAACGCCCTGGCCACCCGCACCATTGCCAACGTGTCCGAGACCCTGGCGGAGAAGCTGGGCTTAAGGCCGGAGTTCCGGTCCATCGGCATCCTCACCGCCGACAGCGACGACGTGACCTACTGCGCCCTGGACGAGGCCACCAAGGCCGCCGCCGTGGAGGTGGTGTATGGCCGGAGCCTCTACGCCGGGGCGGCCAACGCCAACACCAAGCTGGCGGGGGAGGTCATCGGCATCCTGGCCGGACCCAACCCCGCCGAGGTGAAGAGCGGGCTCAAAGCGGCGGTGGAATTTTTCGAGAGCGGGGCGGGCTTTCGCTCGGCCAACGCCGACGACTCCATCGTCTACTTTGCCCATACGGTCTCCCGGACGGGGACGTATCTCTCCAAGACCGCCGGGGTGCGGGAGGGAGAGGCCCTGGCCTACCTCATCGCCCCGCCTCTGGAGGCGGTGGTGGGGCTGGACGAGGCCATGAAGGCGGCCGATGTGACCCTGACCGCCCTCTTTGAGCCCCCCAGCGAGACCAACTTCGGCGGCGGGCTCCTCACCGGCACCCAGAGCGCCTGCAAGGCCGCCTGTGAGGCGTTTGCCCAGGCGGTGCTGGATGTGGCCGGGCGTCCCAGGGAGGTGTGAGGCGTGGAGAGAAAAACAGGCGGCCTGCCCGCGGAAGCGGGCCGCGCCGAAGGCGCGCACAAGCGTTTTGGGCCAACGGACCAAAACCTTGGCGCAGGGGCAATTCATTTGCCCCGAGCATGTAAAGTGGACCGGGTACCCGCCGGATGTCCCATCCGGTGGGCCGCGTGTGAAGCATTTGCAGCAGCGGTGCTGGATGTGACCGGACAACCCAGGGAGGTGTGAACATGACAGAACCCATGAAGCTGGACAAGGACCTGCGATCTATCCAGGAGGTGCGGGACCTAGTGGGCAAGGCCAGGGAGGCCCAGCGGACCCTGGCCGCCATGAGCCAGGCCGACCTGGACCGCATCACGGCGGCCATCTCCCGGGCGGGGGCCGAGCATGCCCGGCGGCTGGCCGAGCTGGCGGTGGAGGAGACGGGCTACGGCAGGGCGGAGGACAAGGAGATCAAGAACCGCTTCGCCGCCGTCACCCTCTACGACGCCATCAAGGAGGAGAAGACCCACGGCGTCCTGGCCCAGGACAAGGAGAAACGGACCATTGACATCGGGGTGCCGGTGGGGGTCGTGGCGGGGCTGGTGCCCTCCACCAACCCCACCTCCACGGTGATCTACAAGGCCATGATCTGCATGAAGGCGGGCAACCCCATCGTCTTCTCCCCACACCCCAGCGCCGTGGGGTGCATCGGCGAGGCGGTGCAGGTGGTGGCTCGGGCCGCCCGTCAGGCGGGGGCCCCGGAGGGGGCCGTCTCCTGCATTGCCACCCCCACCCTGGAGGCCACCGACGCCCTCATGAAGCACGACCACACCCGGCTCATCCTGGCCACCGGCGGCGCCGCCATGGTCAAGGCGGCCTACTCCTCCGGCACGCCGGCCATCGGCGTGGGGGCGGGCAACGGACCGGCCTATATCCACCACACCGCCAATGTCGCCCAGGCGGTGAAGCGCATCCTGGACTCCAAGACCTTTGACAACGGTACCATCTGCGCCAGCGAGCAGTCCATCGTCACCACCCGGGCCATGGAGAGGGCGGTGTCGGAGGAGCTCCGCCGCCAGGGGGCCTACCTCCTCAGCGACGAGGAGCACAAAAGGCTCTCCAAGTTTATCCTGCGGCCCAACGGCACCATGAATCCGGCCATTGTGGGTAAAAGCGTGGAGACGGTGGCCAGGCTGGCCGGACTGGACAAGGCGCCGGCCACCGCCCGGGTGCTGGTGGCCCGGGAGACGGGGGTGGGCCCCGGCTATCCCTATTCCAGCGAGAAGCTGGGCCTCATCCTGGCCTGCTATGTGGAAGCCGACGAGGCCGCCGCCCTCCGCCGCTGTGTGGAGATTTTGGAGTGGGAGGGGGCGGGCCACACCTTTTCCATCCACGCCGAGGACGAGAGCGTGGTCAGGCGCTTCGCCCAGGCCGTCCCCGCCAGCCGGGTGCTGGTGAACACCCCCTCCGCCCTGGGGGGCATCGGGGCCACCACCTGCCTGTTCCCCGCCCTCACCCTGGGCTGCGGGGCGGTGGGTGGGTCCTCCTCCTCCAACAACATCGGGCCCCTGGACCTCATCAACATCAAGCGGGTGGCCTGGGGGGTGAAGGAGCTGGAGGAGCTGCGGGGCGGCCCCGCCGCCGCCCACCGGCAGAGCGCCGGAGGACCGGAGGTGGACGACGCCCTCCTCCGGTCCCTGGTGGAGCAGATCGTGAGGAGGCTGACGTAACATGAAGGAGACGGCCCGTACCGGGACGGAGCAGCCCGTCCTCCAGCCGGAGGAGGACCTCCAGGACCGGGTCCAGACCGAGGGGACCATGTACGACCCGCCCGCCGACCTCCTGCGGGAGGCGGCGGTGGCCGCCAAGGGGGCGGCCAAGGAGGAGAAAAAGTCCACTGGCCGGGGGAGAAAGGCCCCCGCCAAGGAGGAGCTGACCAGCCTGGCCGCCGCCGTGAAGGGTGGGGGCGCGGCGAAGCAGACAGCGGACCGGGGGCAGACCGACGCCCCCGGACAGGAAAGGAGCAGAAAACAGATGGCAAATACGAATGCGCTGGGTATGGTGGAGACCAAGGGCCTGGTGGGGGCCATTGAGGCCGCCGACGCCATGGTGAAGGCGGCCAACGTCCAGCTGGTGGGCAAGGAGCAGGTGGGGGGCGGTCTGGTGACCGTCATGGTCCGGGGGGATGTGGGGGCCGTAAAGGCGGCCACCGACGCTGGGGCCGCCGCCGCAGAGAAGGTGGGAGAGCTCATCTCCGTCCACGTCATTCCCCGCCCCCACGCCGAGGTGGACGGCATCCTGCCCCACAAGGCTGGGGAATTTGACCGGGAGGGCTGAGTCGTGGCCCTCTTGACCGAGGAGCGGGTCCGGCAGATGTCCGATAACGGCGCACGGGGACCGGTGGTGGTGGCCAGGGGGGACGTCCTCACCCCCGCCGCCCGGTCCTTCCTCCGGGAGCACAGGGTGGAGGTGGTCTACCCCCAGGGCGGCGGGGCGGACAGCCAAGGGACCGCCCGCTATCAGACCCCCTTCGGGGTGGAGCTGGAGGAGAAGCCGGAGCACATGACCCACCTGCGGGGCAACCTCCTGGTTTTCAAGGACCACCCCCGCATCGCCTTCCGGGGCATGATCGATCTGCTGGAGGGGGAGATCGCCCTGTGCCAGCAGGTCTGTGCTCGGGAGGGAGTGACAGCCCTGGCGGAGGAGCTGGAGGAGGCGCTGGCCTTTGTCCGGCGCTTTATCCGCTTTGACGTGCTGGAGGAGCCGGTGGGGGAGGTAAAGCTCTGCGGCCTGACCCCGGAGGAGCTGCGGGAGCGGTCCCACTATCCGGAAAAATACTATGGCCAGGGCCACTTCCTCATCCACTACACCGACTCCCCCGCCATCCTGGCGGTGAACCGGGTGCGGACGGTGGCCCGCCAGACGGAGCTGGCCGCCTACCGGGCCTTCCGGGATGAGAGTGGCGGAGTGACCCGGGGGGACATCTTACTGGGGCTCAACCGGCTCTCCTCCCTGCTGTGGATCATGATGATCCGGCTGAAGGCCGGAGACTACCGGGCGGACTGAGGAGGTGGGGCGATGGAGCTGGAGGTGCGGGAGGACGGCCTGACCGTCACCCGGCTGCCGGTGGAGCAGATGGGCTCCCTGGCCCTGGGGCTGGCCCTCACCGACGAGGAGGGGGCGGTCCTGCGGGCCCTTTTGGAGGGAAAGCGGGTCCGGGTGCTGGAGTCGGGTCTGGAGTACAAGGACTACTGCAAGCGCGCGCCCATGGGCGTCTACCAAAAATTCATGGCCCTGGAGCGGGGGCTGCGGGAGATGGGCATTTGTGTTGTTAGGGATCGTCATCGGTAACGTGTGGTGTACCCGGAAGGCGGAGCGCCTGACCGGCCAGAGTCTTTTGCTGGTGGCGCCGGAGGGCCATCAGGGCCCCGCCCTGGTGTGCGCCGACCAGACCGGGGCGGGGCAGGGGGACCGGGTGCTGGTCGTCCGGGGCGGCGCCGCCCGCATGGCGGCGGGGGAGTCCCTCCCTGTGGACGCCGCCATCGTGGGCATCGTGGACCGGGTGGAGCCCTGAGCGGCTCGCCCGGCGTCCGGTTCCCGCCCGAAAGGAGAGATGTGTGTGGCAAATGTGGACAAGGCAGCCCTGGAGCAGCTGGTGCGTCAGGTGCTGCTGGAGCGGCTGGGGGGAGCCCCGGCAACGGAGGCCCCGCCGACCCACGGCGTGCGCGCGGTGGCGGTGCCCCAGCTGGAGGTCCGGGAGACCGACCGGCTGGACACGGGGAAGGCCGGGGATCGGGTGTGGACCCGGGACCTCTTTTCCCTGGCGGAGGCCCCCCGGCTGGGCTGCGGCCTGATGGTCATGGAGGAGACCACCTTCCCCTGGAAGCTCACCTACGACGAGATGGACTATGTGGTCGAGGGGCGGCTGGACGTCCTGGTGGGGGGCGAGCGGATCTCCGCCGGTCCCGGCGAGGTCCTCCACATCCCGCGGGGCAGCGAGATCCAGTTCTCGGTGAAGGGGAAGGCCCGCTTCCTCTACTTTGTCTATCCGGCGGACTGGCAGAAATGACAAATGGGTCCTGGATGAGCATGCTCATCCAGGACCCATTTCAGCTTGTCGAAAAAGTGTCCATACGCCGGATTTTGTGCAAGAGCCTCGCAGAGTTCCGTCGTCAGCAGACGACGGAATCAGATGAAATCTGTTTTTTCCGGCGACATGTGCGGCGGAAAAAACACTGCTCAGGCCGCAAACGTGCGGTGCAGTCTCTTCGGCTGCGCCGTGCGCTGCAGCGGCCTGCATCCCTTCGAAAAAATGCTTGCATTTTTGAGAGAGCCTGTCGATTTTGTCGACAGGCTCATTTGTATGTGTCATTCCCGCTCCCGGCGGTACTCCTCCAAAAAGGCTGCGTCTTTGATCTCCAGGCCCCGCTCCCCGGCCAGACCCTCCAGGTGGTGGGTAAATTCGTGGGCGAAGGTCTCCCACAGTTCATCCTCCCAGTCCTCCCCGGTCCAGTCCTCGGCCTGGGCCAGGGCGGCGAAGGAGCCGTAGTAGAGCTCGATGCGGCGGCCCATCATATCATTGCAGTACTCCCCCAGAATATACATCTCCCCCGGCGGGAACTCCGGGTCGGGCTTGGCCTCGGGCAGCAGGGAGACGCCCCCGTTGAGTTCATCGAAGAACGCCGGAGGAAATTCCTCGGCCATGTCGTCCAGCAGAAGACCCACCTCATCAAAGCTGAGCATGCTCATGACGCCCCCTTACTGTGCCTGGTCCTTGGGCTTTTTCATGGTGAGGGAGATGCGGCGCTTCTTCTCATCCACTTCCAGCACCCAGACGGTGACCACGTCCCCCACGGCACAGACCTGGGAGGGGTGGCTCACCCGGCGGGGGGTGTTCAGCTGGGAGATGTGGACCAGGCCGTCCTGGTGGACGCCGACGTCCACGAAGACGCCGAAGTCGATGACGTTGCGCACGGTGCCGGTGAGCTCCATGCCGGGCTTTAGGTCCTTCATCTCCAGCACGTCGGTGCGGAGGATGGGGCGGGGCAGCTCGTCCCGGGGGTCCCGGCCTGGCTTCATAAGCTCGCTCACCACGTCCCGGAGGGTGGGCAGGCCCACCCCGCAGGCATCCGCCGCCGCGTCCTCGCCGTAGTCCGCCACCCGGTCCCGGAGGTCGGAGAGGGTGCCCGCCTGCACGGCGGACAGGTCCCGGCCACACAGGGCGAGGAGCTTTTCCGCCGCGGCATAGCTCTCCGGGTGGACGGCGGTGTTGTCCAGCACGTTTTTGCTCTCGGGCACCCGCAGGAAGCCGGCACACTGCTCAAAGGCCCTGGGTCCCAGCTTGGGGACCTTCAAAAGCTGCTTCCGGGCGGTGAAGGCTCCGTTTTCCTCTCGGTACTTGACGATGTTTTTGGCGGTGGTGTTGTTCAGGCCGGAGACCCGGAGGAGGAGGGGGACGGAGGCGGTGTTCAGATCTACGCCCACGGCGTTGACGCAGTCCTCCACCACGCCGGAGAGGGTCTCATCCAGCCGGGCCTGGGGCATGTCGTGCTGGTACTGCCCCACGCCGATGGCCTTGGGGTCGATCTTCACCAGCTCTGCCAGAGGGTCCTGGAGCCGGCGGGCGATGGAGACCGCCGAGCGCAGGTTCACGTCGTACTCGGGAAATTCCTCGGCGGCCAGCTTGGAGGCGGAGTAGACGCTGGCCCCCGCCTCGCTGACGATCATGTAGGAGAGGCCGCCACCCACCGCCTTGATGAGCTCCACCGTCATCTGTTCGGTCTCCCGGCTGGCGGTGCCGTTGCCGATGGCGATATGCTGCACGCCGTGCTTCTTCACCAGTCCGGCCAGGGTGTGGATGGCCTCCTGCTTTTTCCTCTCGCTGAAGGTGGGGTAGACCACCGCCGTGTCCAGCACCTTGCCGGTGGCGTCCACCACCGCCACCTTGCAGCCGTTGCGGTAGCCCGGGTCCAGGCCCATGGTGACAAAGCCCTTCACCGGCGGCTGCATGAGGAGGGGTTTTAAGTTGAGGGCGAAGTTGTGGATGGCCCCCTCGTCGGCCTGCTCGGTGAGGGTGCTGCGCAGCTCCCGCTCCAGGGAGGGCTTCAGGAGCCGGTCCCAGGCGTCGTCGGCGGCGGCGCGGACAAAATCCATGGCCGCCCGTCCGGGCACCACCTGGCGGCGGACGGCCACCCTTGCCGTCTCAGCGTCCAGCTCCACTCCGGCCTTGAGGACGCCTTCCCGCTCTCCCCGGTTGATGGCCAGGACCTGATGGCCCTGGACCCGGCCCACCGGGGCGGAAAAGTCGTAGTAGAGCCGATAGACCGAATCGGCGGGCTCCTTCTCCGCTGCCCGGGAGACCAGAAGTCCCCGGCGCAGGTAGAGCTCCCGCAGGCTCTTTCGGACTACGGCGTCATCGCTGACGGCCTCGGCGATGATGTCGCTGGCCCCCTGGAGGGCGTCGTCCACCGTCTCCACGCCCTTTTCAGGGTCGATGAAGTTCACCGCCAGGGCCGCCGGGTCCACCGGGCTCCCCTTGGCAAAGAGGGTGTCAGCCAGGGGTTCCAGCCCCTTCTCCCTGGCCATGGTGGCCCGGGTGCGGCGCTTGGGCTTGTAGGGGAGGTACAGGTCCTCCACCTCGGCCAGGGTGGCGGCGGCGTCGATGGCGGCGGCGAGGTCCTCTGTCAGCTTGCCCTGGCCCTCAATGGAGGTCTTGACCTCCTCCCGGCGCTTGTCCAGGTTCCGGAGGTAGCCGAGCCGGTCAGCCAGGGTGCGCAGGGCGGTGTCGTCCATGGCGCCGTGGAGCTCCTTCCGGTAGCGGGCAATAAAGGGGATGGTGTTCCCCTCGTCGATGAGTCTGACCACGTTTTCCACGTGGGCGGGGTCCCGGCCCAGCTCCCGGGCCAGGATGGTGATGATGGTGTCCATGCTGTCGCTCCTTTTCAGGGTTCTCGGCCCCTATTCTATCACGCCGCCCGGACCGGGGCAAGGAAAAGCCGTCGGAGGCAGGATTCCCTTGACGGAAGGGGCGGAAAGAGGGTAAAATAAAGCATTGTGAACAGCTTACTATGGAGGGGTGCAGATGAAACAGATCGGCTTTGACAACGCGAAGTATTTGGAGACCCAGTCGGCCCACATCAAGGACCGCATCGCCCAGTTCGGGGACAAGCTCTATCTGGAGTTCGGCGGCAAGCTCTTTGACGACTACCACGCCTCCCGGGTACTGCCCGGCTTTGCCCCCGACAGTAAGATCCGCATGCTCCTGGAGCTCCGGGAGGACGTGGAGATGGTCATCACCATCTGTGCCAGCGACATTGAGAAGAACAAGATCCGGGGGGACCTGGGCATCACCTACGACGTGGACGTCCTCCGGCTCATCGACGCCTTCCGGGCCCAGGGGCTCTATGTGGGCAGCGTGGTGGTCACCCAGTATGACCGCCAGCCCGCCGCCGACGCCTTCAAAAAGCGGCTGGAGGACCTGGGCATCCAGGTCTTCCTCCACTACCCCATCGCCGGCTACCCCAACAACGTCGCCCTCATCGTCAGCGACGAGGGCTATGGCAGGAACGACTATGTGGAGACCTCCCGACCCCTGGTGGTGGTCACCGCCCCCGGCCCCGGCAGTGGGAAGATGGCGGTCTGCCTTTCCCAGCTCTACCACGAGTACAAGCGGGGGGTGAAGGCGGGCTACGCCAAATTCGAGACCTTCCCCATCTGGAACCTCCCCCTCCAGCACCCGGTGAATCTGGCCTATGAGGCGGCCACCGCCGACCTCAACGACATGAATATGATCGACCCCTTCCACCTGGCCGCCTACGGGGTGACCACCGTGAACTACAACCGGGACGTGGAGATCTTCCCCGTCCTCTCCGCCATCTTTGAGAAGATCACCGGCGAATGCCCCTACAAGTCCCCCACCGACATGGGGGTCAATATGGTGGGCAACTGCATTGTGGACGACGCCGTGGTCTGCGAGGCCGCCCGGCAGGAGATCATCCGCCGGTACTATGCCGCCCTGTGTGACCGCCGCCAGGGCCGCTGCGGGGACGAGCTGGTCTACAAGCTGGAGCTCCTCATGCAGCAGGTGCGGGCCGACGCCTCCCACCGCCCGGTGGTAGGGGCCGCCCTGGCCGTGGCCGAGGAGACGGGGCAGCCCGCCGGGGCCATTGAGCTGCCCGACGGCGAGGTGGTCACCGGCAAGACCACCGACCTTATGGGCGCGGCCTCCACTACCCTTCTCAACGCCCTCAAGCGCCTGGCCGGCATCAGTCATGAGCACCACCTCATCTCCCGGGAGGCCATCGAGCCCATCCAGACCGTGAAGGTCAAGCACCTGGGCAGCGCCAACCCCCGGCTCCACTCCGACGAGACCCTCATCGCCCTGGCCATCTCGGCCACCACCAACCCCCTGGCCCGGCAGGCCCTGGCGCAGCTCTCCGCCCTCCGGGACTGCGAGGCCCACGCCTCCGTCATCCTCTCGCCCCCGGACTCAAGTACCTATGCCAAGCTGGGCATGCGCCTCACCTGTGAGCCCGCCTACGAGACCAACAAGCTCTATCACCGCTGAACAGCTGAACACATGTGCAAGCGCCCCGGACCACAGTCCGGGGCGCTTTTTGGTTCCGGCGGGATGCGAATGTCGCCCCCTACGGTGGATAACGGGCTATCCCTGTTTTGTGGGGCGCGACGTCGTCGGGGCAAAGTCCGCGCCGCTCACCCCGGCCTGACGGCCAGGTCTCGCTTCGCTCCCTTGCCCCTCCTCTCCCCAGAAAAGCGCTGTGCGTTTTCCTGGGGCCCCTGATTGCGCGCCAAACCGCCTTGCTGTTCTGCACCCAAAGCCTTCCCCTGGGGGAAGGTGGCTGGCCGAAGGCCAGAGGGATGAGGGGAGACGCCGGACCCAGGATGACCTTCCCCCTCCCAGGGGGAAGGTGGCATTTGCGAAGCAAATGACGGATGAGGGTGGGCGTCGGGCGTGGTCTGGCCGCCTGCCGCTCCCTCAGTCGCCTGCGGCGACAGCTCCCTCAAAGAGGGAGCCAATGGCCCGCCAGGGTCGTCAGGCCCCACAGCAAAGGAAATACCGCGCCGAAACGCCGGGCGGCTGGTAGCCGCCCCTACAAAACAACTGTAACGTCGGGCGTAGGGGCCGATGTCCTTATCGGCCCGCGCGGCGTGACTTGGCGCGCCCGTGTTTTGTCGCCAAACTGTTACCATTTTTCCCTTGACAAAGAGAGGTTACAGTTGTACCTTATAGGTGAAGGGTACAACTGTAACCCAGAAAGAAAAGGGGGAAGGGCCCATGTGGGAACGGGAAGCGAAAATCACTGACGCCGAGCTGGAGGTGATGGAGGCCCTGTGGCAGGGGGAGGACCTGACCCTGGCCCAGGTGAAGGAACGGGTCACCGCCCGGACAGGCTGGAGCGGCGACACGGTGAAGACCCTGCTCCGTCGGCTGGTGGAGAAGGGGGCGGCGGCGCAGGAGCGGCGGGGGGTGTATCACTACCGCCCCCTGGTGCGCCGGGCGGAGCTGGAGGACTACAAGACCCGGACCCTCATCGATCAGCTCTATGACGGAAAGGCCAGGGACCTGGTGGCCGCCCTGGTGGAGCGGCGGCAGCTGGACCGGTCCGATGTGGCCGAGCTCAGGGATCTCTTTGATAAGCTGTGGGAGGAGAGGGGGGAGGAGGCATGACCGCTTTCCTCCTGACTCTGCTGCGGCTGAGCCTGCTGGGCTCGGTGGTAGGGGTGGTCCTCATGGGAGCGCTCCACCTGCTGGGCCGCCGCATCAGCCGGGCGGCGGGGTACTACCTGTGGCTGCTGGTGCTGCTGCGGCTGTGTCTGCCGGTGTGGGTGGATCTGCCCATCCCGGTCTCTCAGCAGAGCGCCGCCGTCATCGGCGTGACGATGATAAACCCGGCAGGGGACGAGACCGGCGGGGCCGCCGCCGTTCCCCCTGGGGCCCAGGGCGGGCGGCCCGCCGCCCCCGAGG
>NZ_JAPFEA010000058.1 GCF_026169115.1 Intestinimonas sp. | reverse complement strand
TACTTATCCTGAAACCCAAAGTGCTCTGCCACTTCCCGCTGCGTTTTCCCCTCTGACAGCATGACTATGATTTCCGGCAGCAGTCCCTGAACCTGTGTGTAATTTCGTTTCCTCATAACAATACCCCCTGATGTAGTCTATTTTCCTACATCAGGGGGTATTTTGTCACTGTCCGTTTTTACTGGTTCAGTTCACTCCGCGCGGGGGTTTTCTGTTACTGGCCGGCTACTGGACGGCCTTTCCGCCCTCCTCGGCGGGGCGGAAGGTCATGGTAAAGGTGCTTCCCTTTCCAGGGGCGCTCTCCAGGGTGATGTCGCCGCCATAGAGGAGGACGATGTGTTTGACGATGGACAGGCCCAGGCCGGTGCCGCCGGTCTTCCGCGCCCGGCCCTTGTCCACCCGGTAGAACCGCTCGAAGACCCGGTCCTGGTTCTCCTTGGGGATGCCGATGCCGGTGTCCTGTACGGTGATGGCCACCTTGTCCTCCAGCCGTTTGACGGTGACGTCCACCCGGCCGCCGGGCTCGTTGTACTTGACGCCGTTTTCCATCAGGTTGGTGAGCAGCTCCCGGAGCCGGCTGGGGGCCATGGCCACCTGGGCGTCGTCCCCGGAGACGGTCACGGTGATCCCGCCCTTCTGGGCCATGGGCTCCAGGGCGGCCTTGCAGTCCTCCGCCACGGAGCGCACCACCGCCCGGTCATCGGGCTGGGGCATGACCACCGACTCCAGCTCGGAGATCTTGAGGACGTCGTTGATGAGCTCAATGAGCCGGTCCACCTCCACGCCGATCATGGAGATGAATCGCTTCTGGTCCTCGGGGTCCTTCACCATGCCGGAGTTCATCATGTCGGTGAAGCCCTTGATGCTGGTGAGGGGAGTCTTGAGCTCGTGGGAGACGTTGGCGGCAAATTCGCTGCGGACGACCTGGAGCTTCTCCCCCTCCTGTTCCAGGGCCTCCTCCTTCTCCTCCAGGGGCTGGGCCGTCTTCTGGGCCAGCTTCCGGGCCAGGAGAAGGGTGAGCGCCAGGGCCACTGCGGCGGCCACCAGGAAGCCCACCAGGCCCTGCATGACCAGGGCGTTGACCGAGGAGATGGGGGTGGAGATCCGGCCCACGTTGCCGTCGGTGAACTGCTTGGCCTCATAGAGCAGCGTTTCGCCGGTGGTCTCGCTCTTCCGCTCGGCCTCCCCCCAGCCGGTGGCCAGGGCGGAGACCACTTCCGGACGGTCTGCGTGGTTTTCCGTGACGTCCCCGTAGGTGTCGGAGAGGACGGTGCCGTCGGGGGCGATGATGGTGAGGCGCTTGTCGGGGGCAGCCGCCTGGAGCTGCCCGGCCCACGCCTCGGGATCGGTGTAGTAGTTCTGGGCGTCCATCAGGTCCAGCAGCTCCACCAGGGTCTGCCGGGCCGCCGAGATCTCCCGGTCCCGGTAGGCCCATACGCCGAAGATGCTGGAAAGGGCGATGCCCAGGGCCGCAATGAGGAAAAAGTAAGTGGTCAGACGTCTTTTCATATGAGCCTTCCTCCGAATGTAGGGGGCGGGTCAGGCCATCTTGTAGCCCACGCCCCGCACCGTCTGGATGTAGCCCTCCCCCAGCTTCTGGCGGAGGGTCTTGATGTGCATGTCCACCGTGCGGGTCTCTCCGGCGAAGTCGTAGTCCCACACCGCCTGGAGGATGTCGTCCCGGGTGAGCACCATCCCCCGGTGGGCGCACAGCAGCCGCAGCAGCTCGAATTCCTTGTAGGTGAGCTCCACCAGCTGGCCGCCCTTCCGCACCTCCCGGGCGGCGGGGTCGATCTCCAGGTCGCCGCAGGTGAGCACGCTCTCGGCCCGGGGGCGTCCGGTGCGGCGGAGAAGGGCCTTGACCCTGGCCTGGAGCTCCATGATGCCGAAGGGCTTGACCACATAGTCGTCGGCGCCGGTCTCCAGCCCCTTCACCTTGTCCATCTCGGAGGTCCGGGCGGTGAGCATGAGCACCGGGGTCTCCTCCAGGCGGACGTCGGCGCGGATGCGCCGGAGGATCTCCAGCCCATCCATCCCGGGCAGCATGATGTCCAGAATGTAGAGGGAGGGCTTTCCCGCCCCCATCTGTTCAAAATACTCCTCCCCGGACTCAAAGCAGGCCACCTCGTAGCCCACGGAGCGGAAATAATAGCGCAGCATCTCCCGGATGCTCTCATCGTCCTCGATAATCACGATGGTCTCCATCATGGGTCAGCCTCCTGTCGTTCTATGGTGAGACGCGGGCCGGCGGGACTGCCGGCGTTCAGTTCCAGCATAACACCTGGACGCCGGTCTTGCAAGCCCTTCCAGGCCAGACGGCGTCTCACAGGGCACCGGTCACGCAGAAAATGGCCCACTGGGCGATGTTCACGGCGTGGTCGGCCACCCGCTCCAGGTATTTGGCGATGATGATGAAGTCGATGGAGCGGTCTGCCTCGTCCTTGTTCTCGGCCACCTCCTCGATGAGCTCGCCCTTGATCTGCCGGAAGAGCTCATCCACCTCGTCGTCCAGATTGATGACGGCGTGGGCGCTCTCCAGGTCCCGGCCAGTGTAGGCCCCGATGGCCTGCCGGAGCATGAGCCCCGCCTTGCAGGACATGACGCCGATGTCCTGGGGGACCTTCACCGCCCCCTGCTTGGAGAGGAGAAGGGAGATCTCGGCAATGTTGGCGCACTGGTCGCCGATGCGCTGGAGGTCGGTGACCATCTTCATAGCCGCCGAGATAGCCCGCAGGTCCCGGGCCACCGGCTGCTGCCGCAGCAGGAGCTGGAGACAGCGGTTCTCGATGTCCCGCTCCATCTGGTCCATGGAGCCCGTCATCTCAATGGCCGCCCGGGCGGTGGACTCGTCTCCGCTGGACAGGCTCGCGGTCACCACGTCGATGGCGTCCTGGGCCACCCGGGCCATGATGGTGAGGGACTCGTTGAGCTCCAGAAGCTCCGCGTCAAAGGTCTTTCTCATATCAGCCAAACCTCCCGGTGATGTAGTCTTCGGTGCGCTGGTCTTTGGGGACGGAGAACATCTGCTCGGTGTCTCCGTACTCGATGAGCTCGCCCAGCAGGAAGAAGGCGCACTTATCCGAGATGCGGGTGGCCTGCTGCATGTTGTGGGTGACGATGACGATGGTGTACTCATTTTTGAGCTCGGCGATGAGGTCCTCGATCTTGGAGGTGGAGATGGGGTCCAGGGCGGAGGTGGCCTCGTCCATGAGGAGGACGTCGGGCTCCACGGCCAGGGCCCGGGCGATACAGATGCGCTGCTGCTGGCCGCCGGAGAGACCCAGGGCCGACTTTTTGAGCCGGTCCTTCACCTCGTCCCAGATGGCGGCCCCCCGCAGGGACTTCTCCACGATCTCGTCCAGCTGCTCCCTGTTCTTGATGCCGTGGGTCCGGGGGCCGTAGGCGATGTTGTCGTAGATGGACATGGGGAAGGGGTTGGGCTTCTGGAAGACCATGCCGATCTGCTTGCGCAGCCAGGTGACGTCCACGTCGGAGGCATAGATCTCCTGGCCCCGGTAGCGGACGCTGCCCTGGATGGAGACCCCGGGGACCAGGTCGTTCATCCGGTCCAGGGTCTTGAGGAAGGTGGACTTGCCGCAGCCAGAGGGGCCGATGAGGGCGGTGACCCGCCGCTCCGGGATCTCAATATCCACATGCTTGAGGGCCTGGTGCTGGCCGTAAAAGAGGTTCAGGTCGGTGGCGGTGAGGATGGGTTCCATATCGTTTCTCCTATCCCCGCTCCTTCTTGAGCTTCCGGCCCAGGAGGTTGGCGGTCAGGTTGATGATGAGAGTGAGGAGCATGAGGATGGCGGCGATGGCAAAGGCCACGTCGAACTCGGCCCGCTCCCGGGCGTAGACATAGAGGGCCACGGTGAGGGAGGCGCCAGAGCTCTGGGTCAGGCCCACGCCGGTGGCGGCCAGGCTCTCGCCCAGGCTTCCGGTCCAGGTGAAGAAGCGGTTCAGGCTCATGCCCATGCCGGCGGTGAAGAGAAGGGCGGCCGACTCGCCCACAATGCGGCCAATGGAGAGGATGCACCCAGTGACGATGCCGTCAATGGAGGAGGGGAGCACCACGGTGCGGATCATGTGCCACTTGCCCGCGCCCAGGCCCAGGGCGGCCTCCCGGTAGGACTGGGGCACCGTCTTCAGGGACTCCTGGGTGGTGCGGATGATGGTGGGGATGGTGACGATGACCAGGGTGAGGGAGCCCGCCAACAGAGAGGCTTTGAGTCCCATGAGCTGGCAGAAAAAGAGCATGCCCACCAGGCCGAAGATGATGGAGGGGATGCCGGTGAGGGTCTCGGTGGCAAACTCAATGGCGGCCACCAGCTTCCGGTTGGTGGCATATTCGGTGAGGTAAATGGCGGCCCCCACGCCCAGGGGGAGGATGATGAGGAGGGTGACCACCACAATATAGACGGTGTTGAGAATGTTGGGCAGGATGCCGATGCTGTCCTTGATGAAGCTGGGCTCGGTGGTGAGGAAGCTCCAGGAGATGTGGGGCAGGCCCTTGACAAAGATATAGCCGATGAGGAAGGCCAGCAGCAGACAGGTGAGCCCGGCGCAGAACCAGAGCAGGAAGCGGAGGGTCCGGTCATAGGCCCTGCGCCGACCAGACAGGGGCTTCATTTCAACCATAGCATATCACCCCTTTTTCCGCTTGAGCAGCGTGTTGAGCACGATGTTGATGGCCATGATGAAGAGAAAGAGGACCAGGGCAATGGAGAAGAGGGCCTGCCGCTGGAGGCCGGAGGCGTAGGCCATCTCGCTGGCCACGGCGGTGGTGAGGAAACGGACCGAGGAGAACAGGGAGGGCATGTTGGCCACGTTGCCGGCCACCATAATGATGGCCATGGCCTCGCCGATGGCCCGTCCGATGCCCAGCACGATAGAGGCGGCGATGCCGCTCTTGGCGGCGGGGACGGACACCCGGAAGTAGGTCTCGATCTCAGTGGCCCCCAGGGCCAGGGACGCCTCCTCATACTCTCTGGGCACCGCCTTGAGGGCGGTCTCGGACACCGAGATGATGGAGGGGAGGATCATGACGGCCAGCACCACCATGGCGCAGAAGAGGCTGGCTCCGTCGGGCAGGTCAAAGAGCGTCCGGACGGCGGGCACCAGCACCATCATGCCGATAAGGCCGTAGACCACCGAGGGGATGCCCGCCAGCAGGTCCACCGCGGTGCGCACCGCTGCGGCCATCCTGGGGGGCGCCACCTTGGCCAGGAAGACCGCCGTCAGAAAGCCCACCGGCACCCCCAGCACCACGGCCCCGGCGGTGCCGTAGACCGAGGTGAGGATGAAGGGGAGGATGCCGAAGGAGGGCTCGGCGGCGGTGGAGGCCCATCTGGTGCCGAAGAGGAACTCCCGCAGCCCGATCTCCCGGATGGCGGGCAGGCCGGAGAGGACCAGGTAGACGCTGATGAAGAGGACGAAAACAATGGCGATGAAGCCGCAGAGGAAGAACACCCCGTTCATGAGGATCTCCATGGGGCGGAGCTTTTGTTTCATGTCTGTGACCGGCCTTTCATAGGTTGGGCTTATCACGCCAAGGGCCCCCTCGGCTCCGAGGGGGCGCAGGCGTTCTGCGGTGCAGGGCATTCCGCTCAGACCAGGGGCACGGCCCCGGCGCCGGCGATGAGGTCGGAGGCCTCGGCGGAGGTGGCCCAATCCACGAAGGTCTGGGCGGCCTCAGAGAGGGGGCTGCTCTCGTTGATGATGAAGTTGAAGTTGCGCTGAATGGCGTAGCTGCCGTCCAGGACGGTCTCCTCGGTGGCTTCCACGCCGCCCACGGTGATGGCCTTCACGGTCTCATCCACGGCGGAGAGGGAGGCATAGCCGATGGCGTTGGGGTTGGAGGCCACGTTGGCGATGACTTCACCGGTGGAGGTCAGCTCATTCTGGTACTTGCAGGCGTCCTTGGTGTCGGTGATGGACTCGAAGCCGTCCCGGGTGCCGGAGCCGGCCTCACGGCCAATGAACACGACCGCACCGTCGTTGCCGCCCACCTCGGACCAGTTGGCGATCTCGCCGGTGGCCAGCTGGGCGATCTGCTCCACGCTGAGGTCGGCCACAGGATTTTCGGGGTTGACGATGATGGCGATGCCGTCCTTGGCCACAGTGATCTGCTTCACGCCGGTCTCGTCGTCCTTCAGGTCGCGGGAGGCAAGGCCGATGTCGCAGGTGCCGTCCTGGGCGCCGGTGACGCCGGCGCCGGAGCCGGAACCGGTGTAGTGAACGGTGACGCCGGGCTGGACCTCCTTGAAGCCCTCGGTCAGGTAGCCGATGACCTTCTCCATGGAGGTGGAGCCGTTGGTGTTGACAATGCCGGAGAGCTGGGTGGGAGCTTCGCTCACAGGGGTGGAGCCCTCAGCGGCGGGGGCGCTGGACTCGGGGGCAGGGCTGTTGGCGGAACCACCGGAGCAACCGGCAAACAGGCTGACGCACAGAGCTGCGGAGAGCAGCATGGCAAGGGTCTTCTTTTTCATCATGATCGATTCTCCAATCCATTTGATGTTCAGTTTGAATCTTTTTTTCCCTTGGAACGGTTACCAGTATACCGGCCTTTTGTAAAGTCCGCGTCCTTGAATTTGTAAAGTCTCTGTAAGCCCCCGTTCTTTGCCGTTTTTTTGTAAAATCCTTGTGCTGACGCCGATTTTACAGGTCCTCTTTCGTGTATCTTGCCCCGTATTTCTCCGGGTTATGGGGTCTGGAGCGGTCTTGGGATACTTTTTCTCCACTTTACAAACCGGACCGACCTCCAAAAACAGCGTGCGCCGGCCCCCTTTGCCGGGGGCCGGCGCACGCTGACTTTACATTTCTATTTTGATGAATCCCGCCCGGCTTTACACGCCCAGGAAGGTCCGCAGGTCGCCAAGGTCAGGGGCGATGCGGACATGGGGCAGCGTCTGGAAGTCCTCCGCCGGGGTGGTGCCGTTGAGGACGGCGCAGAAGTCCGTCCCAGCCGCCGCCGCAGTCTGGGCGTCGATGACGGTGTCCCCGCAGTAGAGGGTCTCCTTCGGGGCCACGCCCAGGGCCTTCAGCGCGGCGTTGAGTCCCTCAGGGTCGGGCTTGTTGCGGCTGACCAGGTCGCCCCCCAGGATGAGGGCAAGGTGGTCCGTCAGGCCGTGCCCGGCGAAAATATCCCGGAGGGTGCCTGTGTGCTTGGTGCTCACCACGGCGGTGGGAATCCCCGCCGCCTCCAGGGCCAGCAGCAGCTCCTTCGCGCCGGGGCACAGGGGGGTGCCCGCCGCCTGCATGGGCCGGGCCACCTTGGAAAAAGCGGTCCGGAAGGCGGTCCTGCCCTCCGGGCTGTCGTCGCCGGAGAGGAGGGTGTAGGCGTCCTCCAGCACCATGCCCACGGTGCGCCGGACGGCCTCCCGGTCGGGGACCGGGCGTCCCAGGGCGGTCATGCCCGCCTGGAAGCCGGCGCAGATGGCATCCGTGGCGTCTCCCAGGGTGTAGTCAAAATCAAAGATCACGGCCTTGTAGTCCATGTGTCAAAACGCTCCTTGTGTATCGTCTCGCCCGTCACTCGTACTGCTTCCGTCCGGTGGTGCTGGGGATGCCCAGCTCGTCCCGGTACTTGGCCACAGTGCGGCGTGAGAGCTCGCAGCCCTCCCGGCCCATGAGCTCGCAGAGCTTCTGGTCGGAGAGGGGCTTTTTCTTGTCCTCCCCGGCGATGAGCTTTTTGAGGAGGGCCTTGGCGGCGTCGGGAGAGGCGGCGTCGGCGCTCCCGCCCAGGCTCCGGGAGAAGAAGTAGCTCAGGGGGTAGACCCCGCTGGCACACTGGATGTATTTGTCCTTCACCGTCCGGGAGACGGTGGACTCGTGGACCCCCACCCGCTGGGCGATGTCGGCCAGGGACATGGGTCTGAGGTGGCCGGGCCCGTGGCGGAAGAAATCCTCCTGGAGCTCCAGGATGTGCTCGGCACACTGGAGGAGGGTGGACCGCCGCTGCTCGATGGAGCGCACCACCCATTTGGCCTGCCGCACCTTCCCCATGAGGTACTCCTTCACCTCGCTGTCCTCGCTGTCCTTGAGCATCCGGCAGTAGTAGCCACTCACGTTCAGGGAGGGGAAGAAGTAATCGTTGGTGAGGATCTCAAAGTGGTCGGGGAAGTTGACCACAAAGATATCCGGGTTGATGTAGGTGAGATTTTCCCGGGCGGCAAAGCCGCTGCCCGGCCTGGGATTGAGGCTCCGGATGACCTCGCAGGCGGCATAGACCTCCTCCTGGGTCACGCCCAGGGCCTTGGCAATGAGGCCGTAGCGGTTCCGGCTCAGCGCCTCCAGGTGATCCCTGGCAATGGCGATGGCCAGGGTGTTGTCCTCGTGCCGCCGCTGGAGCTGGAGCACCAGGCACTCGGAGAGGTTCCGTGCCCCCACCCCGGCGGGCTCCAGGCTCTGGACCACCGTCAGGGCCTGCTCCACCACCTCCATGGGCCGCTCCATCTGGACGGCCAGGTCCTCCAGGGGCTCGTCCAGCCAGCCGTTCTGATTGAGGGACTCCACCAGGAAGCGCCCTGCCGCAAGCACCTCCGGGGGAAGCTCCATGACCCGGAGCTGGGAGAGCACATATAAATAGAGGTTTTCCTCTGTCTCGTCGGCGTTGCCGTAATTGGAGATGGGGTCCTTCCCGTCATCCTCGCTGTCCTGCTGGTGGTAGACCCGGTTCTGGGTGTCGGTGGACTCCAGCCACTCCAGCTTCCGCTGGAGCACCGCGGCCTCGTCCTGGCCGCTGTATTTCTCCTCCATCTCCAGCACCGGATTTTCCTGGACCTGGTTTTCAATGTATTCCAGAAGTTCCTGGGAACCCATTTGCAGGATCTCCATCGACTGCATCATCTGCGGTGACAGCGTCTGGGTCTGCTTCATCGACATGTTCAGTTCCACGCTTCCGCCCCCTATCGCATACCAACATACATACTTTATCAGTATAGCAAATTCGAGCGGAAAAGACAATCTCAGCCCGCGCGGAAAAAGGGAGAAATCCCGTTCCATTCCCGCCGGGGTCTCTCCTACCGCCTTCTGCGGCCCTCCGGGCAGGGCTCCTCCAGCAGGTTGTCGGCGCCATAGCGCAGGCAGCGCCGGAGCCGGGCTTCCCCCCGCTTGATGGTCCGGGAGACGGTGGACTTGTTCACCCCCAGCCGCCGGGCGATCTGGGGCATGTTCAGCCCCTGGTCGTAGTAGAGCTGCAAATACTGCCGCTGCCGGTCGGTGACGTCCTGCCGGAGGGCCCTGGCCAGATTTTCCCGGAGCCGGTCCAGCTGCCGCGTGTTGTCCTCGGCCATCTCCCTGGCGTAGACCGCCATATCAGCGGCATAGGCAGCGCCCCGCTTATAACGTATATTTGCCATTGCGGCGATACCCCCTGTCATAGTAGCGTTCACACAGGACAGCCAGATCTCTGGCCTCCCGCCACATGACGGCAAGCATCCGAAGCCGGGCCTCTGTGGTGCTCCGCTGGCCCTCCTCCTGGCCGGGCAGCTGCACCCGAAGCTCCTCCATGCGTCTGCGGAGCACCGTTGCCTGGGCCCGGTATTCTATGGAAAGTTCCTTTAATGTCATTGTTTCCTCGCTCATCCTCCAACCGTTGTCGTTCCGCGGCGCAGACCGTGCACAGCCGGCCGCCGCCCTCCAAAAGAACGGGGTCGTAGCGGTACAGCTCTCCGCCGCAGCGCCGGCAATAGGCCGCCGGCCCGGCACATTGGGGGTCCCAAAAGGGACCGGCCCAGGTCCTCCTGCTCCTCGTCATGCGCCTCCTAAAAAAAGTTGCACGTTTTTTGCTTTTTCTAGTTGACAATCCGCCTCCTTTCTGTTAGAATAAACGTCGCTGCGGATGAGTTAACATCCCCTCTGCTGGTGTAGCTCAGCTGGTAGAGCAGCTGATTTGTAATCAGCAGGTCGGGGGTTCGAATCCGTCCACCAGCTCCATCGTCGGTGCAAGCTTTGGATCGTTCATTGCACCTCCTCCTCAAATCGAACCCGCTGCGCTGGGCTTCGATTTGGCAGGATCGGACGAACAATTTTATATGGAGGAGTTCCCGAGTGGCCAAAGGGGGCAGACTGTAAATCTGTTGTCGTCGACTTCGGTGGTTCGAATCCACCCTCCTCCACCAAAAATCCTGAATGCGTCAGCGTTCAGGATTTTTACTTATTCCCCCTTCACTTTTCACTCTTCCTTTTCTTCCCCTGGTTTTCAGGATTTTTGGTGAGGGAAAAGGTAAGAGTGAAGAAGAAAAAAGTATTTTTATCCGTTCTTTCACCTTTCTTTTGGAGGGTCTTTTGATGTCCAGCCCACTTCAAGACAAGTCCAAAGCCTTTGCACTCTCCATTATCCGGCTCTGCAATGAGGTTCGCAGCTCCCGCCGGGAGACCGTGCTGACCAATCAGCTTCTCCGCTCCGGTACCAGCGTTGGCGCTAACATCCGGGAAGCCTTCTATGCCCACAGCCGAGCGGATTTTATTGCCAAACTGCAAATCTCTCTGAAAGAATGCAGCGAGAGCGAATATTGGCTGGAGCTGCTCCTAGAGAGTGGCTACTGCTCCGACCAGGCCGTCCTTGCCCAGTGTGTAGAAGTGAAAAAGCTCTTGATCGCCTCTCTCCGTACTGCCAAACGTGGCCTCGCTTCCGGCCCGTCACGTTGATGATCGTTATAGAACAAATGTTCTATACTGTTCCTGTATCATAGCACCATTCCAGCGTCGGCGTCAATGCAACTTTCCGGTTTTTCCCTCCCTCCTTCTCCGCAAAAGTACGCAAAAAAGGACCGCTGTTCAGCAGAACAGCGGTCCTTTTGACAGATGGCTTATCGCTTATCTCAGACCTCCATGATGACAGGCAGGATCATGGGATTGCGCTTGGTCTTCTTGTAGAGGAAGCCGGACAGGTCGTTCTTGATCTCCCCCTTGATGGAGGCCCAGTCGGTGGTATGGGTCCTCTCGCATCGCTCCAGGGCCTCCACGGCCACCCGGCGCAGCTCCTCCATGAGCCCCTCGGACTCCTTGACATAGACAAAGCCCCGGGTGATGATGTCGGGCCCGGAGACCACAGCGCCGTTCTCCCCAGACATGGAGGTGACCACCACGATCATGCCGTCCTCGGCCAGGTGCTTCCGGTCCCGGAGGACCACGCTGCCCACGTCGCCCACGCCGTAGCCGTCCACGAAGACCTTGCCGGCGGGGACGGTGCCGTTGAGCTTGACGGAGTTCTGGGTGACCTCGATAACCTTGCCGATGTCGCTGATGACGATGCGGCGGGGGTCCATGCCCATCTCCTGGGCCAGCTTGGCATGGATCTTCAGGTGGCGCTGCTCGCCGTGGACGGGGATGAAGAACTTGGGCTTGACCAGGGCGTGGATGATCTTCAGCTCATCGGCGCAGGCATGGCCGGAGACATGGAGCTCGCCGGCCCGCTCGTTGACCACCTCGGCCCCCTTGCGGTAGAGCTCGTTGATGACGTTGCCGATGGAATTCTCATTGCCGGGGATGGCGGAGGCGGAGAGGATGACCCGGTCGCCGGCCTGGATATCCACCTGCTTGTGGGTGGAGAAGGCCATCCGGGTAAGGGCCGACATGGTCTCGCCCTGGCTGCCGGTGGTGATGATGCAGATCTTGTTTTTAGGCAGGCTCTTGATGTGGTTGACGTCCACCAGAGTGCCCTCGGGGATGCTCATATAGCCCAGCTCGGTGGAGACCCGCAGGGCGTTCTCCATGCTCCGGCCGGTGACGGCCACCTTGCGGCCGTACTTGGCGGCCACCGAGATGACCTGCTGGATGCGGTCCACGTTGGAGGCAAAGGTGGTGACGATGATCCGCTGGTCGCAGCCCCGGAAGAGGGCGTCGAAGGAAGCGCCCACGCACCGCTCGCTCTTGGTGAAGCCGGGGCGCTCCACGTTGGTGGAGTCGCACAGCAGGGCCAGGACCCCCTTCTTGCCCAGCTCGCCCAGCCGGGCCAGGTCGATCATGCCGCCCTGAATGGGGGTGGAGTCGATCTTGAAGTCGCCGGTGTGGACCACGGTGCCGATGGGGGTCTTGATGGCAAAGGCCACGGCGTCTGCGATGGAGTGGTTGACATGGATGAACTCCACCGAGAACTTGCCCGCCTTCACCACCTCGCCGGCCTCACAGGTGATGAGCTTGGTCCTGTCCAGAAGGCGGTGCTCCTCCAGCTTGAGCTTCACCAGCCCGGCAGTCATGCGGGTGGCGTAGATGGGGGCGTTGACACTGCGCAGCAGGTAGGGGATGGAGCCGATGTGGTCCTCGTGGCCGTGGGTGAGGAAGATACCCCGGATCTTGTCCTGGTTCTTGATGAGGTAGGTAAAGTCGGGGATGACCACATCGATGCCGTACATGTCGTCGTCCGGGAAGCCCATGCCCACGTCCACCACGATGATGTCGCCGCCGTACTCATAGACCGTCAGGTTCTTGCCGATCTCGTTGAGACCGCCCAGAGAAATGATCTTCAATTTTTCTGCCATAAAAGTATACTTACACTCCTTTTTTACACGTTGGTCGGAAGGGATGCAGGCATAGGGGCGCAACAAAACAAAGCCAGAGATCCGCTCCGCGCTTTCCGGCCCTGCCTCGCCGGAAAAAGAGAGCGCTCCCCCGCTGGAAGCCGCGACGCCCTATCCTGTTTTGCCTTATATCTCGGTGCCGTAGCACATAAAGCCATATAAAAGAAGGTCCTGCCCAGCCTGTACGCGGCGTGGAAATCTGACCCAGTATGGCTAGTATACCACATCCCGCTGGGAAAGTATACAAGAATTTTGTCCGTCCCTTTTCAAGCCGCCCCCTTTGTGCTACAATGGGCAGACGATATGACAGGAGAGGAGCTGTTCCCATGGAGGAGGTCCGGCCCGGCCGCTACCGCCACTTCAAGGGGAAGGAATACCGGGTGCTCGGCACTGCCCGTCACTCGGAGACGCTGGAGCCCATGGTGGTCTATCAGGCCCTCTATGGGGAGCGGGGGCTCTGGGTCCGACCCGCCGCCATGTGGGCGGAGCATGTGGAGCGGGACGGCTATGCCGGTCCCCGGTTCACCTTCCTGGGCGAGGAGGCATAAAGCGTGAACATCCAGATTTTTGGAAAAAACAAGTGCTTTGACACCAAAAAGGCCCAACGCTACTTCAAGGAGCGGGGCGTGAAGTTCCAGGCCATCGACCTTTTGAAGTACGGCATCAGCCGGGGCGAGCTCACCAGTGTGAAGAACGCGGTGGGGCTGGAGGCCCTCCTGGACCCCAAGGCCGCCGACGCCGCCCTGGTGACCTACCTGGCCTACGACGAGGACAAGCTGGAAAAGCTGCTGGAGGACCCCCGGCTCCTCCGTACCCCCATCGTCCGCAACGGAAAGCTGGCCACCGTGGGCTACTGTCCCGAGGTCTGGAAGACCTGGACCTGAACAGGGGGTCTTTCCCCGGCACGCCCATTGGCTTACCCAGAGGGAGCGTAGGGGCCGATGTCCCCATCGGCCCGATGCGCCGGCGCGGCATTCCTTTGGTGTGGGGCCCGACGACCCCGGCGGGCCAAACCACCCCGCAAGGCTTCCCCTCATCCGTCATTTGCTCCACAAATGACACCTTCCCCCAGGGGAAGGCTTGGAATGCATCCTCGGGCCCACCCTCATCCGGCCCTGCGGGCCACCTTCCCCCTGAGAGGGGGAAGGTTTTTCTTGGTGAAGGGCGCGGCGGCTTCCCAGACGCGCCCATTGGCTTACGCTGAGGGAGCGTAGAGGCCGATGTCCGCATCGGCCCGATGCACCGGCGCGGCGGCTGACGCCGCCGCCTTCCCCCTTATTTCCTTGGTGTGGGGCGCGGCTTCCCAGACGCGCCCATAGTACCGCATGATAAACGCCCTACCGGGCTGGTCAAGCCAGCCCGGTAGGGCGTTTTCATTCACTTCCGCTTTTTATCCCTTAGATAAATGTGCTTTGTGTGAGGATTGCTTGTCTGCCGCACGTCGCCCCATGGGCGCCTGCGCCCATGGGGACCCCATTGATGACTGCACATCCTCGGGGCGAATGAATCGCCCCTGCGGCAAGGGGACCGACTCGCCGCTCCCCTTGGACGCGCCCACGGCGCGGGGGGCGCTCCGCGCCCCGGTGGACGTGCGGCAGGATTCCTTATTACTTCCGCTTTTTGTCCCTTAGATAAATGTGCTTCGTGTGGGGATTGCTCGTCTGCCGCACGTCCACCTCAAAACGGTCTATGCTTTTGATGAGCTGGGTGAGCTTGGAAAAGCCGTAATTTCTGGGGTCAAAGTCGGGCTGCTGCCGGATGAGCAGGTTGCCCAGCTCTCCCATGAAAACGTAACCGTCCTCATCGGCGATCATATCCATTGCATCGGCAATGAGATAGACCACCTCTTTGGGCACCCTCTTCTGGACCGGTTCCGGCGGGCTCGGGGGCTCCGGCTCGGGGGCAGGGGGCGGAGCCGGCTCCGCCGCTGCCTTCTTCCGGCCCTTCCGGGCGCCCTTGGCGCTCTCCGCCTTGGCGCTTGCCGGCTCGGCCTTGGGAGCCGGGGCGGGTTCCGCCGCCTGGGCCGCCGTCTCCTGTTCCGCCGTGGCCAGGGCGGCCTTGGCCTCGGCCCGGATGACCTCGATATAGATGAACTTATCGCAGGCCACGATGAAGGGGCTGGGGGTTTTTTTCTCCCCCATGCCGATGACCTTCTTCCCCGCCTCCCGGAGCCGGGTGGCCAGCCGGGTGAAGTCGGAGTCGCTGGACACCAGCACGAAGCCGTCGCAGCTGCCGGTATACAGGATGTCCATAGCGTCGATAATCATGGCCGAGTCGGTGGCGTTCTTGCCGGTGGTATAGCTGTACTGCTGGATGGGGGTAATGGCATTCTCCAGGAGGATGGGCTTCCAGGAGGCCATGTTGGGGGTGGTCCAGTCTCCGTAGATCCGCTTGACCGTCGGCGTGCCGTAGACGGCGATCTCCGCCATCACGTCCCGCATGGCGGTTCGGGAGGCGTTATCGGCGTCAATGAGCACCGCCAGACGCAGGCTCTGGTCGTTTTGCTGGGACATATGGTCTCTCCCTTCCCGGCTCAGCCGTCGCTGAGCACAAAGTGGTAGAAGCGCAGCATCTCGTACCAGTCGTCGGTGGAGAAGCGCACCACCTTGCCGTCCTCCAGGGCGGCGCCGGGGTAAAAGCTCTTGGAATAGGCTGTCTTGTGCTCCCGGAAGCGGATCTCGCTGTCGAAATGGTCGGGCATGGGCACCTTGCACTTGTGGGCCTTCTCCACCGCCGCCCTGGCCCCCGCCCGGATGCGCTCCACCGCCAGGTCGGGGTGGATGGACAGCACGCCGCCGCCCACGCCCTTGTTCACCGGCACGGTGACCATCTCCGGGATGAGCTCCCTGGCGAAGGCGCACAGCGCCTCGTCGCCGGAGAGGAAGGACACGGGGACCCCGTAATAGCCGGCGGTGTAGGTATTGATGAGAAATTCGCTGGCCAGGACGCCGTTGAGGCGCACATACTCGTTGCGCAGGTTCATGGTGTGGGAGAGGGGGTTGCCGGGGCAGGCGGCCCAGGCGTGGTAGCCGGTGAAGAGCACGGCCCCGAACTCGTCGGTATCCAGGCCGGACATCATGGAGAGGAGATCCCCGGTCCAGCCCCGGAGGATGCGGACCTCCTCGGGAAGGTCCGCCACATGGATGTTCCTGGCGGAGTCGTGGGCGTCCTTGAGAAGGATGCCGTCCGCGCCGGCGTCCAGGGCGCCCTTGCAGGCCGCCTTGACCTCCCGGGTCATCTGCTTTTGGAAGGGCTCATAGTCCTGGGGAGTGGAACGCTCGGTCTCCGACCAGTCGGTGATGCCGCAGGTACCTTCGATGTCGGCACTGATAAATACATGCATGGAAAACATTCCTTTCTGTCTCAAACTGTCCTCCAGGAAAAAAGGACGCCAACCGGCGTCCTTTTTTCCTGGAGGGGCGGTCCTGGGACCGCCCCGTGGTCCTTGGGATCAGGTGTCGTCCTCAATGAGGCCGTAGCCGCCGTCGTTGCGCCGGTACACCACGGAGAAGGCTCCGTCGTCATCGGCGTTCTTAAAGGCAAAGAAGGTGTGGTCCAGCAGATTCATCTGGAGGACGGCCTCCTCCACCGTCATGTGCTTGATGGGGAAGCGTTTGGTGCGGACGATCTTGAACTCGGCCTCCTCCTCCTCGGGGGCAAAGTCGGAGACCTCGGAGACGTCCACCGTCCGCTCAAAGGCGTCGGTGCGCAGCCGTTTTTCCAGTCTGGCCTTGTTCTTGCGGATCTGACGCTCCATGCTGGAAACGCAGGCGTCGATGGAGGCCCGCATATCGGGGGTGCTCTCGGAGG
Source organism: Intestinimonas sp. (assembly GCF_026169115.1). Lineage (GTDB taxonomy): Bacteria > Bacillota > Clostridia > Oscillospirales > Oscillospiraceae > Intestinimonas. Next base: position 649 of record NZ_JAPFEA010000058.1, on the reverse strand, counting down.
AACGGAGGATCATGCTGCCGGAGCGGACCGTGATCTCGCAGACGTTCCGGCCCTTTTCAACACTAAAGACGACGGAGGCCTCCCCTTCATTTTTGAAGTAGCGGTCCATCTTTCCCACCTTTTTCTCGGCATAGGCGTGGACGGACGCGGGCAGAGTGACCTTCTTGTCGGTAAATACGAACTTCATGCGATTCAGCTCCTTCTTTCGCCCCGGTGGGGGCTGTGCTTGTCAGACGCATGGGACCTTCCCCTTCTGACATCTCTATTATAACAGCCTTCCGGGAAAAAGTCACTCATAATTTATGAATTTTTCACAAAGCCCTGGAAAGGAAGGCCGCCATTTTGTCCATTGCGTCCCCGCGTCCCCACCGCCGGCAGCCGCCTTTCCACACATTGGGGACAAAAAAGAAAATTCCGAGGACATGAGCCCCGGAATTTTCGGCTGTTTTCTGTTCTGACGCCTGGGGCCGTCGCCTTACCGGCGGCCGCCGCCCCGGCGGCTGCTGCGCTTTTCGGTATACTTCATCTCGGAGAGCTTGCTGTCCGACGCCTGCATGAAGTGCTTCAGGCGCTCTTCAAAGGTCTCCGGCTCACTGGGCTGCCGGGGGCCGAAGGAGCGTCCGCCGCCCTGCCGGGGGCCGCCGAAGCC
>NZ_JAPFEA010000139.1 GCF_026169115.1 Intestinimonas sp. | reverse complement strand
GGACTGGACATTACCGCCCTGCCGGTAGAGCGGCGGCTGCGCCGGGCGGTGCTGGCCGAGCCGGGGCCGGTCCCCGCCCTCACCGGCGGGGAGCTCTACGCCATGGGTCTGCGCGGGGCGGAGATCCGGGCGGCGCTGGACGCCCTGCGGGGGCACATTTTGCAATACCCGGAGGAGAATACAAAAGAGAAACTACAAAAAGTTTTGCAAAAAAGGGGCCTCTGACGTGTCAGAGACCCTGTTTTTTTGTTTCGGTCAGACGTGGAACAGGGTGACGAAAAGACGATAGTCCTCCTCCATCCTGGGCAGGAGGGGATAGGAATAGCTGTGGAGGGCCCAGTCGATGACCACGCCGCGGAAGTGGCGGAAACAGAAGTCGGCGATCCACTCGGGGGAGTGGCCGGGGGCCAGGATGCCCTGGGCCTCCGCCTGCCGGAAGCATTCCACCATGGCCCGGAGGGTGTAGCGGCTCTGGTCCATGCTTCTGGTGCCGGGTTCGGCGATCCGGCGCTGATAATAGCGGCCAATGAGCTCGCCGCTGTGCTCCATGAAGCGGCCGTAGGCGGAGAGCAGCCGCCACAGACGCTGGTCGGGGCTCTCCTCCTCACAGCCCTCCAGCACGGTGCGCATATAGTCGTCCAGCGGGGAGAAGCCGTGCTCCAGCAGGGCCTCCTTGGAGGGGAAATGGTGGTAAAAGGCGCCGGTGGTGATGCCGGCGGCCTTGCAGATATCACGGACGGAGACCCGGTCAAAGCCCCGCTCCCGCATGAGCTCCAGGGCGGCATAGAGGATCTTGCGCTCGGTCTCCTGGCTTTGCAGCTTCCTGCGCTGGGCATATTCCACGGCTTACATCTCCTTTCTTTCCGTTGACAAGCGGGCTGAGATAGCCTATAATACTCAGTAGCATAACAGTGTTATGTGATGGTTTCAGCCTATTATATATCGGGGCCGCAGGCCCTGTCAACAGATGGAGATGATGTCTCAATGGCCCCTCGTAAAATCGCCCTGCTCACTGACTCCTGCGCCGATCTGCCCGACCGTGTGGCGGAGGAAAACCGCATCCATGTGGTCCCGCTGCGCATCCGCTGCGCCGACGGGGAATACCGGGACGGCGTGGACATCCACGCCGCCGACATCTACACCCGGCTGCGGCAGGGCGAGCTGCCCAAGACCTCCCTGCCCACAGGGGAGGACATCGCGGCGGTCTTTGACCGCATCGCCGCGCAGGGCTATGACGGCGTCATCGCCGTGATGCTCTCCGGCGGGCTTTCCGGCACCTACAACATGGTGCGGCTCATGGCGGAGGAGCGGAAGGACCTGGAGATCAAGGTCTATGACTCGGTGAGCGGCTCCCTGGGCACCGGCGTCACCATGCTGCAGCTGGCAGAGGACCTGCGCGGGGGGGCCTCCTGGCGGGAGCTCACCCACAAGCGGGTGCCCCAGCTCATCAAGGGGTCCCACCCCTTCTTCTCGGTGGACACGCTGGAATACCTCCAGAAGGGCGGACGCATCGGCAAGGTGGCGGCCATGGCGGGCACTATGCTCCAGATCAAGCCCCTTATCACCTTCGCAGCCGACGGCCAGCTCCAGTCCGTCGCCAAGGTCCGGGGCCGGAAGCAGGTCATGGACAAGCTGGTGGATCTGACGGTGAAAGCCTGCGGCAGCCACAAGCGGTACAATCTGGCGGTGGCCAACGGCGGCGCGCCGGCGGAGATGGAGGAGCTGCGGGAGAAGCTGAAGGCGGCCCTCCCCAACTACGACCACATCTGGGAGGGCGAGATCGACAGCACCTTGAGCGTCTACATCGGCGACGGTGTCCTGGGCGCCTGCGTCCAGACGCTGGACTGAAGGGAAAATATGATCCATCAGCTGAAAAAGGAGTCCCCGCAGAACGTTCTGCGGGGACTCCTTTTTCAGCAATCACTCTTCCTGCTCGGGATAAAGCTGGAATTTACCAACCAGCTCCTTGAGCAGATGGGCCTGGCTGGAGAGCTCTTCACTGGCGGCTGCACTTTCTTCCGCAGTGGCAGCGCTGGCCTGGATCACATTGGAAATCTCGTTCACACCTTCCGTAGCCTGACGGATGGCCTCTTTTTGACGGGCAGAGTGCTCGGCAATGCCTTGTGTGCGGGCCGCAACCTGAGAGATGCCATCTGTCACCAAACGGAAGGATTCCGCAGTCTCATCCACGATCTTCTTGCCGTTATGAACAGCGGCCAAGGCTTTGGAGATGAGCTGTGCGGTTTCACCGGAGGACTCGGAGGTTTTGTTGGCCAGATTGCGGACCTCGTCTGCCACCACTGCGAAGCCTTTTCCGGCGTTACCGGCCCTGGCGGCCTCTACGGCGGCGTTGAGAGCCAGGATATTGGTCTGGAAGGCGATGTCCTCGATATTTTTCACGATCTGACCGATCTCCTGAGAGGCGGCGTTGATCTCATCCATGGCGGAGAGCATTTCGGACATTTTTCGGTCACCGTTCTCCACCTCCAAAATGACCTCGCGGAGCTGGGCGTTTGCCTCATCGGTATTCTGGGTGTTGGTATCCACATCAAGCTCGAGCTCGGACATCATGGAAGCCAATGCCTGAATACCGGAGGTCTGCTCTGTGGCTCCCTGGGCCTGGGACTGGGCGCCGACGGCTACCTGATTGGAACCGGCATCCACCTGCTCTGCGGCTACGGAAATGGTGCTCATGGTATTGGAGAGATGGTCTCTTGTGGAAAGAAGGCCGTCCTTCAAGGCAGCAAATTCACCCGTGTAGTCATGCCGCAGATCAAAGACAAAGTTGCCAGCGGACATTTCTTGGAGGGCATGGGTGACTTCGGAGATATAGTCGACGTACAGACTCAACCGGGCTACCATCTCCTCCAGGGCGGTATTGATTACCCCGAATTCATGTCTGGCATGGGGATCGGTAGAGATGGAGAAATCTCCGTTGGCGATCTGCTGCGCAGTGGTGGATAAGCGGTTGAGGTGCCGGACGATGCCCTTTTGAAGGAAGAGGAAGAGAATGAGGAAGAGAATAATGGAGAAAGCGATGCTCAAGATGGCTAGGGTGGCCCCCAGTGAGCGGGCGCTGGACATCAGCGCCTGCTCAGAAGCTGTGGTGACGATATACCAGCCGCTTTCCGGAATTTGACGGAACCAGGCCAGATAGGTCTCTCCGTTCTCTGTATAGCTGCCAGTGCCCTCTTTTTCAGTCAGAATCTGGTTTCCCAACTGGGCCAGAGAGGGGTTCTCCTCGGAAAGAATGTTGGCGCTGAGCAGCTTGGCGCTATCCTCATCAGCGATATATACGCCGGAACCATCCAAAAGGAAAGCGCGGCCGTCTGCAACTACATCCAAAGAGAGAATCATCTGCTGCATTTGAGTGAGATCAATGTCTGTCGTAGCTACGCCGATGAAGCGACCGGACGCATCATAGATGGGGGCGGAGGAGGTTACCATGGAGATCTGAGCAAACGAATCATAGTAGGGGGCGGACCAGACGGAAGATTTGGAGGTATTGACTACATTGGTATACCAATCCTGATCCGTATAGTAGATACCGTCTCCCAGAGAATAGTTGTCCACATAAACCGGATGGCCATTTTCGCGCATGCAATAGGGGGAAAAGTATTGCTGATCGGCCCGGTAGGCATGGGGCTCAAACCAGATGCCACCGCCAAAGGTCTCGGCGTTGCTGCCAATAAAGCCGGTCAGAATATCTTCATAAGAGGATTCTTCCCACTCGGCGCCGGAAGGGGCGCCCATTGTGCCATCGGGTCCCACGGTGGGCGTGAGGGTGGTCACAGCCTGATTGTGGATGGCCTCCACACTCCTGGCCATGGTCTCAGCCACCATGCGATTGTTGGAAAGAGAGTTTTCAATAGACTCCGATGCAACGGAAAGACACAGGGACATCTCATCTTCAGCCGCGGTTTTGAGGACACGACTTGCACTGAAATAACCCATCAGAGACAGGATGGCCATAGAGAGAAATACCGTTGGAACCACCATCAGTAAAAGCGAGGTGCGCACAGAGTGACGGGAATGCGCCGTATGTTCTGTTTTTTCCATACAAAAATCTCCTTTTTTCAAAGCGTCCCGGGCTGGTCAGAGCATCGTGCTTGGCTGGTTGGCGATGAGGGAAGCCAATGGATCCTCAAAAATAAAGGAAAACCTGGCTTCATTTTTTCAATCGACCTAAAAGAGCAAAGAAATAATACTGAAGAATCGAAATAATCGACAAAAGAATAAATGGTAAAATAAGGGGCGTTGTTTGAGCAAAAAATGTGTGGGGCCGAGGCGCATCTGTGAGCGGGGCATCCCGATCTAAAATCAATAAGGGCCAGGTTGTTGACCCAGCCCTTATGACCAGACGCTTGCGGTAAAGCGCCTTTACGAGATCGCGCAGGGAGCTCGTTTTTTTCGCCGGCGCCCCTTCAAAAGAAGAAGGAGAAAGAGGGCGGCTGCGCCCGCCCCGGTGGCCAGAATCCAGCCCTGTGCGCCGGGGGAGGTGTGGTCCAGCAGGAGGACCTGCCCCTCTGCGGGGGCCTCCAGCACCAGATAGCTGCCGTCGGTCTGGACCTCGGCCAGCTGCCAGACGCCGTCCGTCAGGAGCGCGGCGGCGGGGCGGTCCACATCCTGTGTCCGGAGGCGCAGGAGGACAGTGCCGCCTTCGCAGCCGGTGATGGAATAGGCATAGGCTGCCGCCGGGGCATAACCGGCGGGGACCTCGTCGGGCAGGGGGAGGGTCTCCACGTCCAGGATAGCGCCGGGGACGAAGGTGCCCTGGGCCAGCAGAACTGGGAGGTCTTCCCCGGAGGATAGGGTGGTGACGGGGGCGGTGAAAACGGCCTCCAGCACCATGGACCGCCGGAGGTCCTGGGTGGGGAAGTCAGGCCAGACGCCGAACTGACCGTCCTTTTCCGGCGTCTCAGGGATCAGAGCGGAGTCCAGATCGTCCCCATAGGAGAAGGGCAGCTCGGCCACCGTCCGGCCATCCACCACGAAGGTATAGGAGAAGGTGAGGAAGTCGGCAGGCACACCGGACAGCTGGGCGAAGGCGTCAAAGTCCAGGCCCTGGGCGGCCCCGGCCACGTCCACCCCGTCCAGGCCGGGCAGGTCCTCCAGCAGGTAGCGGTTGCCGGCGAGGTCGCCGTCGCTCTCTCCGGTGATGGCGCCCAGGGCTTCGCCGTCGCTGTCGCAGCGCACCATGGCCCGGCAGTCGGTGAGATCGCCGCCCAAGCCGGTGATGCCGCCCAGCCAGCTTTCGCCGGTGAGGTCCACAAGAGCGGCGCACCGGGTCACGACGCCCTGGGTGCGGCCCGCGATGCCGCCGGCGTAGTCGGTGCCGGTCTCCACGGTGCCCCGGGCAATGCAGTCCAGGATGGCGCCGGTCTCACACCGGCCTGCGATGCCGCCGGCGCAGTCGTTCCGGGCAGTGATGGCGCCGTCAAAGCGGCAGTCCCGGATCACGGAGCGCAGGGTGGCGGTGACGTCAGTGAGGAGCTCCATGTCCTCCAGGGTGGAGGTCTCCTCCGGGTCGCCCCCAAGCTCCAGGCCCACGGTGCCCACGATGCCGCCGGTATTGGAGTCGCCTGAGACCGACGCGGCGACGGTGCAGCCCCGGATGAGGCCGGGGCCCTCGACGACCTCCTCGGCCAACTCGGCGACGGTGAGCTCCGGCTTCTCGCCCAGGTCATGAATGGCCTGGCGCACCTGGTCCAGAGAGCCGATGATCTGGTCGGCGGTGGCGTGGAGGGCGTCGTTGTCCGTGCCGGCGGCCTGGGTCATCTGGTCCACCTGGTCCCGGATGATGGTGAGCTGGGCGTCAATGTCGTCGGCGGCGGCCTGGGTCTTGTCGCCCAAGGTGTCGGTGTATTCTTTGAGCAGGTCACGGATGTGACTGCCGCCGTTGCTCACGTCGTCCAGCTCGTCGGACACCTGGCCGGAAAAACGGTCAGAGAGGGTGAGCAGGTGGTCGGCGGCGTCGTAGAGGGCGTCGGCGGCCTCATCGGCCTGGTCTCTGGCCTCCGCCAGCCGGTCAGAGGTGTCCTGGCTGATGTCGTTCCACTGGCTGGTGAGGTCGCGCAGCAGCCGGGAGATGGTGGAGGCGGCGTCGCCGATGTCGCTGAGGTGTCCCTTGGGGTCCAGGGAGGGGAAGGGGACCGACAGCGCGCCGGTAAAGTCCCCACCGGCCACCAGCTCGGTCACCTCTCGGATGTAGTCGTGGAGGTCGCGCAGTTCCTGGTCCATCTGGGAGAGGGCGTTCTGGATGACGTTCCCCTGCCGGTGGATGTCGTCGGCGCTGTCAGCCAGGGCCTCGATGGCCTGAGTGAGGCCGCTGTCCACGCCGGAGAGCATGTCGTCCATGGCACCGCGGAAGCGGTCGGTCTCGTCCAGCAGGTCGTTCAGATCGTCGTTGGCCTGGGACTGGAAGGTGTCGGAGCTGGCCCGGAGCCGGTCCAGGGCGTCGCCGATGTCCTGCGTATAAATGTAGAGGGTATCGGACATGGCGCGGAAATCCTCATGCCCCTCCGTGCCGGCGTCATGGGTGCGGTCCTGGATCGCGCCCAGGGCGTCGGTGATGACCTGGGCGTCGTCCAGGCCCCGGGCGCTGATGTCGTTGACCTGGTCGACAAAGACGGACATGTGGTCAAAGAGAACGGCCAGACTGTCGTTGAGCCGGTCCAGGGGAGAGGGGCCGTAGGTGAACTGGGTGTCGGGCTCGAACTGCCCGGCGATGCCGCCCACATCCTTGCGGCCCTGGACCTCGCCGGTGTTGACGCAGTCCAGCAGGCTGCCGGAGTGAAGTCCGGCAATGCCGCCGATGTTGTAGCCCAGGTGGCGGTATCCCACCGGCCCGGTGTTGCGGCAGCCCTGGATGGTCCCCCGGGAGAGCCCGGCGATGCCGCCCACATTGGTGGGCGGGTCCTGGTCGGCGTCGGTGTCGATCTCACCGGCATTGGTGCAGGTACGGATGAGGCCCAGATTCTCGCCGGCGATGCCGCCGGCGCTGGTGGTGCCGGAGACGGAGGCGGTGCTGCTGCATCCCTCGATGACGCCGCTCTCCCCGTTGCGGCCCACCAGACCGCCCAAGGTTTCGATGCCGGTGGCGGCCCCCTTGGCGTAGCAGCTCCGGAGGGTCCCCAGGTTTTCCCCGGCCAGCAGCCCCACCAGGCAGGCGGTGCCGTCGGGGGCCACGGCCCCTTCCACGGTCAGGGATTCCACCACGGCGGTCTCGGTCAGCGTGCGGAACAGGCCCATCCGGGAGCCCTTCTGGGTGAGGGAGAAGCCCTGGACGGTGTGGCCGTTGCCCAGGAAGGTGCCCTGGAAGATGGGGATGGGGGTAAAGCCGCTGCCGCTCAGGTCGATGTCAGCGGCGAGGGACACGGTGAGGCCCTGGGACCAGCTGTCGCTGGTGCAGCTGCGGGCAAAGGCCAGGAAGTCCTCCCGGTCCTCAATGACCAGGTCCGGGCTGGCCGCCAGCGCGGGGAGGACCTGCCCGGAGAGGAGGAGCCCGGCCAGCAGCAGGGCGGCAAATCGTTTCAGTGCTCTCATGTCTCGTCCTCCTGGCTGGAGCCTTCCAGCTCCTGATATTTGCTTTCGATGAGGGCGTCCACGCTGCCGCGGATGACCCCCTTGAATTCGCCGTCCACGAAGCCGGCCACATGGCCGCGGACGTGGCCGTCCAGACGCATGGCCCCCTGGTTGAACCGCTGCTTCCGGTCCCGGTTGAGGGTGATGGCGGTGCGCTCGATGAGGGCGTCGCCCAGCAGGAGCAGCTGGGGCAGCACGCTCATCACCAGGAAGATGGAGGTGACGGTGCCCCGGCCCAAGGTCAGGCCCACAGAGCCGATGGTGGCGTCGGTGGAGATGCCGCCGATGAGGAAGCCGGCCACGGACATGATGGTGCCCGAGGTGAGCACGGTGGGGAAGCTCTGGCTCAGGGCGGCCACGATGGCGTCCTTCCGGTCCATGACGCCCTTGAGCTCCAGGTAGCGGTTGGTGATGACGATGGCGTAGTCGATGGTGGCGCCCATCTGGATGGAGCTGACCACCAGATAGCTCAGGAAGAAGAGGTTGGTGCCGGTGAGCACGGGGACGGAGAAGTTGATCCAGATGGAGCCCTGGATGGTGAGCACCAGCAGCACGGGAAGTCCGGCGGACTTGAAGGTGAAGAGGAGGATCACCATGACGAAGAGGGCGGTGAGCACGCTGATCTTCATGTTGTCGCCAGAGAAGGAGCTGGCCAAGTCGAAGGCGTTGGTGGAGTTGCCCACCAGGATGACCTCGTCTCCGTACTGGGCCTGGGCGATGGCCCGGATCTGGTCCAGAAGGGCGTAGGTCTCCTCCCCTTCGATGGGGATATCGGCCACGAAGACCAGGCGGGACCAGTTTTCGCCCCGGAGCTGCTCAAGGCCCAGGTCCAGCTCCTCCCGGAGGTCCTCCACCTTCTCCTCCTGCTCGCCGGTGAGGTTCACAACGCCCTTGTCCTTCTGCTCCAGCAGGAACTCAAAGACGTCGATGAGGGGGACGGCGTAGTCGTCGGGGTCCTGGAAGATGGCGCCGTACTCCTCCTCGCTCAGGCCATAGGCTTGATAGAGCAGGCGGCAGAGCTCGATGTCCACCCCGGCCAGCTCCGAAAACTGCCGGGGGGTGAGGGCGTCGGTGAGCACATAGTCGTCCTCCACCTCCACATTGGCAAGGCCGGTGGCCGAGGTGACCGGCCCCAGGGCCTCCACCTGACGGAGGACGGTCTTTTCCTTTTCGTAGTCGCCCCGGGGCACCAGCACGGCGATGGTGTTCTTTTTGCCAAAGGTATCGGTGACCTTCTCGTCGGCGATGCGCCAGGCGGGCTTGTTGTCAAAATCTGCGTCATTGGTGTCGAAGACGTATTCACACTTGCTGGAGAGGATGGCGCAGGCCGCCAGGACCACCAGGAAGACGGGGGGCAGGATGTAGCGCAGCTTCAGTACCCCGCGGCCCCAGAAGTCGATGCTGGGGACCAGATTTTTGTGGCGGGTGCGCTCGATGGGCTGGCTGAAGAGCATGAGGAGCCCGGGCATGAGCAGGAACACGCACAGCATGCTGCACACAATGCCCTTGGCCAGGACGATGCCCATGTCGAAGCCGATGCGCAGCTGCATGAGCATGAGGGCCACCAGACCCGAGATGGTGGTGAGGCTGGAGGAGGAGATCTCCACGATGGCCTTGCTCAGGGCGGCGATGTCGGCCTCCCGGGGGGCTAGGCCGTTGTCCAGCTCCTCCATGTACCGGTGGCAGAAGATGATGGCGTAGTCGATGGCCAGGGCCAGCTGGAGCACCACGGCGATGGAGTTGGTGATGAAGGAGATGGTGCCGAAGATGAAGTTGGTGCCCATATTGAGCACGGCGGCGGCGGCGAACACGATGAGGTAGACGGGCACCTCCATGTAGCTTTTGGAGGTGAAGAGGAGGACCACGACGATGACCACCGCGGCGATGAGCAGGATGACCGTCATCTCCTTCTGGAGGTTGGCGGAGTCGTCCCGGCCCACCTGGGTGGAGACATAGACGTCATAACCCTCCAGGGCGTTCTGTGCGGCCTGAAGGGCGGCGACGGCCTCCGGGTCGTCCTCCGGGGCGTCAAAGGAGATGGAGAAAAGGGCGGCCGAGTCGTGGTAGTGGTCGTCGGTCTCGTCAAAGTCGACGCCGGAGATGCCGGGCAGGACCTCCAGCTTTCGGGAGAGGTCCCAGGCGGTATCCAGCGGGATGTTGGAGACCATGATATCGGCGGCCCCCAGGGTGATGAACTCCTCGTCCATGAGGGTCAGGCCCCGGCGGGTCTCGGTGTCCTCCGGCAGGTAAGAGGTGATGTCGTTGTTGACCTCCACCTTGTCAATGGAGGCGGCGCAGAACAAAAAGGCCGCCAGAAAGACGAGGTAGAAGGCTTTCCGCTTGTCTACGATAAAGCGCGAGAGCTTGGTCATAAGGGTTTCGGTGTGTTTTTCCTGGTCCATAGGCTGACCTCCTGACTCAAAGGGCGGGTATGAAGCGATCCAGATGGAAGAGGAGGCGCTCCACAGGGACGGGGTCGTCGCTGTTCAGCCACCAGCGGAGCAGCGAGAACATGGCCCCGGCATAAAACCGGGCGGTGATGGCGCTGTCGCAGCCGGGGGCTACGGCCTGGAACCTGGGGTGGGAGAGCAGACGGCTCAGGTCCTCAGCCGCCTTGTCCTCCAGCACATGGGCGTCGGCGTCGGCGCCGCTCTGGTGGCAGGCCTGGTAGAGGGTCCGCCTGGCCAGGAAGAAATCCAGGATATTCCGGGCGGCAGAGAGAAAATAGTCCCGGGCGCTCCCCGGCCAGTCCCGGGGCAGACAGGTCTCCACGCACTCCCGCTCCAGCCCCAGCAGCAGATAGCGCAGCAGCTCCTGCTTGTCGCTGAAATGGGCGTAAAAAGTAGTGCGGTGGACCATGGCCCGCTGACAGATATCGGTGACGGAAAGGTTCTGGAAGGGCCGCTCCAGCATCAGCTCCCCCAGAGCCTTTACCAGGGCCTGCCGGGTGCGGCGCTGCCGCAGGTCCAGCCCCTCGTCTGCCGGGTGCATCATAAAATTACCTCCGATCGCTGAGACCGGACCACGTACCGTCCGGCCATCTTCTGGACATATCATACGCCAATAATCTACAAGCGTCAAGATAAAGGACAAGTGTAGATTATACAAAAAGAGAGGGCCGGGCGGCAAAAAAATCGTTTGGACCCTTGTAATTTCCGACGGGATGCACTACAATAGAGCGCGACAATTTAATAATGGGAGAAGAAGTTATTTTGTTGTAACGCTGTCCCATCGGACAGCGGAAGGAGAATGGGCAATGAAAAAACGGATTCTTGCAGTTTTCCTGGCGGCGGCTGCCCTGGCGTGTTCACTCAGCGCATGCGGAGGAGCAACGACTCAGACACCCGCCCCCAGCGACGAAACTACGCCTTCTTCCGGGGCGCCCCACGCCAATGAACTCAACGTGGGGATCGCCCAGGACCTGGATGATAGTCTTGACCCGTATCAGATGACGGCCGCAGGAACTAGAGAGGTCATGTTCAACGTCTTTGAAGGGCTGGTAAAGCCCGATTCCAGCGGGAATTACGTCAACGCCGTCGCCTCCGACGTCTCCATTTCGGAGGATGGTCTGACCTACGCGTTCACCCTGCGTGACAACGTGGTCTTCCATAACGGCGCTGTATGTACCCCCGAAGACGTGCTCTATTCCTTTGAGACCTGCGCCGCTACCTCGGTGACTTCCGCCGTGGTGGAGGCGCTTTCTGCTGTCACCAGCATGACGGTGGACGGAAATGTCATCACCATGGTCCTGAGCGCCCCGAACAGCGATTTCCTCAGCTATGTGGCCAGCGTATACATCGTCCCCGCCGGCTACGACGCGCAGGTCACCCAGCCCGTGGGCACCGGCCCCTTCAAGTTCGTCTCCCGCAGCGTCCAGGAGAACATCATCCTGGAAAAGCACGGGGAGTACTACGGGGAGCCCGCCCACCTGGACAAGGTGACCTACAAGATCTACGAAGACGGCACGGCCCTCTTCACCGCGCTGGACTCCGGCGCGCTGGATCTGGTGGCCCACCTGACCATCGACCAGGTGAACAACCTGAGCAACGGCTATCAGGTGCTGGAGGGGACCATGAACCTGGTGCAGGCCCTCTACCTCAACAACGCCGTGGAGCCCTTCAACAACGAGAAGGTCCGCCAGGCCCTGTGCTACGCGGTGGATGTGGACGCCATGCTCTCCCTCACCGCCGAGGGCCACGGCACCAGGGTGGGCTCCTCCATGTACCCCGCCTTCGCCAAGTACTTTGACGCCAGCCTGGCCGACGCCTATCCCCACGATGTGGAGAAGGCCAAGGCGCTGCTGGCCGAGGCGGGCTATCCCGACGGCTTCTCCTTCACCATCACCGTGCCCAGCAACTACCAGCCCCATGTGGACACCGCCACCGTGCTGGTGGAGCAGCTCTCCGCTGTGGGGGTGAAGGCGGAGATCCAGCTGGTGGACTGGAACACCTGGGTGAACGACGTCTATGGCGGGCGGAACTTCCAGTCCACCGTGGTGGGCTTCGACTCCAGCACCCTCAACGCCAGCGGCATGCTGGCCCGGTGGGTGAGCGACAACGACAAGAACATGATTAACTACAACAATGCTGATTATGATGCCGCTTACGCCGCCGCTCAGTCCACCGTGGACGACGCAGAGCAGACCGCCCACTATAAGGAGTGCCTGAAGCTCCTCAGCGACACGGCGGCCAACGTCTACCTCCAGGATATGGCCGACTTTGTGGCCATGCACCCCGATCTGGAGGGGTATGAGTTCTATCCCCTCTACGTGATCGATATGTCCAAGCTCTATTTTAACGCCGCCGCCTGACCCCAGACGGCGCAGAAAGGCAGAAAGGAGGCGAGGAGATGAAATATGCCGCGAAAAAATTCCTCACTCTCATTATTACATTGTTCATTGTTTCTCTCCTCGCCTTCCTGGCCTTCCAGATCATCCCCGGCGACCCCACCACCAAGCTCCTGGGCACCGAGGCCACCGAGGCGGCCAGGGCCGAGCTCCGGGCCGAGCTGGGGCTGGACCGGCCCATTCCGGTGCGGTACTGGGATTGGCTCACCAGCTTCCTGCGGGGGGACATGGGGATGAGTTACAGCTACCACATGCCGGTGGCCGATATGCTGGGGGAGAAGCTGGCCATCACCTTCCTCCTCACGCTGCTCTCCTTTGCCGTTACCATCGTCCTCTCCATCCCCCTGGGCATCCTGGCCGGCAGCGTCCGCAGCGGCTGGCTGGACGGCCTGGTCACGGCGGTGGATCAGGTGGTCATGAGCGTTCCCGCCTTTTTTATCGGTATCCTGGCCTGTTTCCTCTTCGGCATCGTCCTCAAGGTCTTCACGCCCGGAGATTTTGTCTCCTACACCCAGGACTGGGGCGCCTTCCTCAGCTATCTCATCCTGCCCGCCCTGTCCATCGCCATCCCCCGCATCGCCATGACAGTGAAAATGCTCCGCAGCGCCATCCTCCAGGAGTCGGGCAAGGACTATGTCCGCACCGCCCGCAGCCGGGGCGGAGACCGGGGGAACATCCTCCGCCGCCATGTGCTCAAAAATGCCCTTATCCCGGTCATCACCTTCCTGGCGGTCTCCGCCGCCGAGATCATGACCGGCACCATCATTATCGAGCAGGTCTTCACCATTCCCGGGGTGGGACGTCTGCTGCTCGCCAGCATCTCCAACCGGGACTTCCCTGTGGTCCAGGCCATCGTGGTCATCATGGCCGCCTGGATCGTTCTGGTAAACTTTGTGGCCGACCTTCTCTACCAGCTGGTAGATCCCCGGCTCAGACTGCGCTGAGGAGGTCCAATTAACGATGAAAGAAAAAGGAAATCCTTTGCTCTATATCGGCGGCGCCATCAGCGGGGTCATGGTGGCCCTGATCCTGGTGGGCTACGTCTGGACCCCCTACGGTCCCACCGCCATGGATGCCGCCGCCAAGAACCAGGGGCCCTCCCTCCTCCATTTGCTGGGGACCGACAACTTTGGCCGGGATATTTTCAGCCGGGTCCTCAGCGGCGCAGGCACCTCCTTCTTCATTGCCGTGTGTGTGGTGGCCATCGGGTGTGTGTTCGGGATCCTCATCGGCAGCCTGTGCGGCTACTTCGGCGGCCCCGCCGATGTGATCCTCACCCGGGTGTGCGACTCCATCACCGCCTTCCCAAGCATTCTGCTGGCCCTGGTGGTGGTGAGCATCATCGGGCAGGGCACCTATAATGTGATCTTCGCCCTGGGCGTCCTTTTTATCCCCAGCTTCGCCCGCATCGTCCGGGGGGAGTTTGCCCGGTGCCGGGACCTCAACTATATCCGCTCCGCCCGGCTTGTGGGGGTGGGGAAGGTGCGCATCCTGTTCTCCCACATCCTGCCCAACACCATGCCGGTGCTGCTGAGCGCCGTCACCATCGGCTTCAACAACGCCATCCTCAGCGAGGCCAGCATGAGCTTTCTGGGCATTGGCATCCAGCCGCCCTATGCCAGCCTGGGCTCCATGCTCAGCGACAGCCAGACCTATCTGGGCAGCGCCCCCTGGTATGCCCTCAGCGTGGGCGGCGCCATCGCCCTGCTCATCCTGGGTTTCAGCCTCCTCAGCGAGGGGCTCCAGCGCCGGGCCCAGCGGGATCAGGAGGTGTGACCATGGGAAGGCTTTTGTGTGTCGATGACCTGCATGTCCGCTTCCTCCGGGACAAGACCGGCCGCTGCGCCGTGGACGGGGTCTCATTCTGCCTGAACGAGGGGGAGATCCTGGGCCTGGTGGGGGAGTCGGGCAGCGGAAAGACCGTCACCGCCATGAGCATCAGCGGCCTGCTGCCCTGGCGGCAGGTGGAGGTCCGGGGGAGCATCTCCCTGGCCGGTAGGGAACTTCTCCAGTGTGGGGAGGATGAACTGCGCCAGATCCAGGGGAGCGACCTTTCGGTGGTTTTTCAGGAGCCCATGACCAGCCTGGACCCCCTCATGCGCATCGGGCCCCAGGTGGAGGAGAGCCTGCTCCTCCACACCAGGCTCACCCCGCGGGAGCGCCGGGCACGGGCCCTGGAGGCCATGGCCCAGGCGGAGCTCCCGGAGCCGGAGGAGCTCTATGGGAAATATCCCCATGAGCTCTCCGGCGGCATGCTCCAACGGGTGATGATCGCGGCGGCCATTGTCTCCCAGCCCAAGCTGCTGCTGGCCGATGAGCCCACCACCGCTCTGGACGTCACCATCCAGGCCCAGATTCTGGCGCTGCTGCGCAAGCTCAACCGGGAACAGGGGACGGCCATCCTCTTTATCAGCCATGACCTCCATGTGGTCCGCAAGCTGTGCGAGCGGGTCATCGTCATGCAGGGCGGGCGTCTGGTGGAGGAGGGACGGGTGGAGGACATCTTCCACGCCCCTGAAATGGACTATACCAGGCGGCTCATTGCGGCCATCCCCACCCGGGAACGGAAACTGATATAAGAGAGGAGGTCCGCAGCATGGAGACAGAACCGGTGCTGGAGGTGCGCCATCTCAACAGCTATTACGGCGGGGGTCCCGCGCTCCTCGGGCGGAAAAGCGCCCGGAAGCAGGTCCTCCATGACGTGAGCTTCCACATCGCGCAGGGGGAGATCCTGGGGCTGGTGGGAGAGTCCGGCTGCGGCAAGACCACCCTCTCCCGGGCCATCCTGGGCATGCTGGGGGACTATGGAGGGACCTGTGACGGAGAGATCATCCACCGGTCCCGGCGTCCTCAGATGGTCTTTCAGGACCCTTTCAGCAGTCTCAATCCTGCCCACACCGTGGGTTGGATTTTGGAAGAGCCCCTCCGGGTAACCGGCGGCCTGACCGCTGAACAGCGCCGGGCGGCGGTGGAGGAGATGCTGGTGAAGATCGGCCTGGGGCCGGAATTTGCCCAGCGCCGCCCCTGGGAGCTCTCCGGCGGCCAGCGACAGCGTATCTCCATCGCCAGCGCCGTCATCACCCACCCGAAGCTCATCCTGGCCGACGAGCCGGTGAGCGCCCTGGACGTCACCATCCAGGCCCAGATCCTCCAGCTCTTGGTGGACCTCAAAAAGGAGTATGACCTGAGCTATCTCTTCATCAGCCACGACCTCAATGTGGTCTACCAGATCTGCAGCCGGGTCATTGTGATGAAGAAGGGACATATCGTGGAGGAGAACACGGTGGATGAGCTCTTTGCCCACCCACAGCACCCCTATACCCGTCAGCTGCTGGCAGCGGCGGAGTGACGTGGTTGCGGGTGTGGATCATAGAAAATCGTTTGCTGAAAGCTCAAAAGGAGAGACGCCGCTTGTGCGGCGTCTCTCCTTTTGAGCTTTCATATTCCTAGATAACTGGAAACAAATGTTCGGAGGCGATCCAGTCTGTCCCGGTGTCGTTCAGACCAGCTCCTGGAGGAGCGGCTCGAATTGTACGCCCTCCAGCATGGGGGTGCCGGCGGTCAGGGTCCGGGCCACGGCCTTTTGGATGAAGTCTACCGCTCGGGCGGTGGCTTCAGACAGGGCCTCGCCACGGAGAAGACTGCCCAGCAGCACGGCGGCAAAGAGGTCCCCGGTGCCAAAAAATTGCCCTGGTTCCTGTCTGGCCATGGCGAAGCGGATCTTCCCGCTGGCGCCGTCCAGGCACCCGGCGCCCAGGGTCTTGGGGGCCAGACTCACGCCGGTGATGACCACGGAACGCTTTCCATCCAGAGAAAGCCTCTGGAGCCACGCTTCGATCCCGGCCTGCGTGGTGGGGATGCGATCAAAGGGCTCCCCCAGCAGAAGAGCGGCTTCTGTAAGATTGGGGGTGATGAGATCGGCCTCGGCGGCCAGCAGGGCTGTCTGCTCGCACATCTCTTGGGTATAGGTGCGGTAGACCCGGCCGTGATCTCCCATGACGGGATCAATGAGGACCAGGGTCTCCTTCTGACGAAACTGTTGGATAAGACGGCGCAGGAGTGCGATCTGCTGCAAGGAGCCGAGGAAGCCGGAATAGATGGCGTCAAAGGTGACATGAAGGGCTTCCCAGTGGTCCAGAGTTTGCTCCATGGCGCCGGTGAGGTCCTGGAATGCGGCGGCCTCCGGGGCGGGAAAGGCGGTGTGGGCAGAAAGGACCGCCGTGGGCAGAGGACAGCATTGAGTACCCATGACAGAGAGGACCGGCAGGATCACCGAGAGGGAGCAGCGGCCCAGACCGGACAGATCCTGGACGGCGGCGACCTTTGGCGTGCGATTCATGGTATCCCTCCCATGCGTCCGCCATGCTTGGCTGGCGTGACGCGGCATTAACATCTCCATGATACCACGTTCCGCACCAGGGCGCAATTGACTTTTTTATCGTCGGATGGTAAAATACATCTTATATTACAGAAGTGCAGCACAGTGGCACTCCGGCCTGTCACACCGGAGAAGCGTGCTTGCCTTCCCATATGCGGGTATGGTGGAATTGGTAGATTGGGAGGGTTTGGGTGCTGTCACCACAGTGACAGAGTTACCACTCCCTTTCTGGTGCCTGCAATCTTTACAACTAAATATGCGCCTGTGATGGAATTGGTAGACATGCGAGATTTAGGTTCTCGTGCAGCGATGCGTGTGGGTTCGAGTCCCTTCAGGCGCACCACGTCGGAGCAAGCTTTGTATCGCTTGCTCCGACTTTTTCACACCCAAAGCGGAATACGCTCACACTCGAAAGCTCTGTTGCGACATGCTCAGGCGGACAGATGCAGTTGGCTCAGCGTACTTCTGAGATGTCATAGGGAGTAGTCTGATAGACATAGTAATTGAGCCAGTTTGTATAGAGCAGCTGACCGGCGCTCCTCCAACGGACGATGGGGGGGCGCGACGGGTCGTTGTTGGGGAAATAATGGTGGGGGACATGGATGGAAAGGCCCTTTTCCACGTCCCGGAAATATTCCCGGGAGAGGGTATCAGGGTCATATTCCGGGTGGCCGGTGATAAAGAACTGGCGGGAGTCCTCGCTCTTTACTGCGAAAACGCCGGCATCGCCGGAGACGGAGAGCAGCTCCAGACCGGGAGTGGAGCGGATATCGCTCTCGTAGACCTCCGTGTAGCGGGAGTGGGGGGCCTGGAAGACGTCATCAAAACCACGGAACAGGGGAGAGCTGGGTTTGAGGACCCGGTGGTCAAAGACGCCAAAGAGCTTTTCCGGCAGGGAACGCTTTTCGATCCCATAATGATAGTAGAGTCCTGCCTGGGCGCCCCAGCAGATATGGAGGGTGGAGTGAACGTGGGTTTTGGACCACTCCATGATCTCACACAGCTCATCCCAGTAATCCACCTGGTCAAAGTCCAGATTTTCCACCGGGGCCCCGGTGATTATCATACCGTCATACCGCCGGTCACGGATCTGGTCAAAGGTAGTATAAAAGGAAGCCAGGTGATCCTCGTCAGTGTTATGAGACTGATAGCTGGAGGTGCGCAGCAGTTCTACCGCGACCTGGAGGGGCGTATTGGAGAGCTTGCGCAGGATCTGGGTCTCAGTGACAATCTTAGTGGGCATCAGATTCAGGATCAGGACGTTCAGCGGGCGGATGTCCTGGTGCATGGCCCGATATTCTGTCATGACAAAGATGTTCTCGCCTTCCAGTGTGGCGCGGGCGGGAAGGGAGTCGGCGATCTTAATGGGCATGGGAAAACCTCCCTCGTCTTTCATATAATATTAAGAGTAACACAATCCGCCCACACCTGCAAGTCAGGGGAAAGGGTCCGTTGGTAAAGGGAAGGAAAAGGGCTGGAAAAGAAAAAATAAGAAAAATGCAAAAAGGTGTTGACAATGTGGGAATGATTTGGTATATTAACTGAGCGCCTTGCGAGAGGCACGAAGGCAGAACGATGAGGAGAAGAAAATCTCTGAGCTCTGAAAAAAGTGCTTGACAAACTCTTGCGAGCCTGCTAGAATAAACGAGTTCGCGTCAGAGAGGACGACATCGAGAGTCACGAGAGAATCGGAAAACCTCGAAAAAGTTCTTGACAAGAGCTTGAAGATCTGGTAAGATAACAGAGTTCGCGTAAGACGCAAACGAGCCGAGCGCTTCGAAAACTTTGAAAAAAGTTGAAAAAAGTGCTTGACAAACATCACTGAGTGTGGTAAAATGAAAGCCCGCTGCAAAGCGGCGTGCACCTTGTAAATTAAACAACGTGAAGAAAGAAACACGAAGCACCAGAAAAGGACAGAAGTCCTTTCTAGTCGAGTGACTTGAAAGGCTCTTGACGGATTTCTTTGAAGCTATGAATTAGGCTTCAATAAGATGATTTAAGCACTTCGGTGTTTAGATACCATTTTATTGAGAGTTTGATCCTGGCTCAGGATGAACGCTGGCGGCGTGCTTAACACATGCAAGTCGAACGGAGTGCTCATGACGGAGTTTTCGGACAACGGATTGACTTACTTAGTGGCGGACGGGTGAGTAACGCGTGAGTAACCTGCCTTGGAGTGGGGAATAACAGTTGGAAACAGCTGCTAATACCGCATGATGCAGTTG
>NZ_JAPFEA010000074.1 GCF_026169115.1 Intestinimonas sp. | reverse complement strand
CCCTTGGGGCGTGGTACGATCCCTGCCTCCAGCATTCGTTCTTTCCTGCGCTCCCGTATCAGCAGTTGCTTTTCTACATACTTATCCTGAAACCCAAAGTGCTCTGCCACTTCCCGCTGCGTTTTCACCTCTGACAGCATGACTTTGATTTCCGGCAGCAGTCCCTGAACCTGTGTGTAATTTCGTTTCCTCATAACAATACCCCCTGATGTAGTCTATTTTCCTACATCAGGGGGTATTTTGTCACTGTCCGTTTTTACTGGTTCAGTTCATTTTACCGTCCGGTGCTTCTTTTTGCTCATTATGTATTGTGGTCGCTCTGGTGGAACTGCTTCAGATTTCCGATTTTCTGGCTGCGCGCGTCCAGCTCGGCCATCACCGCCTCCAGGGGGATGCCCTGCTGGACCATCATCACCGTCAGATGGTAGAGGAGATCGGAAATCTCCCCCACAGTGTCGCTCTCTACGCCATTCTTGGCAGCGATGATGGTCTCACTGCACTCCTCGCCCACCTTCTTGAGGATTTTGTCCAGCCCCTTGTCGAAGAGGTAACAGGTGTAGGAGCCCTCCTGGGGGTGGGCCTTCCGGTCCAGCACCACCCGGTAGAGCTCGGCCAGGGTATCGTTCATGGCACATTCTCCTCTCTGTTCATGGGGATCTCATGAAAAAAACAGCTGCGCGCACCGGTGTGGCAGGTGGGGCCGTCGGGGCGGCACAGGTAGAGAAGGGTGTCGGTATCACAGTCCGTGACCACCCGCTCCACATGGAGGAAGTTGCCCGAGGTCCCCCCCTTGTTCCACAGCTTCTGCCGGCTCCGGGACCAGAACCAAGCCGTCCCGGTCTTTAGGGTCAGCTCCACCGCCTCCTTGTTGGTAAAACCCAGCATGAGCACGTCTTTGCACGCCGCGTCCTGGATGATGACGGGGATCAGGGCGTCCTTTTGAAACAGTCGGTCCAAATCAAAGTTCTGCATGGCTCAGCCCTCCCATGAGGGCTTTTCCTCCTTCCAGTCCCAGGGGTCCTCCCCCCGCTTCTCCCGTCTGGCCGTGGTCCTGCCCACCGTATGGTCCCGGGGCACAGCTCGGGCCGCCGCTTTCCCGGCTGTTCGGGAGGGTCGGGCCGGCTTCGTCGCAGGAGGCCGGACCGCGCCGGGCTTCCGCCCCCGGTCCCCGTCCTTGAACAGCTCCGTGGCCGCGTCCCCCAGGCCGGCAGCCAGCTTCATCAAATCGTCCAGCATGGTCTTCCCCCCTCAGCGCACCGGGATGCTCCGCTCCCGGAGATAATCCTTCACCTGGGGCACGGTCAGCTCCCCGAAGTGGAACAGGGAGGCCGCCAGGGCGGCGTCGCAGCCGGTCTCTTCAAACACCTCCGCGAAATGGTCCAGGGAGCCGCAGCCCCCGGAGGCGATGACGGGGATGGACACGGCGTCGGTGACGGCCTTTGTCATGGCCAGGTCGAAGCCGGCCCTGGTGCCGTCGGCGTCCATGGAGGTGAGGAGGATCTCCCCCGCCCCCAGGGCCTCCCCTCGCTTCACCCACTCAATGAGGTCCAGACCGGTGGGCTTCCGCCCGCCGTGGACCACCACCTCCCAGCCGCCGCCCTCCCAGGCGCGGGCATCCACCGCCAGCACCACACACTGGGAACCAAACCGCTCCGCCGCCTCGGAGAGGAGGGCCGGGCGGGCCACGGCGGCGGAGTTGACCGATATCTTGTCCGCCCCCGCCCGCAGCAGCCGTCGGAAATCCTCCAGAGTGCGGATGCCGCCCCCCACAGTGAGGGGGACGAAGACCTGGGAAGCGGTGCGCTCCACCACGTCGGCCACGGTGTCCCGGGCGTCGCTGGTGGCGGTGATGTCCAGAAAGACGATCTCGTCCGCCCCCTGGTCAGAATAGTATTTGGCCAGCTCCACCGGGTCGCCGGCGTCCCGGATATTGACAAAATTGACCCCCTTGACCACCCGGCCATCCCGGACGTCCAGACAGGGGATGATGCGTTTGGCTAACACTGTTCCCCCGCCTCCTTTACGGCCTGGGCCAGGTCCAAGGTCCCGGCGTAGTATGCCTTTCCGATGATGGCCCCATAGAGGCCCATATCCCGCAGGCGTTTGACGTCATCCAAAGTGGTCACTCCCCCGGAGGCCACGATCCGGCAGTCCACCGCCCGCTGGAGGGCGGCGAGCTGGTCATAGGAGGGCCCGGAGAGCATGCCGTCGGCGGCGATATCGGTGTAGACGATGGTCTTCACCCCCAGATCCTCCATCTGTTTGGCAAAGGCCACGGCGTCCAGCCCGGCGTCTTCCTCCCAGCCGGCGGTTCGGACCTTGCCGCCCAGGCAGTCGATGCCCACCGCCACCCGATCCGGGCCCCACTGGTTCAGAGCGTAGGAGACCACCTCCGGGTGGGTGACAGCGGCGGAGCCGATGACCGCCCGGGCCACGCCGGACTCCACCACGGTGATGAGGTCGGGGACGGTCTTGATGCCGCCCCCCAGCTCCACCTTCAAGCCGGACTGCTGGATGACCTCATAGAGGAAGGGGAAATTTTTCCGCACGCCGTCCCGGGCGCCGTCCAGGTCCACCATGTGGACCCAGACCGCGCCGGCGTCTGCGAAGCGGCGAGCGGTCTCCAGGGCGTTGTTCGCCACCTGGTGGACCGTGTCAAAATCCCCTTTTTTCAGACGGACACAGCGGCCGTCTTTCATGTCGATGGCAGGCAGCAGGATCATCGGTTCAGCCCTCCAAAATTTCGTAAGATCTGCAAGCCCACCTCGCCGCTTTTCTCAGGGTGGAACTGGCAGCCGTATACATTCCCCTTCCCCACCGCGGCAGTCACCGGCGCGCCGTAGTCGGTTCGGGCGATGACGTGGTCGGGGTTGGCCGCTGCGGCGCAGAAGGAGTGGACGAAGTAGACATAGCTCCCCTCCTCCACCCCGGCAAAGAGGGGCGACGGATTGGGAAAGGTCAGGCTGTTCCAGCCGATGTGGGGCAGCTTGCAGGGGGTCTCGATCTTTTTCACGCTGCCGCCCACCAGCCCCAGACCGGCGCAGGGTCTGACCTCCTCCCCCAGTTCAAAGAGGAGCTGCATTCCCAGACAGATGCCCAGGACGGGCTTCTTTTCCGCCTGGGCCAGGATGGACCGGTCCAGCCCCGTCTCCCGCAGCCGCTCCGCCGCATCGGGAAAGGCCCCCACGCCGGGCAGGATGACGGCATCGGCCCGCTCCAGCGCCCCGGCGTCGCCGGTGACCCGGCTCTCCAGCCCCAGGTAGGCCATGGCATTGGCGATGCTCTTCAAATTGCCTACGCCGTAATCCACGATGGCGGTGTAGCCCATCAGAGCACCCCCTTGGTGGAGGTGACCTTGTCTCCGGTGACAACCACCGCCTCCTTCACCGCCGCGCCCAGGGATTTGAAGAGGGCCTCGGTGATGTGGTGGGCGTTTTTCCCGTAGAGACACTTCATGTGCAGGGTCAGACCACTGTTCACCGCGAAGGCCCGCAGGAACTCCTCGGTGAGGCAGGTATCATAGCTTCCGATCATGGGCTGGGGCATGTGGGCGTCAAAGACCAGGAAGGGTCGGTTGGAGAAGTCCACTGCGGTGAAGCACAGGGCCTCATCCATGGGGATATAGGCGGAGGCAAAGCGTCGGATGCCCTTCCCGTCCCCCAGGGTCCGGCTCAGCGCCTGCCCCAGCACGATGCCCACATCCTCCACGGTGTGGTGTCCGTCCACCTCCAGGTCGCCCTTGGCCTCGACCTCCAGCCCCAGGCCGCCGTAAAAGGCAAAGGCGGTGAGCATATGGTCGAAAAAGCCGATGCCGGTGGAGACCGCGATCTCACCGCCCTCCAGGGCCAGGGAGAGCCGGACGTCGGTCTCTTTGGTCTTGCGCTGGATGCCATAGGCCCGGATCGGCCCCTCTCCTTTTTGGTACACAGGAACTTTCATCAGATTCCCTCCTCTTCAAACCGCACCCGGATGGAATTGGCGTGGGCGGTGAGCCTTTCCGCCTCGGCCAGGGCGATGATCCGGTCCTTGATGGGGGCCAGGCTGGCCCGGTCATATTCAATGACGCTCATGGTCTTGAGGAAGCTGTCCACGCTCAGGGGGGAGAAGAACCGGGCGGTGCCGCTGGTGGGCAGCACATGGTCGGGTCCGGCCAGGTAGTCCCCCAGCGGCTCCGGAGACCAGCTCCCCAAAAAGACGGCCCCGGCATTCCGGATCTGGGGCAGCAGGGCCCGGGGGGCGGCGGTGACGATCTCCAGGTGCTCCGGCGCGATCTCATTGGCCAGGGCGGCGCAGTTGTCCAGACTTTTGCAGACGATGGCGCAGCCGAAATCCCGAAGGGATGCCTCCATGATCTCAGAGCGGCTCAGATAGCCTGTCTGGCGGACGATCTCGGCATCCACCGCCTGGGCCAGCGCCATAGAGTCGGTGAGCAGCACGGCGGAGGCCAGACAGTCATGCTCGGCCTGACTCAGCAGGTCGGCGGCCACAAATTTGGGGTCGG
The DNA here is from genome assembly GCF_026169115.1 of Intestinimonas sp. GTDB lineage: Bacteria > Bacillota > Clostridia > Oscillospirales > Oscillospiraceae > Intestinimonas. The sequence goes on along the minus strand of NZ_JAPFEA010000074.1, from coordinate 7,986 downwards.
CGGAGCCGTCGGCAATGACCAGTACCTCGGAGGGCCCGGCCATCATGTCGATGTCCAGCTCACCGTAGGCCATGCGCTTGGCGGCGGCCACAAAGGCGTTGCCCGGCCCCACCAGCTTATCCACTTTGGGGATGAAGTCCGCGCCGTAGGTGAGGGCGGCCACCGCCTGGGCCCCGCCCACGGCGATGCAGCGGTCCACCCCGGCGATCTTCGCGGCGGCCAGGACGGCGTCGCTCAGGTTCTCGGTGGGGGGCGTCACCATGACGATCTCCCCCACCCCCGCCACCCTGGCGGGGACGGCGTTCATGAGCACGCTGCTGGGGTAGGCCGCCGTGCCGCCGGGGACATAGATCCCAACCCGGTCCAGCCCCCGGACCAGCCGCCCCACCACGCCCCCGTCGGGGGAGATCCACTCCCGGCTCTTTACCAGCAGCCTTTCGTTGTAGTCCCGGATGTTGGCCGCCGCGTGTTCCAAGGCCGCGATGAGTTCCCCAGGACAGCGATCATAAGCTGCCTCCAGGTCCGCCTGGGTGAGCTCGTAGGGCTCCTTGTGGTCAAATTCCCGGGAGTAACGGCGCACTGCCTCCAGCCCCCCGGTCCGGACGTTTTCCAGGATGGCGGAGACTGCCAGCTGGATGTCGGCCCCCACCTGGGCCGCCCGGGCCCGCATGGCGGCGATCTTCTGCTGTTCCGCCCTTCCGTCCGCTTTGATGATGTCGATCATGACCGTCTCTCCAATTCCCGCTCGCAGCGGCTGATAAAGTCGTCGATGGCCGCCTTGTGGAGCTTCATGCTGGCGGTGTTGACGATGAGCCGGGCGCTCACCCGGCAGACGTCCTCAATGGGCGCCAGACCGTTTGCCTTCAGGGTGGAGCCCGTCTCCACAATGTCCACGATGGCGTCGGCCAGGTCCAGGATGGGGGCCAGCTCCACGCTGCCTTCGATCTTGATGATGTCCACGTCCATGCCCTTTTTTTCAAAGAAGGCACGGGCCACATTGGGGTATTTGCTGGCGATGCGCCGGGTCTTGTAGGTGCCGTAGAAGTTGGTCCCCTCCTTCACCGCCAGGGCGAAGCGGCACCGGCCAAAGCCCAGATCCAGCACCTCATAAAAGGACTTCCCCTGCTCCAGAATGGTGTCCTTGCCCACGATGCCCAGGTCGCACACCCCGTGCTCCACATAGGTGATGACGTCGGGGGCCTTGGCCAATACCGCCTCCAGTGGGTAGTTGGGGATGGCATGGACCAGCCGCCGACCTGGGTCCTTGATGGGGGCGCAGTCCAGTCCCATGGCCTCAAAGAGCTCCACCGCCTTGTCCTGGAGCCGTCCCTTGGAAAGGGCGATCCGCAGCCGTTCGCTCATAGGTCCACCCTCCTCTCGATCCCGTCTTCCAGCACCAGCACGGCGCGGGCGCCCTTCTCCTTTGCCAGGGCCACCGTTTCCTCCACGCTTTCACAGGGGGAGAGCTCCACCGTCCCCGCCGGGGCGGCATCCACCGCCGCCAGGGCCCGGTCCAGAGCGTCGGCCTTATAGTGGACCAGGGTCTCCAGCCCCGCCGCCCCCTCCTCGGGAAGGCAGCCGGCCACCGCGTCCACATCCACGGCAAAGCCGGTGGCGGGGGCCGCCCGACCAAACGCCTCCGTCAGATTGTCATACCGGCCGCCGGAGAGGACGGCGTCCCCCGCCCCCTCCACATAGCCCCGGAAGACCACGCCGGTATAGTAGTCGATCTGATGGACCATCCCCAGGTCAAAGCGGATGTGGTCCCCATAGCCCGCCTTGCTCAGGGCGTTGTAGAGCTGCCGCAGGTAGACCAGGGCGGCGCTGCCGCCGGAGAGGGCCTCGGCCTCGTCCAGCACGTCTGCCCCGCCGAAGAGCCGGGAGAGCCGCCGAAGGGCCTTGCAGGCCCCCTGGCCGGCGTAGGGCTCCAGCAAATCGTTGAGGGCCGCAAAGTTCTTTCCCTCAATGAGCAGGCGCATCTGCTCGATGACGGTGGCGGGCATGTCCACCCGTCCGGCCAGATCCCGGAAAAAGCCCACATGGCCCAGCTCAACATGGTAGTCCTCCACGCCGCAGGCCCGCAGGGCGTCCACCGCCAGGGCCACCACCTCCAGATCGGCCTTCTGTCCGGCGGCGCCCATGAGCTCCACCCCACACTGGGCGATCTCGCTGCTGCCCCCCTTGTGGGCCTGACCGGAGCGGAAGACCGTCTGGTCGTAGAAGAGCCGCTGGGGCAGGGGCAGGGTCTTGAGCTTGGTGGCCGCCACCCGGGCAATGGGGGTGGTGCAGTCCGGGCGCATCACCATGATCTTGCCCGAGCGGTCAATGATCTTGAGCATGCTCTCCTGGGGCAGTGGGCTGCCCGACTGGAGAAAGAGGTCGTAGAACTCCACCTCCGGCGTGCTCACCTCGGCGTATCCCCGCCGCGCAAAGAGCGCCGTCAGGGCCCGCTGGACCTGCCGCCGCTCCCGGCACTCGGCAAAAAGGCGGTCCCGGGTCCCCTCCGGGGTATGGATGGTATACAAGGGGATCTCCCCTTTCCTGCAAAATTACTTTCGTATATTACCACGTTACTATACTAAAGTCAAGGGATGCTTAGGGTATCTGTTCCCCCTTTGGAGCGGGGGCAGGACCCATCTATCTTTTTCCGGATTGCCAGAGGCAAGGGAATCTGGTAAAATAAACATGAAAACAGCTTTGGATGGGAGGTCAGATCATGGAAAAGCTCCAACAGCTCAACCGCTATCAAAAGGTGCTCCTGATTGTGATGACCGCTATGGCCCTGGTCTTTGCGGCGGTCTATTTCAAGACCGTCTCGCGGGTCGGGTTTGCATACCAGGACGCCATTTTTGTCCCCAGCCGGGAAAACGGCAGCACGGTGTATTCCGGCACGCTCCTGGGTCAGCAGGCGCGTTTTACGGTATCGGAGGACCGGACCGTCGTCTTTCAATGCGGCGACCACGTCTATGGCCCCTTCATCGCAAAAGAGGACCCCTCCGCCATCCCCAAGGACAGCGAGCGGGCAGACCGGATGACCGGGGTGGATCTCCGCGAAGGTGGGGAGCTCCTGTTCCGCGGCGGTGTTTTTGAATTTGGGGGCACGCTCTGGCTGTTCCATGCGGATGGCGGCCTTGTGACCACTGATTTTTCCGTGACCAGCGGCGGCATTGAGCGGGTCACCATGGACTCTGTCAAACCGACTCCATCCGCTATCCTGGAGCTGATGGGCGGCGAGCCCAAGCTGACCCATAAGGGGACATGGCTTGCCTGGTTTGCCGGCGTGGTCCTCTGCGCTGTCAATGCGCTGCTCATTCTATTTGCCGACGAGCTGTTCCGCTGGAATCTGTCCTTCTGGATCCGCAACCCGGACTACGCAGAGCCCTCCGACTGGGAGATTGCAACGAGATATCTCTGCTGGACTCTGCTGCCGGTTTTGGCGCTGGTCTCTTTTGTCGTGGGACTTCAATGATCCAGACATGGGCTGCCGGGCAGCCCCCTCTGCTATGGGTAGAACAAGAGCCCTGTCCGCACAGCGGGCAGGGCTCCTGTTCCCTTTACAGCGTCAGGGAGGGCGCCGTATAGGTCCGGGCCGCCATCTCGCTGTTGAGCATGTAGAGACTCTTGGCGTCCTCGCCGAAGAGCTCCATCTTTTTGACAAGGTCCTCGGCGTTCTTCTCCTCCTCGCCCTGCTCCTTCACGAACCAGTCCAAAAACTGCATGGTCCGGAAGTCGCGCACGTCATAGGCCGCCTCATAGATCCCGTGGATCAGACTGGTGACGTACTGCTCGTGCTCCAGGCCCAGCTTCAGGACCTCCAGCTTGTCCGTCAGCGCCTTATCCGGCTTTGCCACGGCCTCCAGCGTTACCTTCGCGCCGTTGTTCTGAAGGTATTGCAGCATGAGCATGGCGTGGTCCCGCTCCTCCTGGGCCTGGATCTTGTACCAGTTGGCAAAGCCATCCAGCCCAGTCTCCTCATAGTAGATGGAGAAGTCCAGATAGAGATAGGCGGAGTAAAACTCCTTGTTGACCTGCTCGTTGAGCAGCGCCGCTACCTTTTGATCCAGCATGATATCCGCTCCTTTTCATTTTTTTACAGTTTATCATATTTCCCGTCAAGATACAAGGCAGCCACCCCTCAAAATCCGTCAAAAAGGGTCATCTGGCTGGTGTCCGGCATACCGGCCAGGGCGCCGCAGAGCTTGAGGAGCTCAATGTGGGCCTTGGTCACCTTGGGGCAATCCATGGAGAACTCCTCCACGGAGAGGTACTCCTTCCCCTTCCGCTGCTCCACAATGGAGACAGCCGCCGTCTCACCCAGGCCGGGGATGGCCATAAAGGGCGGGATGAGGGCCTTTTTCTCCTCGTTTACCTGGAAGCGCACCGCATCGGACCGGTAGAGATCCATCTGCTCAAAGGTGAAGCCCCGGATATAGAACTCATAGACCACCTCCAGGGTGGTGAGCATGTCCTGCTCTACGGCGGATGCCTCCTTATCCTTGGCCCGGATCTCGTCCATTTTGGCCTTGGCCCGGTCCAGGCCGCGGCACATCACGGTGGCGTCGAATGCCTTGGCCCGGATGGAAAAATAGGCGGCGTAAAAGGCCAGGGGCCGGTGGACCTTGAACCAGGCGATGCGGAAGGCCATCATCACATAGGCCACGGCGTGGGCCTTGGGGAAGAGGTAGGCAATCTTCTTACAGGAGCCGATATACCAGTCGGGGACGCCGTGCTCCCGCATCTCGTCCTCGGCCCCCTCGGGGAGGCCGCGGCCCTTTCGGACGGCCTCCATGATCTTGAAGGCCCGCTTCTCGTTCATGCCGCAGGAGATAAGGTAGATCATAATATCGTCGCGGCAGCCGATGGCCTGGCCCACGGTGGCGGTGCCCGAGAGGATCAGGTCCCGGGCGTTGCCCAGCCACACGTCGGTGCCGTGGGAGAAGCCGGACAGCCGCACCAGGATGTCGAACTCCGCCGGCTTGGTCTCCTCCAGCATCCCCCGGACAAAGGAGGTGCCGAACTCCGGGATGGCGGTTGCCCCGGTGGGACCCAGGATCTTATCGTCCTCATAGCCCAGGACCTTGGAGGTGATGAAGATGGACCGGGTGTCCGGGTCGTCCAGAGGGATGGTCTTGGCATCCATCCCGGTGAGGTCCTCCATCATGCGGATCATGGAGGGGTCATCGTGACCCAGCATGTCCAGCTTCAGGAGGTTGGACTCCATGGAGTGGTATTCAAAATGGGTGGTGATGATGTCGGTGTCGGTGTCGTCGGCGGGGTGCTGCACCGGGCAGAAGTCGTAGATCTCCTTGTCCTGGGGAATGACCACCATGCCGCCGGGGTGCTGTCCGGTGGTCCGCTTGACCCCGGTGCAGCCCTTGGCCAGGCGGAGCATCTCCGCCCGGGTGGCCGTTTTGCCCCGCTCCTCCATGTACTTCTTCACGTAGCCAAAGGCGGTCTTCTCCGCCACGGTGCCGATGGTGCCCGCCCGGAACACGTGGGACTCGCCGAAGAGCTCAAAGGTGTGCTTGTGGGCGTTGGACTGGTACTCACCGGAGAAGTTGAGGTCAATGTCGGGGACCTTGTCGCCGCCGAAGCCCAGGAAGGTCTCGAAGGGGATGTTGAAGCCGTCCTTCTCATACTGGGCGCCGCACACGGGGCAGACGGCGTCGGGCATGTCGGCGCCGCAGCCCGCCCCCTGGGTCTTGGCCGTCTCAAAGTCGGCGTGCTTGCAGTTGGGGCAGCGGTAGTGGGGCGGCAGGGCGTTGACCTCGGTGATGCCCGACATGAAGGCCACAATGGAGGAGCCCACCGAGCCCCGGGAGCCCACCAGATAGCCGTGGTCCAGAGAGTCCTGCACTAGCTTCTGGGCCGACATGTAGATGACGTCGTAGTGGCGCATGAGGATGTCGTGAAGCTCGGTCTCAATGCGGTCCACCACGATCTGGGGCGGCTCCTCTCCGTAGAGCCGCTTGGCCTTGCCCCACACCAGGCGTTTGAGCTCCCCCTCCGAGTCCTCCAGCTTGGGGGCGAAGAGGCCGTTGGGCAGGGGATTCAAGTCCCCGCACCAGGCGGCGATGAGATGGGTGTTATCAATGACCACCTCCCGGGCGGTCTCCTCCCCCAGGTAAGAAAATTCCTTCAGCATCTCGTCGGTGGTGCGGAAATAGAGGGGATTGGGGGAGTCGGCGTCCTCAAAGCCCTTGGTATTGAGGAGGATGTGGCGGTAGATCTCATCCTCCGGGTCCAGGAAGTGGACGTCGCCGGTGGCCACCACCGGCTTGCCCATCTCCCGGCCCAGTTCCACGATGGTGCGGTTGAACTCCCGCAGCTCCTCCTCATCCCGGGCCTGGGTGCGGCCCGTTTTGTCCGGGCGGAGCATGAAGGCGTTGTTGCTGATGGGCTGGATCTCCAGATAGTCGTACCAGGAGGCGATGCGCCGGAGCTCTGCCCAGGAGGACCGGCGGACCACCGCCTGGAAGAGCTCTCCCGCCTCGCAGGCCGAGCCCAGCAGCAGGCCCTCCCGGTTTTCGTCGATGAGGCTTTTGGGCATGACCGGATACTGCTTGCGTTGGAAGTGCTCCAGATGGGCCTTGGACACCAGCTTGTAGAGGTTCCTGAGCCCCGTTTGGTTCCGGGCCAGGACGATAAGGTGGCGGGCCCGGCGCTTACCCTTGCGGCGCTGGTTCTGTCCGGCCACCCAGCGGTTGATGGGGCCCAGGGAGTGGATGTCGTGCTCCTCCTCCAGTCGCTTGAAGAAGGGCACCAGCATGTAGGCCACGGTGGAGGCGTCGTCAGTGGCCCGGTGGTGGTTGAAGGCGGGCAGGCCCAGGTGGCCGGCCACCACATCCAGCTTGTGCTTGGAGAGCTGGGGCAGCAGGGCCTGAGCCAGGGGGAGGGTGTCCACCGCCGTCACATCCAAGGGGATGCCCATTCTCCGACAGCCCTCCGCGATAAAGCCCACGTCGAAGCCGGCGTTGTGGGCGGCCAGGGGCCGGCCCTTTACGAAGTCCAGGAACTGCCGGATGGCCTGGGCCTGGCTGGGGGCCCCCTTCACCATGTCATCGGTGATGCCGGTGAGCTGGGTCACCTCATAGGGGATGGGCCGCTCCGGGTCCACAAAGGTGGAAAAGACCTCGTCGGTGACCCTGCCGTCCTTGTAGACCACGGCGCCGATCTCGGTGATGACGTCGTGCCGGGCATCCAGGCCGGTGGTCTCCAGATCGAAGCAGACGTATTCCCCGTGAAAATCGGCGTCCAGCTCCCCCCGGACGGCGGGCATATCATCCACGTCGTTGATGAAGTAAGCCTCCACCCCGAAGAGCATCTTGACGCCCGCCTTTTTGGCGGTGGAGTAGGCTGTGGGGAAGTCGTGACAGACGCCGTGGTCGGTGATGGCGATGGCGGGGTGGCCCCAGGCCGCTGCCCGCTGGATTGCCTTCTTGATGTCGGTGGTGGCGTCCATGGAGGACATTTTGGTATGTAAATGGAGCTCCACCCGCTTTTTCCCCGGGGCAGTGTCGGTCCGTTCGGGGGGACGAGCACCCTCCGCGATGCCGGTGGGCTCGATCTGGAGCTCGCCCTGGTAGGGGCTCACCCGGCCCTGGACGATGAGGTGCTGTCCCTCCTTCAAAGCCCCCGCCAGGGCCTTGCCCTCCTCCCCCACCAGGAACCTGGCCACCCGGATGGAGTTGGTCCGGTCTGTGATATCAAAGCGGACGATCCATGCCCCCCGCTTCTTCATTTCCACATGGTCGGTGGCGAAGACGTCCCCCTCAATGGTCACCATCTCGGTGTCCAGGGTGACCTCGCTCATGGGGATATGACCGAATTTCTTGGTGATCTTTCCAAAGAGGAGCTTGCCGCCCCCCTTTTCCTTCTTCTTTTCGCTGGGCGCCGCCGGCTTGATGTGCTTCAGGGCCTCCTGACGGATGCGTTCCGTGCGGCGGAAGACCTCCATGGGGTCCTCCTCCGCCGGGGCGGCGGGGG
>NZ_JAPFEA010000134.1 GCF_026169115.1 Intestinimonas sp. | reverse complement strand
TCGACCTCATAGCCCGGCCTGGCATTGGCGTCATAGTAATCGCAGTCCAGCTCCCGGCCCACAAAGGCGCATTTGCGCTCGCACTCGCGCTGGAAGGGACAGCGGTCATTGTTCTTTCCCATGGTCTTCTCCTTTCCCCCGACGCTCCTCCCGGAGCCGCCGGATGATGCTCTGTTGGTGGAGGAGGGCCTCCAAGATCTCCCGCGCCAGCACCCGCCCCAGGGTGATGTTGCTGCCTGGCTGCTCCAGCCGGCGGCGAAGGGTGGCGATGATCTCCCGCTCCCCCATCACAGTCCTCCGATCCGGAACTGCTCCGGGATCTCGTCCTCGCCGGCTTTTCTCCGGTAGGACATGCCGGAGATCTTGCTGGTGGCCAGGGAGAAGGCCAGCTTGCAGCGGCCCACCCCGCCGTGGCGGTTTTTGGCCAGGTCCACGTCCAGGACGGAGGGAACGGTGGGGTCCACCGTCTCCCGGGCGGCGTAGTAGTCCTCCCGGTAGAGGAAGATGACGCCGTCGGCGTCCTGCTCCAGGGCCCCGGTGTCCCGCAGGTCGGAGAGCTGGGGCCGCTTGTCCTGTCTCGCCTCCACCTCCCGGTTGAGCTGGCACAGGCACAGGATGGGGATGCGCAGGGTCCGGGCCAGATTCTTGAGGTCGGCGGAGATCTCCGTGGTGTACTCATACCGGCCATACCGTTTCGCCGCCGACGGCGGCAGGATCTTGCCGAAGTAATCCACCACGATGAGCCGCAGGCCCCCGATGCTCCGGGCCAGGACCCCGATGTCGTCCACCGTCACCGTGGGGGCGGCGTTGGACCAGAAGCTCAGCCCGGCCAGCCGGCGGGCCGTCTGGGCCGCCCGGTCCTCCTCGGCCTGGGTGAGGGGCTGCATGAGCAGCTTCTGGGAGGGGATGCCGGTCTCCCGGCTGATGCGCTTGGCGGAAAGCTGCTCGGTGTCCATCTCCAGGGACACGAAGAGCACCGGGTCCACCTGGGCCACCCGGTCTGCGATGTTGAGGGCCAGGGTGGTCTTGCCCATGCCGGGCCGGGCGGCCAGCAGGTAGAGCCCTGAGTTGAGCAGCCCGCCCCCCAGCAGCTCGTCCAGGGCCATGTAGCCGGTACAGACATAGCCCTTGGCGTCGCCCGCTTCCACCGCGTCACGCTGCCGGTAATAGGCCAGCATGCTGTCGTTGGGGCCCACCAGCTTTCCGGCGCTGCCCTTGGACGCCAGGTCCTCCAGCTGCCGGATGCCGGCGGCGATGAGGGCGGCGGTGTCCTCCATGTCGTCCGCCCCCTGGACCAGACGCACGCCGGTCTCCCGCGCGCCCTCCCGGAGCCGGTACTCCCGGACGATCTTGACGTACTCCCCCACGTTGGCGGCGGTGGGGACGATCTCCATGAGCTGGCGGACATAGACCTGGGACACCTCCGCCCCCATCCGCCAAGCCTGGGCCAGGATGGTCACCGGGTCCAGCTTGCCGCCCGCCCGCTCCAGGGCCAGGATGGCGGCGTAGAGGGCCCGGTTGGCCTCCAGCCGGAAGTCCTCCGGGCGCAGCTCCCGCTGGACCTCCGGAAGGCATCGCTCGTCCACCAGGATGGCCCCCACCACGCTCTGCTCGGCCATGGTGGCGGAGATCTGATACTCAGCCATCCGGGACCATCACCTCCTCCCCGTCGATAATCTCCGTGTGCCAGCCGGTGAGCTGCCTGGCCTGGGGCCGGGGCGGCGCTGCCGCCCTGCCGGCCTTGGGGGTGGGCTCGTCCAGCCACCGCTGGTTGCGGAGGTACCGGCAGGCGTAGGGCACGGGCCAGTCCTCGGC
>NZ_JAPFEA010000031.1 GCF_026169115.1 Intestinimonas sp. | reverse complement strand
GGCGTCGTCGCCGGCGTTGCCCCGGCCGTAGGCGCCGCAGACCAGGGCGCCGTCCCGGCGGCCAATGGTGCGCGCGCGCTCCTGACGCCGGAGAATGGTGCGGTAGATGGTGAGCTGACGTTGAACAGTGGACTCCAGAGAGTACTCCTCCACCCCCTTCTGCCGCAGCCGCTCTCCCAGGTGCCTGCGCTGGACTGGGTCCATGGCCAGGGTGATGAGGTGGTGGGCCAGACCCTCGGCGTCGCCGGGCTCGAAGAGCAGACCGTTGATGCCGTGGTCGATGAAGTAGGGGACGCCACCCACCCGGGAGCTGACCGTGGGCAGACTGGCCCGGGCCCCCTCGGTGAGGGCGTAGGGGAAGGACTCGGAGAGGGAGGTGAGGGTGTTGATGTCGATGGACTGGTAAAAGGTATTGGTGTCGGAGATCCAGCCGGCAAAGCACACGCTGTCGGTCACCCCCAGCTCCCGGGCCAGGTTTTCCAGCATGGCGCGCTCCTCGCCGTCGCCGGCGATGAGGAGCCGCAGCTGGGGACAGGTCTCATGGGCCCTGGCAAAGCCCTTGATGAGGGTGGAGATGTCCTTGACCGGGTTGAGTCGGGCGGCGATGCCCACCACCACCGAGTTCTCATCGGCCTGGAGTCCCACCGAGCGGAAGTATTCCGCCCGGGACATGGCGGGGGGCGGCAGGGTAAAGTCGATGCCGTTGTAGATGGGAAAGAGCTTGTCCGGGTCGAAGCCTCGGGAGATGAGCAGGTCCACCATGGCGTCGGACACGCCGATGCGGTAGTCCAGCCTCCGCAGGGCGATGGTGTTGATGGTGCCGTAGGTGATGCGGGAGAGGGGGCGGCCCAGGTAGTCCAGGCGGTAGTCGGAGTGGACGGTGGTCACCACGGGCAGACCGGTGGCGCGGCGGAGGAGGGCCCCCATCATATTGCCCCGGGCGCCGTGGCAGTGGATGAGGTCATAGCCCTCCTCCCGGATCTTGGCCTTGAGGCGGCGGAGGGTGCCCAATACGTTGCGGCTGGGGTAGACTTCAGTGCGGATGCCCAGTTCTCTGGCCTCCTGGGCGAAGGGGCCCTCCATGAAGCAGACCATGGTCACATCGATGTGCTTGGAGAGGTTCTGCAAGAGGGAGAAAACATGGGTCTTGGCGCCGCCGCTGTCGCCGCCGCTGATGAGATGAATGACTTTCATAGCTGCCTCCACATAAGGGTTTCTTAAATTTCAAAATCCACCCTTGTATCTTCACGGAAAATATTATACAATGCTTGAGTAGTCCGGTCAACGGAAACGCCGGACATCCGCCGAGAAAAGAGATTTACGGAGGCATGACATGAAACTGGTGGACGAAAAAGGAAAGCTCTTTGGTATCCTCAATATCATCGACCTGCTGGTCATTTTGCTTTTGGTCGTTGCGGTAGCCCTCATTGGATGGAAGGTCTTGAAGAAGGACGGCGCCTCCAATGTCAGCCGCACCATCCTCACCTACACGGTGGAAGTGCAGGGCGTGGACAAGGAGGTCTATGAGGGGATCAAGGACTATGTGCCCGGCGAGAACGGCATCGGCGATCAGCTCATGGCCAACGGCGAGATGGTGGACGCCTATGTCACCAACGTGGCCGCTATCCCCCACGAGGGCGGGCTCACCATGACCGACGTCAACGGCAACAAGCTCACCTTCCCCATGGAGGACGACACCCTGGACCTCACCTTTACCATCCAGGCCAATGTGGTCAATGCCGTGACCAACGAGGTAGGGACCCAGGAGGTGCGGATCGGCAAGAACCACATTGTCAAGACGGTCCACTTCGAGCTCGTCAACGGCACCATCACCACCTGCGCGTCCGAGCCCTGGACCGAGGGCTGATTCCCCAGCGGAGAAAAAAGGGACGGGGCTGAGCCCCGTCCCTTTTTGCCTCAGATTTCAGATGAACGGAGGAGACCGGCTATGCTGGAGACCTTTTTGCACCTGGACGGAGCCTTCCTGCTCTGGCTCCAGGACCTGCGCACCCCCATTTTGAACGCATTTTTCTCTTTCTATACCCAACTGGGCGACGCTGGCCTGATTTGGATCGTCCTGTCGGCGGCGCTGCTCCTGCACCCGAAGACCCGGAAGGCGGGCTTCTGGGCCCTCATCTCCATGCTCTTCGGGTTGCTCTTCACCAACGTGCTCCTCAAACATCTGGTGTCCAGGACCCGGCCCTGGCTGGTGGTGGAGGGGCTGCTGCCCCTGGTGGCCGAGGGCGACCCCAACTCCTTCCCCTCCGGCCACACCTGCGCCGCCTTCGCCTGCTGTGTCACCTGGGCCCGGTTCGCCGCCCGGCGGTGGGCCTGGGTCCTGTGTCTCGCCGCCGCCGCTCTCATGGGCTTCTCCCGGCTGTACGTGGGGGTCCACTTCCCCAGCGACGTCATCGCGGGCTGCGCCGTGGGCTGCCTGTGCGCCCTGCTGGCCTGGGCGGTCCAGCGGAAGACCCGGGGCCTGGAGGGGAAGGCATGACGGGGCCCATTCTCATCCAGGGGGCCATGGATGTGGAGACCGACCGGACGGTGGAGCGCCTGGAGGGATTCCGGGCGGAGACCGTTGCCGGGTTCCGGTTCTGGCGGGGCCGGTATGCGGGTGCAGAGCTGGTGGTGAGCCGCACCGAGGTGGGGACGGTGTCCGCCGCCGCAGCCACCGTTCTGGGCATTCAGCGATTTTCTCCCAGGCTGGTCCTCAACCAGGGCACCGCGGGGGCCCACCGCCCGGACCTCCATGTGGGGGACATTGTGGTGGGCCGCACCTGTGTGGACATCCAGAGCGTCCTCATGCCCCGGCGCGGGACAGGGGAGGGGATGGCCCCCGCCGCCTGGCAGCTGTGGGACTTTGACGCCGACACGCCCCCGGCGGTCCTGGAGGGGGACGCTCTCTGGGCGGAGCGGTTCGAGACCGCCCCCTATACCGGGGGACGGGTGCTCCCCGGCCGCCTGGGGACCGGCGACGTCTTCAACCGGGAGCATGACCGCATCGAATGGCTGCGGGAGCGGGCGGGGGAGGACTGCGAGGACATGGAGAGCCTGGCGGCTTACCGGGTGTGCCGCCGGTTCGGAGTACCCTGCCTGGGCCTGCGCATCGTCTCCAACAATGAGCTCACCGGCGAGCCCTACCGCCGGGAGGTGGGGGAGGAGCTGCAGGAGTTTATCCTGTCTGTTTTGGCAGGCCGCGAAGACCAGCCATGAGACGGAGACGCAAGCCGCAATACGCCCGGAAATCGGAATAAGGAAGCAAAAAAGGACGGGGAAACCCGTCCTTTTTTCAGATATGCCGGTCATAGGCCAGTCTGGGGTAGTCGTCCTCCAGCACGTGGATGATCCCGCAGTAGGCAAAGCCGCAGGCTTTGACCACATTCTGCATGACACGGTTGTCCCCGTGGGTGTCCACCCGAAGGTGCCCGCACTGCTGAAAGGCCCAGTCCAGGCAGAACCGGCCCACACCCGTGACAGAGCCGTCCCCGGCCAGACGGTGAATCACGCCGTAGGGGCCGTCATAGTGCCAGCCGCCCTCCTGGATGTCCCGGTAGGTGGGCTCCACGTCCTCCCCCTGGAGGAAGCAGAAGGTTCCCACCACACGGCCGTCGTGGGTACATACATAGCTGCGGCCTGCTGCAATGTCCTCCCGCAGCAGGTCGATGGGGGGCCAGTTGGTGGGACCCCACTGGTTGGGATTGCCGGTCTCTTTCATAAACTGCCGGGCGCAGACATAGATCTCCGCCAGACGCGGCAGGTCCGCCGGAGTGGTGGGTCGGATCTCCATGATCGGAACCTCCTTGTCTCTGGTGTGAAAAAGGCCCATGGCATGACGCCATGGGCCTTTTTTGTGCAAATGGGAAGAAACTTACTTCAGCTCGACCTTGGCGCCGACTTCCTCCAGCTTCTTCTTCAGCTCCTCGGCCTCGTCCTTGGAGACACCCTCCTTGAGGGCCTTGGGAGCGGCCTCGACCATAGCCTTGGCCTCAGCCAGACCCAGGCCGGTGATCTCACGGACAGCCTTGATGACCTTGATCTTCTCGGAGCCGACCTCAGCCAGCACCACGTCGAACTCGGTCTTCTCCTCGGCGGCGGGAGCGGCAGCGCCGGCGGCAGCGGGAGCGGCCATGGCGGCGGCGGACACGCCGAACTCGTCCTCCAGAGCGTGAACCAGCTCGGAGAGCTCCAGAACAGTCAGACCCTTAACTTCCTCAATGAGGGCAGTGATTTTCTCAGAAGCCATGATATGTTACCTCCTAAAATTGTGATCTCAATCAATAGATGATGTGTGTTGCGCCGCTCACTCGGCGGCGGGAGCCTCGGCGGCGTCGACAGAGCCGCCCTTCTGCTCGCAGATGGCCTTGATGACGATGGCCAGGCTGGTGATGGGGGCCAGCATGGTGCCCAGGACCTGAGCCTGGAGGACTTCCTTGCTGGGCAGTTCGGCCAGAGCGTTGATCTCGTCCAGGGACAGGACCTTGCCGTCCATGAAGCCGGACTTGATGGTGAACTTGGCGCCGTTGAACTGCTTGGCGAACTTGGCGATGACACGCATGGGAGCGATGGGATCGCCCTGAGAGAGGGCCAGAGAAGTGGTGCCGTTGAGCACGGAATCCATCTCTTCCAGACCAACGTTGTTGATGGCAAAGCGGACCAGGGTGTTCTTCACTACGGCGTAGTCCAGCTCATTCTTGCGGCACTCGGCACGCAGAGCGGTGTCTTCCGCCACGGTGATGCCCTTGTAGTCCACCAGAACGCCGCTGGAGGCGCTCTTGAGCTTCTCAGTCAGCTCGGCCACGATGGCCTGCTTCTCACTGAGGACCTTTGCGTTAGGCATTTGGGATTCACCTCCGTTGAATTTGAGTTCAACTTTTCCGATGCAGTCACGCAACAAAAAAGCTGTTTTCGCATCCAAAGCAGCGAAAACAGCACAAAGAAACTTACTCCGTTGTGGCTGCATTCTCGGCAGGACTTATGGCTTGCGCCGCCTGCTGTCTTTGAACACGAATGATAGTATATCAGTCCGGACAGGCTTTGTCAAGCAAAACCTGTCCGGAAATGATATATTTTGTGATGCTGGTGTCACGCTGCAACTGTTTCGCGACGCGCGGCTTCCCTACGACTCGGGCTTGAAACAGGGCCGCCAGACGGCCCTTGGTTTCACACCCTCGCTCCGGTCCATCCGCGCTGCTCACGACGCCTCCGCGCTTCTTGTCACGCTGCGCGCCCTCCGCGACGGCGTCTAAGCCCCTCCGACTGCACAAGCCGGCCGCCGGTCCCTTCCGGGGCCCACCGGTCCGTTTGTTCCGCTGCGGGTCTTAGCCACCTGCTCCCGGGCGCTCCGCGCTTCTTACACCAGCTTGGCGCCGTTGACCTTGACGCCGGGGCCCATGGTGGAAGCCACCACGCAGCTCTTGATATACTGGCCCTTGGCGGCGGCGGGCTTGGCCTTGACGATGGCGCCCATGAGAGCGTTGAAGTTCTCGGTGAGCTTCTCAGCGCCGAAGGAGACCTTGCCGATGGGGCAGTGGATGATGTTGGTCTTATCCAGACGGTACTCCACCTTACCGGCCTTGATCTCGGTGACAGCCTTGGCCACGTCGGGGGTAACGGTGCCGGCCTTGGGGGAGGGCATCAGGCCCTTGGGGCCCAGGACCTTACCCAGACGGCCCACCACGCCCATCATGTCGGGAGTGGCGACGACCACGTCGTAATCGAACCAGTTCTCGGACTGGATCTTCTGGACCATATCCATCTCGCCCACGAAGTCGGCGCCGGCGGCCTTGGCGGCCTCAGCCTTGTCGCCCTTGGCGAAGACCAGCACGCGCTGGGTCTTGCCGGTGCCGTGGGGCAGCACGATGGCGCCGCGGACCTGCTGGTCGGCGTGACGGGAGTCAACGCCCAGCTTCACATGGAGCTCCACAGTCTCGTCGAACTTGGCGGGGGCGGTCTTCACCACCAGGGCCATGGCGTCGGCGGTATCGTAGAGCATAGCCTTATCGATCTGCTTGGCAGAGTCGGTATATTTCTTTCCTCTGAACATCGTTACTACCTCCTTCCCTTACTCTTCCACGGTGACGCCCATGGAGCGGGCGGTACCGGCGACCATGCTCATGGCGGCCTCGACGGAGGCGGCGTTCAGGTCGGGCATCTTGGTCTCGGCGATCTTGCGCAGATCGTCCTTCTTCAGCTGGGCGACCTTGGTCTTGTTGGGCACGCCGGAGCCGGACTCGATGCCGCAGGCCTTCTTGATGAGCACGGCGGCGGGAGGGGTCTTGGTAACGAAGGTGAAGGAGCGGTCGGCGTAGACGGTGATGATCACGGGGATGATCAGGCCCACGTCGTTCTTGGTGCGCTCGTTGAATTCCTTGGTGAAGGCGGCGATGTTGACGCCGTGCTGGCCCAGAGCGGGGCCGACGGGGGGAGCGGGAGTCGCCTTGCCGGCCGGGATCTGCAGTTTGACGTAACCAGTTACTTTCTGTGCCACAATGAGCACCTCCTACGAATGAATGTGGTTGGACGGGATGCGACGGCGCATCCCTCCCACTTGTGCCTTGGACGGCGGGCGGCCATGCCGCCCAGGGTACCTAATCCTGTACCAGCTCCACCTGGTCCAGCTCCAGCTCCACCGGGGTCTCCCGGCCGAACATGGAAACGACCACGCGGACCTTGCTGCGGTCCAGGTCGATCTCCTCCACGGTGCCCAGGAAGGACTCCAGAGCGCCGTCGGTGATCTTTACGGTGTCGCCCACCTGATAGGCCACCACGACCTCGCGCTTTTCCACGCCGAGGGCGGCGATCTCATCGTCGGTGAGAGGAATCGGTTTGTTGCCGGAGCCCACGAAACCAGTGGCGCCGCGGACGTTGCGGACCAGGTGCCAGGTCTCGTCGGTCATCACCATTTTCACCAGCACATAGCCGGGGAAGACCTTCCGCTCCACGACCTTGGGGCGGTTGTCGGTGATCTCGGTGACAGTCTCCAGGGGGATCTTGACCTCGTGGATGAGGTCATGCATGCTGCGGTTCTCCACGTGCTTTTCGATGGTGGCCTTGACGGTGTTCTCATACCCGGAATAGGTATGGACCACATACCACTTTGCACTATCCGACATACCGCTACCCCTTAACCCTTAAAGAGGTCGATGAGGGCGGCGATGATGCCGCTGGCAAGGGCGTCAAAGACCCAGATGAAGATGCCGACCACGATAACGCAGACGATCACGATCACCGTGTTGTTAACGGTCTGCTTGGGAGTGGGCCACACGACCTTCTTGAGCTCGCTCTTCATCTCGCGGAACCAACGGGCGACACGCTGGAAAAAGCCGGGCTTCTCGTCCTTCTTGGCCTTCTTGTCCGCCTTGGCGGGCTTGGAAGCGGCCTGGGCGTCAGCGCCGGTCTTTTCGATCTTCTCGTTGTCAGACATTCGGTTTCACCCTGCTTTCTTGTGACACTTCCGTAATCAGCATCATCACTTGGTTTCGGTGTGGAGCGTGTGCTTCCTGCAGAAGGGGCAGTACTTGTTTCTTTCCAGACGGTCGGGAGTGTTCTTCTTGTTCTTGTTGGTGACGTAGTTGCGCTGTTTGCACTCGGAGCATCTCAGGGTGATTTTCACCCGCGCACCGGCTTTTGCCATGTTTCGGCACCTCCTTCAATGGTTCGGACCCAACAAAAAATGCCGGGTCCGGCTATACCGAATCCCAGCACGTTCGAAAAAGGCACGGGCAGGGCCCGTCCCCAGTCAAAACACGGTAGGTTCGGCATGATCTGCCTCCCTATGTCCTCCTGAGAGGGAAAGGGTTTGTGCCCATTACACCGTAAAAATGCGCACAAAAATAAAGCCCTTTTTCATAGGTGCTAATAGACTATCATAAGCGGCTGGAAAAGTCAAGCATCAATTTCCAGGCTTGACAGGGCTTTCGGAAAACGGATATAGTGGTGGGGAAGGGAGGGAGGACCATGCGTATCATGGCCATCGACTACGGCGACGCCCGGACGGGCGTGGCCATCTCCGACCCCACGGGTCTGCTGGCGGGGTATACGGAGGTCATCCACAGCCGGAAGGGGGAGCAGGTGTGCGCCCGCCTTGCCGAGCTGACGGAGCAATACAAAGTGGAGGAGCTGGTGATGGGCTTTCCCCGGAACATGGACGGCACCGAGGGGCCCCGGGCGGAGCTCTACCGGACCTTCGCCGGTCAGGTGGCGGAGTCCACCGGTCTCACGCCGGTGCTCTGGGACGAGCGGCGGACCACCATCGAGGCCCACGATATCCTCCATGCCAGCGGCAAGAAGATGAAAAACCACAAAAAGACCGTGGACGCTGTTGCCGCTACTTTGATTCTGGAAGGTTATCTCACCCGGAAACGGACCCAGGGCTGAAACCAAGTGAGGGACGTCCACGGTGGGGCCCCGCGGAGCGGGGCGCGCCGTCAGGCGCGTCCAAGCAGCCGGCCTGGCGGCTGCTTGCCGCAGGGCGGATTCACTCCGCCCGAGGATGTGCAGAAGAACTGGGACCCCATGGGGGAAAAACCCCCATGGGAGGACGCCGTGGCGGCGACACTAATATTGGAGGGTTATCTCACCCGGAAACGGACCCAGGGCTGAAACCGGGTGAGGGGCGTCCACGGTGGGGCCCCGCGGAGCGGGGCGTGCTGTCAGGCGCGTCCAAGCAGCCGGCCGGCGGCTGCTTGCCGCAGGGCGGATTCACTCCGCCCGAGGATGTGCAGAAGAACTGGGACCCCATGGGGGTTTTACCCCCATGGGAAGAAGGGAGGAACATGGGAAATCGCATCAGACTCTTCACCTGGAAGGACCCCTATGACACGGCGGGGACGGAGGAACTTTTCGTCTCCGCCATGCGGGACAACTGCGCCTTCCACTACGCCCACTGCCCGGAGTACCGGGCCATTCTGGACCACTTTGGCTTCCGGCCAGACCTGTTGCGGACCACGGCGGACCTGAGCCGGCTGCCGGTGCTGCCCACCTTATATTTCAAATCGCACCAGATCTTCTCCGTACCCGAGCGGAGCATGCTCATCAAGGCCACCTCCTCGGGGACCCGGGGGAAGAAAAGCGTGATCGGCTTTGAGCTGGGGGGATTGTGGAGCGGCTTCCACATGGTGTGGCGCATCCTGCGCTACCATCACTTCCTTTCCGCGGTGCCCACCAACTACCTCATTCTGGGCTATCAGCCCCACAGGAGCAATCAGACCGCCGTGGCCAAGACGGCCACGGGCTACACCTATATCACCCCTGCCATCCACCGGGAGTATGCCCTCAAATATCGGGACGGGGGCTATCAGGTGGACTTTGACGGCCTTATCAGGACCCTGGAGAAATACAGCCGTTCCCGGTTTCCCACCCGCTTCATGGGCTTTCCTGCCTACACCTACTTCCTTATGGAGGAGCTGGAGCGGCGGGGGCTCCGCTATCCGCTGCCCAAAAACTCCAAGATCTTTCTGGGGGGCGGCTGGAAGCAGTTTTATCGGGAAAAGGTGGATAAAGAGACCTTCTATGCCAAGGCGTGGGACCGCTTCGGCATCCCGGAGGAGCACATCTACGAGTCCTTCGGGGCGGTGGAGCACCCCATTTACTATGCCGACTGCAAGTATCACCACTTTCATGTGCCGGTATACAGCCGGGTCATCATCCGGGACGTGCGCACCCTGGAGCCGGTGCCCAATGGCGCCGTGGGGCTGGTGAACCTCCTCACCCCCATGCTCCATGCCGTCCCGGTCCTGAGCATCATGACCGACGACCTGGGCATCCTCCACGACGGGGAGACCTGTCCCTGCGGGGTGAAGTCCCCCTGGCTGGAGATCATTGGCCGGGTGGGCATGGCCGACATCAAGACCTGCGCCGCCGGCGCAGACGAGCTGAGAAAGGGGGTGGGCCTGTGATCCTGTACCGGGGAGAGGTCCGTGATACCAAGGAGCAGAATCGGCTCCTGGACAGCCTGGAGGAGACCATCACCCGGGTGCTCCAGCGGCCCGCCCCCACTGCGGAGACGGTGGTAGCCGCCTGTGACGGCCTGGCCCGGCGGGTGCTCAGCGGGGAGTTTGACGGCGTCATCGCCGCCCTGGGTCTGGACCGGCGCTTCACCCTGGCCCAGGCGGCGGCCGCCGCCAACCTGCTCCGCCGGGAGAGCCTGGAATTCAAGCTGGCTTTGGAGCTGGGGCCGGACTGGGCGGGCCCCAGGCAGGTGACGCCGCCCCACTCCGGTCTCACCCTCACCAAGGAGGTCCTTCCCCTGGGGGTCCTTTTCCACATCGCCGCCGGCAATGTGGACGGCCTTCCGGCGTATAGTGCCGTGGAGGGGCTCCTCACCGGCAATGTGAACATCTTGAAGCTGCCCCAGGCCGACGGCGGGCTGTCGGTGCTGCTGCTCCACGCCCTCACCCAGGCCGCCCCGGCGCTGGCCGACTACCTCTATGTCTTTGACACCCCCTCTGACGACCTGCCCGCCATGCAGAAGATGGCGGCCATGGCCGACGGCATCGTGGTCTGGGGCGGGGAGGGGGCGGTGTCCGCCGTCCGGGGCCTGGCCCCTGTGGGCTGCCGCCTCATCGAATGGGGCCACAAGCTGAGCTTCGCCTATGTCACGCCGGCGGGGGAGACCCCGGAGGGGCTGGCCGCCCTGGCGGACCATATCGCCGACACCCGGCAGCTGCTGTGCAGCTCCTGTCAGGTGATCTTCCTGGACACGGAGGACCGGGAGGAGGTCCGGGCCTTCTGCCGCCGGTTCCTGCCGGTGCTGGAGGAAGCCATGGCGGCGGGGCCGCCCCTGGACGACGGCTCGGCGGCCCAGGTGACCCTGGCCCAGTACGAGCAGCGGCTGGAGTCGGTCACCGCGCCCGGCCCGGAGGTCTTTTATGGGAAGAGGTGCTCCCTCACCCTGGGGGAGGATGGGGAACTGGCCCTCTCCCTCCAATTCGGCAATCCCCTGGTGAAGGCCCTGCCACGGGCGCAGCTGCCCGCCATGCTCCGACGGCACAAGGGGGTCCTCCAGACGGCGGGGCTCCTCTGCGCTTCGTCCGAGCGGGAGGAGCTGGCCACGACCCTCCTGCGGGCGGGGGTGGTCCGGGTCACCGGGCCGGGGGACATGAGCCGCACCACCTGCGGGGACGCCCACGACGGAGACTATCCCCTGCGGCGGTATACCCGGGTCACCGAGCGGTAGCGGATGGCTTGCGGAAGAGCTCCCGGAGCCCGATGACCACCAGGAAGCCGCCGAAACACCGGCGGAGGAGGTCCGTGTCCAGGCCGGAGGCCGCCCAGGCGCACAGCCCGGCGGAAACCAGACCGGCCAGGATGGCAGGGAGGGCGGCGGCCCGGTCCACGTAGCCGTTTTTGAAGTGGGCGGGGAGGGCGGCGGCCGCCGCCGGCAGGAAGTAGACCAGATTGATGCCCTGGGCCAGCTGCTGTTCCATTCCGGCAAAGGCGGTGAGATAGAGGAGGAGCAGAGTGCCGCCGCCCACCCCGAAGCCGGAGAGGACCCCGGTGGCGGTCCCGGCCAGAAGGGCGATGAGGAAGCTCACAGGGCGAAGAGGGACTTGACGCCCCCGTAGAGGAGGAGCAGTCCGAAGCCCCGCCGGAGCCAGTCCATGGAGAGACCCTTGAAAAGCCAGCCCCCCAGCCAGCCCCCCAGCAGCCCGCCCAGCAGATAGGGGAGAGCGGCCATGAGGTCCAGCCCGCCCCGGAAGAGGTAGATGCCGGCGGAGAGGACGCACAGGGGAAGGATGACGGCCACCGAGGTGGCAAAGGCCCTCCGCTCCCCCAGCTGGCACCACCCGGAGAGCAGCGGCACCAGCACCATCCCACCGCCCCCGCCGAAAAAGCCGTTCACCGCCCCGGCCAGGGCGCCGGATACCGCCGGGCGCAGCCACATCCGTTTTTGAGCCATGAAAAAATCCCTCCTTTGGCAGTAGTTTGCCAGAGAAGGGATTTTTTATACGATTTTTGCTTTTGTGAGCCCAAAGCCGCTCTTTAATCGAACGGCACGGTCCAGTTGGGGTCGGCGTGGGCGGTAAAGCACAGGGCGATCTGCTCGGAGGTGGTCTTGTCCAAGTCCAGGGGCGGCAGGGAGGCGGGGGAGAACCAGCCGCTGCCCAGGGTCTCCAGGTTGGGGACGAAGCCGCCGCCCAGGGCTTCACAGAGGACGAAGAGCTGACACACCCCGTAGAGATAGGGGGTGGGGTGGTGGCGGTCCCGGTCCTGGACGGCGATGAGCCGGAGGGGCCGCACCTGGATCCCGGCCTCCTCCATGACCTCCTTCACGGTGTTGGAGGCGACGGACTGGTCCTCGTCCACCCAGCCGCCGGGGAGGGCCCACAGGCCGTTGCGCTCCTGGACCAGGAGGATCTGGCCCTCCCGGATGACGGCGGCCCGGACCACCAGCTTGGGGGTCTGGTAGCCGGACTCTCCGCAGAAGAGGGTCTTGACCCGCTCCAGAGGGAGCTGCGCGCCCTCGGCCACCATCTCGGCGGAGATGTCCCGGATGCGCTGGAACCGCTCCCGGTCGAAGGGATCTTTGGAATACTCCAGCCCCGCCTGGGCCAGGGCCTGGAGCTCCCGGGCCCAGTCTGTCCAGCGGGGGAGGGACTGCTGTTCCATGAAGACCCCTCCCTTCATCGCACGCCGGTCAGGTCCATGACCACCTCGCCGGCCAGGAGCAGCCCGGCGGCGGCGGGCACCCACATGACGCTGGCGGGGACGCTGCGGCGGCCGGGAGGCGGCGCCTCAGGCTGTTCGGCGGCATGGGCGGCCTCCGGGGACCAGACCACCTTGTGGTGGAGGATGCCCCGGCTGCGCAGCTCCTTGCGCACCACCCGGGCAAGCGGACAGCCCTCGGTCTTGGAGATGTCGGACACCCGCAGCAGGGAGGCGTCCAGCTTGTTGCCGGTGCCCAGGGCGGAGAGGATGGGGATCTTGCGGCTCAGAGCGGTCTCGATGAGGTCCAGCTTACAGCTCACCAGGTCGATGGCATCCACGATATAGTCGTAGTGGGTGGCGAAAAGGTCCTCCCGGGCGGCGGCCTCATAGCGCCCCTGGACGGGGTGGACCTGACAGGCGGGGTGGATGGCCAGCACCCGTTGGGCCATGGCCTCCGCCTTGGGCAGGCCCAGGGTGGACTCCAGGGCCTCGGCCTGGCGGTTGAGGTTGCTCACGTCCACGGTGTCCTGGTCCATGAGGGTCAGCTCCCCCACGCCGGAGCGGGCCAGGGCCTCGGCGCACCAGCTGCCCACGCCGCCCAGGCCCAGCACGCATACATGGGCCTTGGCCAGCCGCTCCATGGCGTCAGAGCCCAGGAGCATGCGGGTGCGGAGAAAACGTTCGTCCATCTGTGTACCTCCTAAAAAAATCCCCCGGAGGTTCTCTCCGGGGGATGGATGACTCAGCCCAGCAGGGCCAGGTTGGTCTCATTGGCGGTGACGGGGTAGGTCTCCTCAATGCCCTCGGTCCAGGTGTTGAGGGCGTCGGATCTGAGGGCCTTCTCCGCGGTGGCCTTCCAGGCCAGGGTGTGGTCCTGGAGGTACATCAGGTGCCAGCCGTGCTGACCCTCCTGGTCGTTCTCCACCAGACCGGTGTCGCCGACCTCACGGCCCTCGGCGAAGGTCCAGTCGATGAAGGCGGGCAGGAAGTTGGTGGCGGGGGTGATGCCCTCGTAGAGGCCGCCCTTCTCGGCGGAACCGGGGTCCTCAGAGAACTCCTGCGCCAGAGCGCCGAAGCTGTCAGCGGTCTTGTCGCCGGCGTTGTACTGGTCCAGGATCTCCTGGGCCTTGGCCTTGGCGGCGTCCATGGCCTCCTGGGTGGGGACCTTGCTCTCGTCCACATCCTCGGTGGCGGCGTCGTCGGTCTGGGTGAGCTCGGCCTTCACCAGGATGTGGCGCACGTCGGCGGCGCCAAAAGCCTCGGTGTCCAGGGTGCGGCCGGTGAAGCGGAGGACCCAATAACCCTTGTCGGCCACCTCGATGGTGGTGAGGTCGCCGTCCTTGCGGCCCTCGTTGGTGAGCCAGGAGACGCAGTCGGTGCTGCCGGAGGAGAAGCCGTTGGCCAGGCTGGCGCCCACCACGGTGGTCTCATAGCTCTTGTCCTCGTCCTCCTCGGACTGGACGGCCTCGGCGGCCAGGGCGTCGAAGTCGCCGCCGTCCTTTAGGTCCTGGAGCAGCTTGTCGGCAGCGGCCTTGGCGGCAGCCATGGCGGCGGTCTTGTCGGCGTCGGAGGGCTCCACGTCGTTGCCCTCGTCGTCGGCGGCGGGGACGGAGCCGTCGATGAACACAGCGGAGTAGGTGAAGGTGTCCATCTCGTTGGCGTGCTCTTCATAGTAGGCGGTCAGATCGTCGTCGGTGTAGGTCAGGGTGTCGGCGTGGGCAGCGAAGTACTCCTGGGCCAGGGTGTCCCGGGTGAGGCAGTCCCGCAGCAGGCCCTCGGTCATGTGGGGGCCGTACACGTTGCGGATATAGTTCTTGAGGGAGGTGAGGTTCTGGTCGGCATAGCCCTTGATCTGCTCGATGGCATCCTCCACGCTCTTGGCGCCCTCCTCGGAGAGGGCGAAGCCCTCGGCCTCGGCAGCGGCGGCCAGGGCGGCAGTCTGCTGGAGGGAATCGACGGCGCTCTGGCGCAGGGTCTCAGCGTCCACAGGCAGGCCGTACTGGGCGTACATGTTGGCGGTGGGGTAGTAATAGTAGCCCATCTCGGCCACGGTGTAGTCCTTGCCGTTGACGGTGGCGACTACCTTACCCTTGGTGAGGATGCCGCTGTGCCATACCAGCAGGGCGACGACCAGCACGGCCAGGACCACGCCTACTACGGTGTAAAGGAGTTTTTTGCTCCGCTCCTTGCGGGCGGACTCTGCCTGACGGCGCTCCTTTTCGGTGGGGCCGTTGGCAGCGGCGGAGTTGCGCTGTTTCTTTTCACGGGAAGCACTCATTACTCTTGCTCAGTCCTCTCAAATAGTGTGCTTTTTCTGTGCTTTGGTGACTCAATGATGCATTATACAGGAAATGCGGACAGCTTGCAAGTCCCAATCTTTCGCAGACGGGAAAGGGAACGGGGTTTTTACAGAAAATTCACGGTTATGCGGGGTCCGCGCCGTAAAAAACCGCCCCAGAGCAACTCTGGGGCGGTGTGCTGGTTAAAAGATCTCCCGCTCTGGCCGTGTGGCCCTGATCAAACCTGCACGAAGTGGCAGGTGGGTCGCCTCCGCACCGCTTTACTGCTTCCAACTTCCAGCGTTCCCAAGAGGGAGGCCGGGAGGCCTGCAAGCCACGGCGCGAGTCTGGCGTCCCGTTTCAGAGATGTGGGTTTAAAAAGAAACCATCACGAACCGAGCAGGAGATGCGGTTATTCCTCGTCTTCTTCGAACAGGGACTCCATGAACTGCTGATAGACGGCTTCCAGTTCTTCTTCGTCATCCAGGGTGGCCAACTGCTCCTCCCCGTCGATCTCCACGACCTTCAGGATGATGAGTCCGCCCTCCTCGGCGTCTTCCTCCGGGGGCTGGCCCTCCTCATCGGCCTCCTCCACAGGGAAAAAGGCCATATAGACTGCACCGTTATATTCAATGGTATCCAGGTGCTCCAGCTCGATCTCGTTGCCCTCCTCGTCGGTGAGGCTGACAAAATTGCTGCCGTACTCGTCGCTCATGGTGACTGGCACCGCCCTTCTTCTTTCTAGGCATATTGTACCCTGTACGCCGGAAAAATGCAAGGGCTGGACGAGCCAAATTTTACACAGGTCTCATTCGGGTGAGAAATGGAGGGACACAGGGTAGACAAAAGGGGGCTTTTCCACTATAATATATAAGTCTTATTCTGACCGGAAGAGGAGACAGACCGGCGGAAGGAGACGCTGCGCATACTTGCACAAGACCGTGCGGCCCCTGGGCCGGGAACGGAGGTATTTCATTTTGGCAGAGACAAAACACACCAAAAACCAGAGTGGGGAGCCATCCCGACGCCCCAGGCGGAAGGGCACAGCCGGCGGGGTGGCCCTGGGCATTTTGAAGGTCGTCGGCACCCTCATCCTCATCGGCTGCACCACGGGGGCCATCCTGGCCTGTTTTGCCGCCACCTATATCAAGACCGTCATCATTCCCCAGTCCGAAATAGACGCCAGCGCCTACGCCATGAACCTGTCCTCCACCATCTATTACACCGACCCAGCCACCGGACAGGCCAAAGAGCTGCGCACCCTCCACGGGGAGGAGAACCGGGTGAAGGTGGACCTGGAGGAGATCCCCGAGGATTTGATCGACGCCCTGGTGGCCATTGAGGACCAGCGGTTCTGGAAGCACCACGGCGTGGACTGGCGGCGGACCGGCGGCGCCTTCCTCAACATGTTCCTGGGGATGAAGGACACCTACGGCGGCTCCACCATCACCCAGCAGCTCATCAAGAACATGACCCAGAACGACGACGTGACAGTAAAGCGAAAGATCCTGGAGATCTTCCGGGCCCTGGAGTTTGAGAAGGACTACTCCAAGAAAGAGATTTTGGAGATGTATCTCAACTACATCTACCTGGGTGAGAACTGTTACGGCGTGGGCACCGCCTCCCTGGCCTACTTCGGCAAGCCGGTGTCCCAGCTCAGTCTGGCCGAGTGCGCCAGTCTCATCGGCATCACCAACAACCCCTCCCGCTATGACCCCTATATCTCTGACTACACCCGGGAGCAGAACAAGAAGCGCCAGGAGATCATCCTCAGCGAGATGAAGAAGCAGGGGTACATCACCGAGGAGGAACAGGAGGCCGCGGCAGCCCAGGAGCTGGTCTTTGTAGGCCGGGGGCAGGGGACCACCTCCACCACCGCCTACTCCTATTTTGAAGATCAGCTCATCCGGGACGTCATCGCCGACCTGAAGGAAGCCTATGACCTCTCCGACCAGATGGCCAGCCAGTGGGTATACAGCGGCGGCCTGTCCATCTACTGCACCCAGGACCCGGCCATTCAGGCCAAGGTGGACGCGGTGTATGAGGACCTGAGCAACTTTGACGCCCCCTCGCCCAACGGACAGCAGCTCCAGTCCGGCATCACGGTCATCGACAACGCCACCGGCAATGTGGTGGCCCTGGCCGGCGGCGTGGGGGAGAAGACGGCCAGTCTGTTGACCAACCGGGCCACTCAGTCCCAGCGGCAGCCCGGCTCGGCCATCAAGCCCCTGGCGGTGTATGCCCCCGCCCTGGATCTGGGGGTCATCACCCCCGCCACCGTCATCGACGACTCTCCGTATAGCTTTGATGGCGACGGCGGAGCCCCCTGGCCGGTGAACTCCTATGGAAAGTACCGGGGGCTCACCAATGTCTATGTCGGCGTTCAGAACTCGGTGAACACCCTGGCCGTCAAGGTCCTGGGCCAGTATATCACCCCCCAGGTGGCCTTTGACTTCCTGGTGAACAACCTGGGCTTCAGCACCGACCACCTGGTGGTCCAGGAGGAGCGCAAGGGCACCGTCTTTTCCGACATCGGCCTGGCCCAGCTGGCCCTGGGCGGTCTCACCGACGGCGTGACCACCCTGGAGATGGCGGCGGCCTACGCCACCTTCCCCCGGGGCGGCCTGTATATCGAGCCCAGGACCTACACCAGAGTGGAGCGGGTGGACCCCGACACCGGCGAGGTCCTCCTCCTGCTGGAGGACCAGGCGGAGTCCCACGCCGCCATGAAAGACTCCACCGCCTGGTATATCAACTCCATGCTCCAAAATGTCATCCGCAGCGGTACCGGTACTGCCGCCCGCTTCGATGGTATGACCATCGCCGGCAAGACGGGCACCACCACCTCCCGCCGGGACCTCTACTTTGCCGGTTACAGCCCCTACTACACCGCCGCCGTCTGGAGCGGCTATGACCAGCCCGAGCGCATGTCCTCCAGCCTCCAGAAGCAGTCGGCTGCCACCTGGAAAAAGGTTATGGCTTCCATCCATGAGGGGCTGGAGAGCAAGAGCTTCCCCGCCCCCTCTGAGGGCACGGTCACCGTGCCGGTCTGCGCCGACAGCGGCCTCCAGGCCACGGAAGCCTGCCAGCACGACGCCCGGGTGGACGCCGGCGGACGGATCATCAACATGACCTTTGTCAAGGGGGATGAGCCCACCGCCTTCTGCGAGGTCCACAAGGACGTGGAGATCTGCCTGGACGCCCCCTTCCTGGAGGCCGACGGCAGCCCCAACGGCATGTATCACCTGGCCGGGGAGTTCTGCCCCGCAGAGAGCCGCAGGACGGTGAGCATCCTGGAGCTCGCCCGTGAAGGGGCCGCCGCTGCGGTGACGGTGCAGGACAACCAGTTCACCACCGGTCATATCACCGCCCTGGGCGAGGCGGCCTACTGTGACGTCCACACTACCGCACCGGCGCCCGAGCCCACCGAGAAGCCGGCCATCGACCCCATGGACTACACCACCTGGCCGGGGCCGGAGGACTATGACAACCTGGAGGACTATAACCGCTTCAATCCATTTGACGAGTCCACCTGGCCGGAGAACGTGAACAGCTCCTCCGGAGAGCAGACGCCGCCGCCCAGCGAGACCCCTGCGCCGCCGGCCACCCAGCCGCCGGTCTCCACAGAGCCGCCCCAGACAGATATTGAGGAGCCCTTTGTCCCGGCGGCCTGAAAAAGCCAGAAAAAGACGTCCTGTTCTTTTGAACAGGACGTCTTTTTTGTGTCTGGTTCAGCCGTAGATGGGGACGGTGATGGCGCCGTCAGCCGGCTCTGTGCCGGCGTCAGGGCCGGGAGCCGGGTCGGGCTCCGGCACGGCGGGGATCAGGGGCTCGCTGGGAGCGGCCTTGCCGTCGATGGCGATGGTGTAGGCGCTGAGGATGGAGGAAGCGATCTCGCCGGTCTGGACGGCGTGGTCAATGGTGACCTGATCCCCCAGGTCCAGCAGCACCGCCACCGGGTTTTCGGCAGCGGAGACGGCGTAGTAGACCGCATCGCCCTCCAGGCGGACGAAATAGTAGGTGTTGCCGTCCATTACGGCGGAGCGGAGGTCGTCCACCACGCCGGAGATCCGGGTCTCAGGGCGCTCCTCCGGGTCGGTGATGCCCCGCTCGGCAAGCATGTCCACATATTTCTGCTCACACTGGGAGACGGAGCTGGCCACGGCCACGATCTGATACTGGGCCACATTGACCATGGCATAGCTCTTGACCAGCTCGGTGGCGTCCTTGAGGGGGATGAAGTAGGTGGGCTCCCCCGCAATGTTGAGGAGGAGGGGGAAGGTGGCGGCGTACTTGAGGTCCTGGACCTCGCCCTTGGCCGAGTCCATGGCGGCGTACTCAGTGGCGCCGGGGGCCTCATAGAACCGGGTCTCCTTGGTGCGCTGGTTGGAGAGGAGGAAGCCCAGGTTGGACTGGTCGGCGTTGGCGGAGGTGACGCCGGTATAGACGTAGACGTCGTCGTGGAGGGCGATGTAGTTATAGCCCTCGGTGGTCATGGTGACGCCCCGCTGACCCAAGATGGAGTTGAAGAAGCCGTTGATGAAGGTGCCGTGGTAGTCGTACTGCTCCATGATGAGGTCGGGGGTGTAGATGTTGTCCACCCAGGTGGGGACATCGGCAATATCATAGTACTGGCATTCGCCGGTGATGGCGTTGCACAGCACGGCGCCCTGAACGTCGGTGCCGCCGAACAGGCCGATGGTGCGGACGATCCTGGGGGCGATCCAGTAGGGGGTGCCCTCCTCGTCGATCTCGAACTGGGGGGTGTCAAAGAGATAGGTGGGGTAGCGGAAGCGCAGGTGGCGCATGATGTTGCGGTTGAGGGGCTCGGAGAAGGCGTACTTCATGCCCTGCCCCTGGGGGAGACGGACCACCTGGGCCTCCTGGGTGACCATGTCCACCAGCACGTAGGCGGGCAGACCCTCGCTCCGGTTGGTAAACCACTTGATGAGGTCGGCGTAGGCGATGGGAGCCACCCGGACGGGCCGGCCCTGGTAGTTGATCTGGGTGGAGTCGTTGGAGTACTCGAACTGGCTGACCATGTCGCTGAGGGTGCCCATCTGGCGGTCTCCCAGGTACTCGGCGGAGGAGCGGTCCAGGGTGGGGATCTTATCGAAGGAGATCTGGGCGATGTCCTCGGCGAAATTGCCGTTCTCCACAGTCAGCAGGTCCCGGTAGGCGGAGGCCCGGAAAATGGGCATGGAGATGAGGGTGCCGATGAGCCCCACGGCAACGAGCAGCACCATGAGGATGCCGGCCGGGAGACACTGGTTCTTCACAAAGCGGAAGTACTCCTTCACGCCGGAGCCGGGCTCCATGCGGAAGCCAGAGGCGAAGAGGGAGGACACCACATAGACCAGACACAGCAGGAAGAAAAAGGAGTAAAAGTTGGTGTCCTGGAGGTTGAGGGCGGGGAGGGAGAGGTAGAAGTAGACGAGGCCAAAGACCAGGGTGATGGCCAGGCAGGTGAGGATGCGGGCAGCTTTGCCCATGGGCTTGCGAGGTCGTTTTTCGTTCATAGTGGACTCCTTTGATAAAAATATGGTTTCCGGGATCAGGCCATCTGGGCCTCGATATCGGCCTCGGTGGCCTGCATGGCCCGGAGGGTCAGCTCCAGCAGCTTGTCCAGGTCCCAGCCCAGCAGCCCGGCCCCCTTCTGGATGATGTCCCGGGAACAGCCGGCGGCGAACTTCTTGTCCTTGAATTTCTTTTTGAGGGACTTGAGCTCCATGTCGGCACAGCTCCTGGAGGGGCGCATGAGGGCGGCGGCGCCGATGAGACCGGTGAGCTCGTCGCAGGCGAAGAGGACCTTCTCCATCTCGTGCTCGGGGGTCACGTCGCACACCTCGCCCCAGCCGTGGCTGGCGGTGGCGTGGATGAGGGCCTCGTCCAGCCCCAGCTCACGCATGAGGGCCTGGGACCTGACGCAATGCTCCTCGGGCCACTGCTCAAAGTCCAGGTCGTGGAGAAGTCCCACGAGATACCAGAACTCGGCGTTGTCGCCGTAGCCCAGCTCCCTGGCAAACCACTCCATGGCGGCGGCCACGGTGAGACCGTGGCGGATGTGGAAGGGCTCCTTGTTGTACTGCTTCAGCAGGTCCAGCGCCTGCGCGCGGGTGAGTTCCATGGTCATACACTCCTTGCATTTGGCGGTTTCGGATGGTACTGTTATAGCATAGTTATGGGGGGATTGCAATGACGTCAAATTTTTTCAAAGAATTGCATTTTCCCTCTTGACGAATGGAGGTAAAGCGGTTATAATAAGCAACGTTGTCCAGGCCATGGAGAGATGGCTGAGCTGGTCGAAGGCGCACGATTGGAAATCGTGTAGGCGTTAATAGCGTCTCGAGGGTTCGAATCCCTCTCTCTCCGCCAACGTCGGAGCAAGCGTGAATCGCTTGCTCCGACGTCTTTTTTTGCCTGTGGCCTTTTGGGGCGGTTATCATCAAAATCGGAGCAAGCGTCATATTGCTTGTTCCGATTTTTGTATTGGTGTGGGGGCGTTTGTTGTGACGCTTGGACGTTTTTTCTCACAAAAAAACGCCGGCAGCCAGGCTGACGGCGGAAGTTTTGGTCTGTCTCCCCGGAGCGGCGGCTGCCGCTCCGGGGAGCACAGTGTTGACTGCAAAGAGAGAGAGGGAGGAGGTTGGATTGGTTTGGGTTTGGTTCCTTGCTGATATTAGGATACCACACCCCGGGAAGAAGTGATGGACAGATTTAGAACGCTCTGTGAATTTTCTATGAACGCCCGAAGGGACTTCAGAGCAGGGTGATATAGTCGCCGCTGGCATAGCCGGTGACCTCCCCGAAGCGGACCAGATACCAGCCCTGCCACTGGTTGAGGATGGCGAGCCTGGCCCCGTCGTAGGCACGGGCCAGAACGGGGGCGGACCGGTCGGGGCGGGCGCGGATGTAGAGGGAGCCCCAGGACACGTCCACCACGCCCTGCCGCTCCGGGACGGGGGTGAGGAAGGGGATGCCGAAGTACTGGCACAGGGCCTCCACCAGGGTTTGGGCGATGAGGTCCAGCTGGCTTTTGACCCAGGCGGCGTCGTCGGGGTTGTCGTGGTAGCCCAGCTCTAAAAAGACGGAGGGGGCGCGTACCCTGCGCACTTCCCCGATGGCGGTAGTGGCTTCCGTCCGGACCAGGTCGGGGATGGGATAGATCCGCCGGAGGTGTTCCGCCACGATCCCGGCGGCCCGGCGGCCTTTGGCGCTGCCGGGGTAATAGAAGACCAGGACGCCACGGATCTGCCCGTACCGCCCCTCCGGGGCGGCGTTGGAGTGGAGGGCCAGGTGGAGGTCGTAATTGCCCCGGTTGGAGGCGGCGATGGAGCTGGCGGCGGTCATGCCGGGGGTATTCCTGACATAGCGGATGCCGGAGGCGTCCAGATAGGGGACCATGGCGTCGGCCAGGCGGTTCATCCAGTACTCCTCGGAGCCGCCGCTCACATAGAGATTGTTTTCCTGGGTGGAGGGGGAGAGGTAGATGATGGGCATGGAAGGGCCCTCCTTTCCCTTCATGCTATGCGGGAAGGAGGGCCGGGGACACGGAAGCAGCCCTTAAAACTCCCCCAGGGCCCGGGTGAGGGCGGCAAATTCCGGGATGCCCAGCCGCTCGCCGCGGATACCCTCGGGCAGTCCGGCGCCGGCGATGGCGGCGCGGAGGCGGTCCTTGTCCACGCCGCCCAGACCGGCGGCGAGGGCGTTGAGGAGGGTCTTGCGGCGCTGGCCAAAGGCGGCCCGCACCACCCGGAAGAACCGTTTCTCGTCCTCCACGCCCTCCGGGGGGGCGGAGCGGGGGACCATGCGGATCACCGAGGAGGTCACCTTGGGGGCGGGGACGAAGCACTCGGGCCCCACGTCGAAAAGCAGCTCGGGGACGGTGTGGTACTGGCAGTACACCGAGAAAGCTCCGTAGTCCGCTGTCCCGGGGGCGGCGCAGATGCGCAGGGCCACCTCCCGCTGGATCATCACGGCGATGCAGGAAAAGCGCCCGGCCTCAATGAGGGCAGTGAGGACGGGAGTTGTGATATTATAGGGGAGGTTGGCGCAGGCCATGGGGGTGAGGCCGGGAAACTTCTCGTCCACCAGGGCCGGGATGTCCAGCTTGAGGATGTCGGCGGGGAGGATCTCCACGTTGGAGAAGTCCCGCAGGGTCTCGTCCAGCACCGGCAGGAGGGCGCGGTCCAGCTCCACCGCCACCACCTTGTTTGCGGCGTCGGCCAGCCGGACGGTGAGGGGGCCGATGCCGGGGCCGATCTCCAGCACGCCGTTTTCCGGTCCCACGCCGGCCCCATCCACCAGACCCCTGGGGACCCAGTCCTGGATGAGAAAATTCTGCCCCATGGATTTGGAGAAGCGGAAGCCGTGGCGGCCCAGCAGGGCCTTGACGGTATTGAGATCGCAGAGGTCCATAACAGCACTCCTAAGCATTTCAGCATTGATGTCGGCCCGCCGGAACGGCGGGACCATGACCATTATACCGCCTGCCGGCCAGGCTGCAAAGAGGAAGTTTTCCGGGGAGCGGCAAATATTTTTCGTCCGGGTGAGATATTTCGCCCCCCTGAGCCGTATTCACAGTGAAGGGCCTTTCACAAACCCCAACAGGAAGGGGAGTTCCCATGACAGACAAGAGATTTGAAGCGGTGGTGCGGACCTATGCCGACACCATCTACCGGGTCGCCCTCCACGCGCTGGGCAGCCGGGCGGACGCCGAGGATGTGATGCAGACGGTGCTGCTGAAGCTCTATGAGCGGCAGGAGGACTTTGAGGGTCCTGACCACCTCAAGCATTGGCTGCTGCGGCTGGCGGTGAATGAGAGCCGCAGTCTCCTGCGCTCGGCGTGGCGCCGTCGCAGGGTGAGCCTGGAGGATGGCCGGGAACTGCCGGTGCCGGAGGACCCGGCCAAGGCAGAACTGCTGGAGGCCGTCATGGCCCTGGAGCCCAGGTACCGACTGACGGTCTACCTCTATTATTACGAGGGCTGCTCCGTGGCGGAGACGGCCCGGGCCCTGGGGGCCCGCCCGTCCACCGTCCAGACCTGGCTCCACCGGGCCCGGCAGCGGCTGCGGGCCGACCTGGCGCCGGAAAAAAACGAGGAGGGATATGGCTATGTTCGACCCCAGATCCTATCGTGAGCTGTGCGGGGAGCTGACCGCTT
Source organism: Intestinimonas sp. (assembly GCF_026169115.1). GTDB lineage: Bacteria > Bacillota > Clostridia > Oscillospirales > Oscillospiraceae > Intestinimonas. The sequence continues at coordinate 16,898 of NZ_JAPFEA010000031.1, read as the reverse complement.
CCGCCGAAAAAATCCAAGAGGTGATCGATATGAAAGAGCAGAACAGACCTGTGCGCAGACGCCGCCCCGTCCGTGTGCTGACCGCGGTGGCCGCAGTGTGCGCCGCCCTGGCCATCACTGCAGGCGCCGCCAACCTGGAGACCATCCAGAACTTTCTCATCAGCACCATGAATTCCATTCAGGTGTCGGGGGAGAGCGCGGAGGGGAGCTTCACCTCCCTCCGGCTGCCGGAGGTCTCTCTGGAAGACCGGGAGGGCCGGTCCATCCTGACCGTGGACGGCACAGAGACCGACATCACCAAGTCCCTGGCGGAGGAGGGGAGCTATACCTGCCGCCGGGACCTGGGGGACAGCAGCTATGAGGTGACGGTGGACGACCAGGGCGCCGTTACCGTCACTGGCCTGGACGCGGAAGGGGAGACGCTGTTCCAGCTCTCCTACGAGGCGGGGGCGGCCGGCGGTGCGGTATACGAGGTCGCCGGAGTGGAGACGGCAGGGAGCGCCGTCACCACCACTGTGACCGGCAAAAACTGAGCGCGGGGAGGACCCTCGGCGCGGCGCACGTACCCCGGAGCGACGGGGCGCGTGCGCCGCGCTCTTTTTCTTGCCCTGGGGACGGAAAGCTGATATACTATACTATACTTGAATTTTCACGCAGCGCGGAGGGAACTTCCATGAAGCTCATGGTCATCGACGGCAACTCCATCATCAACCGGGCCTTCTATGGCATCCGGATGCTCACCACCCGGGACGGTACCCCCACCAACGCCGTCTACGGCTTCCTCACCATCCTCCAAAAGTTGGTGGGAGAGGAGTCGCCCGACGCCCTGTGCGTCTGCTTTGACCGAAAAGCCCCCACCTTCCGGCACCTGGCCTACGAGGGCTACAAGGCCCAGCGGAAGGGGATGCCCGACGAACTGGCCGCCCAGCTGCCCATCTTGAAGGACGTACTCGCCGCCATGAACATCCCACGTTACGAGATGGACGGCTGGGAGGCCGACGACCTCATGGGCACCATCTCGGTAAAGGATACGGCGGCGGGCTGGGAGACCGTCATCGTCACCGGCGACAAGGATTCCCTCCAGCTCATCACGGAGACCGCCCGGGTCAAGCTGGTCACCACCCGCATGGGCCAGACCACCGAAAAGGACATGACGCCGGCGGCCTTCCGGGAGGTCTACGGCTTCGACCCCATCCACATCATCGACCTCAAGGCCCTCATGGGGGACGCCAGCGACAACATCCCCGGCGTCAAGGGCATCGGGGAGAAGACGGCCATGGACCTCATCCAGCGCTACGGCAGCGTAGCGGCCATCTACGCAGATCTGGACGGCGTGGAGGCCAAGCCGGCGGTGCTGAAAAAGCTGCGGGAGGGGGCGGACCAGGCCAGGATGTCCTACGACCTGGCCACCATCCGCACCGACGCCCCCCTGGAGTTCACCCCCGGAGACGCCCTGCGGCAGGCGCCCGACGAGGGGACCCTTTACGACCTCTTTTTGAAGCTGGAATTCAACAAGCTCATCGACAAGATGGGCCTCAAGGCCCCCCAGGGGGAGGTGCAGCAGGAGGAGCAGCTTGCCGGTACCTGTACCAGCGAGGTGGTGACCGACCCCGCCCGGGCGGAGGAGCTGCTGAACATCTGGCGGCAGCAGGAGAGCGTGGACGTGCTGGCCCTCCCCGATTTGAACGTGGTGGCGGTGGAGTGGCGGGAGACAGAGCAGGACAGCCGGGCCGCCGTGCTCCGGGCAGACCGGCTGGAGGGGTACAACGACACCCTGAAGTCCCTTTTCGCCCCCGACATCAAGAAGAACGCCCACGATGTGAAGAACCTCCTCTCCCGGCTGCTCTCTGAGGGCATCCAGGGGGGCGGCTTCGTCTTTGATACCGCCGTCGCCGCCTACCTCCTGGCCCCTACCGACGGCAGCTATGACCTGGAAAAGCTGTCGGTGACCTGGTTTAACCATGAGACGGCCAAGGCCAAGGAGACCTATCTGGCGCCCGATGCCTTCTCCCCCCTGGGGGATGAGACTGGGACGCTGGACGCACTTCTCTCCCACTGCGCCCTCATCGGCGCGCTGAAAGCGGCTATGGCCCCCCGGCTCACCGAGCTGGGCATGGACAGGCTCTTCTATGAAGTAGAGCTTCCCCTGTGCCCTGTACTGGCTGAGATGGAGCACGCCGGGGTGCTGGTGGACCGGCAGGCCCTCACCGCCTTCGGCGACATGCTGGAGGAGCGCATCCGGGCCGACGAGGCCGTCATCTACGACCTGGCGGGGGAGACCTTCAACATCAACTCCACCCAGCAGTTCGGAAAGATCCTCTTTGAAAAGCTGGGGCTCCCCCCGGTGAAGAAGACCAAGAGCGGCTGGTCCACCAGCGCCGAGGTGCTGGAGAAGCTGCGCGGCAAGCACCCCATTGTGGAGGCGGTGCTGGACTACCGGCAGCTGGCCAAGCTGAAAAGCACCTATGTGGACGGCCTCACCAAGGTCATTGCCGCCGATGGGCGCATCCACACCTCCTTCCAGAACACCGTTACCGCCACCGGGCGCTTGAGCTCCACCGAGCCCAACCTGCAAAACATCCCGGTGCGCACGGAGCTGGGGGCGGAGCTGCGCAAGATGTTCGTCTCTCCCAAGGGCTGGCAGCTGGTGGATGCCGACTACTCCCAGATCGAGCTGCGGCTGCTGGCCTGTATCTCGGGAGACGAGGCCATGCAGGCCGCCTTCCGGAGCGGGGAGGACATCCACACCGTGACGGCCTCCCAGGTCTTCGGGGTGCCCACAGAGTTGGTGACGCACGAGATGCGCCGGAGGGCCAAGGCGGTGAACTTCGGCATCGTCTACGGCATCTCCGACTTCTCCCTCTCCCAGGACATCGGGGTCACCCGGGCCGAGGCCAGGGAATATATGGACAAGTACTTCGCCACCTACCATGGGGTCCGGGACTATATGAAGGAGGTGGTGGAGAAGGCCAAGGCCGACGGCTATGTCTCCACCGTCCTGGGCCGGCGGCGGTGGCTGCCGGAGCTCCGGTCCTCCAACTTCAACCTGCGCTCCTTTGGGGAACGGGTAGCCCTCAACATGCCCATCCAGGGTACCGCCGCCGACCTCATCAAGCTGGCCATGATCCACGTCCGGGACCGGCTGCGGGCGGAGGGCCTGGCGGCCCGGCTGGTCCTCCAGGTCCACGACGAGCTCATCGTGGAGTGCCCCGATGGCGAGGTGGAACAGGTCAAGGCCCTTCTCACCAGAGAGATGGAGGAGGTCATGGCCCTTCCGGTGCCCATGCGGGCCGACTCCGCCGCCGGGCGGAGCTGGGCGGAGGCCAAGGACTGAGGGGGGGCCTATGGAATTACGACAAATTGCAGGGGAAGGGCTGGAAAGCTGGTATCATCGGGAGCTGCGGGAGGCTTTTCCGCCCAATGAATGTAAACCGTTGAACGACATCAGGGCGCTGGTGGCCGCTGGCAGGTATGAAGTATGGGGGCTGTTTGAAGGGGAAGCATTGTTGGGTTACGCCACGCTGTGGATGGACCCTGCCGACACGCGCTGTATTTTGCTGGACTATTTGGGCGTCACCGCTGCCCGGCGGAATGGCGGCCTGGGCCGCAGGATCGTCGGGATGCTGACGGAGCAGCTGGGGGACCGGTCCCTGCTGCTGATCGAGGCGGAGTGCCCGGCGGAGGGAGACGGGCTGGAGGAAAACGCCATTCGGCGGCGGAGGCTCAGGTTCTATGAGCGGTGCGGTTTTGTTCCGGCCTACGATATGGCGACCTGTGGCCTGCGCTTTACCACGCTTTTGCCCAGTTTGCCGGAAGATCTGGGGCTTGTCATGGACCTTCATCGGGCCATCTACGGGCCAGAGCGGACCGATGTGCGCATCCCCCTGGGGCCGGATGAGACGCCGCCCGGTCCACCGGCCTGGATGAGATAAGGAGAGAAGCAGATATGCATTATGATCTGGTCCCCATGGACCGCTCCCATCTGGCGGGGGTGCTGTCCATTGAACGGGACTGCTTTGAGCGGCCATGGTCGGAGCAGACCTTTGCCGACGCACTTTACAACGATGCCGTCTCCCTGATCGCAGCCCAGGGGGAGGACGGGACGGTGCTGGGCTACGCCGAGCTGTCGGTGATCCTGGACGAGGGCTGTCTGGAGAAGATCGCCGTGGCCCCCAAATATCGCCGCCAGGGCGTGGCGGAAGAGCTTTTGGGCGCCTTTCTGCGGTTCGGCCGGGCCAATCTGGCCTTTATCACCCTGGAGGTCCGGGAGAGCAACGCCCCTGCCATCGCCCTCTATGAAAAGCTGGGCTTTCAGCAGGTGGGGCGGAGGAAGAATTACTATGCGGAAGTCCATGAGGACGCAATTTTAATGACGGTGGAGTTTGATCGAATTGGAACAGTATGAGTTGAAAAAGCTGGATTTGGATGCCCTGCACCTGGTCTATCGGGACCATCTGACGCCGGATTTCCCGCCGGCGGAGCGCAAGCCCATGGCGGCTATGGAGAAGCTGCTCGATGCGGGGCGGTATGAGCCCTGGGGCCTTTACCGGGGAGAGGAGCTCATGGCCTACGCCATGATGTGGAAGGACCCCGAGGGGAGCTTTGAGCTGCTGGACTACCTGGGGGTCTGCCAGGGCAAGCCCCGGGGACAGGGCATCGGCACGGTGATGGTGGCCTATCTGATGGACCATTACAGCCATGTGGAGGGCATCCTGGTGGAGGCCGAGGCCGAGGACGAGAGCGTTTCCGAGGAGGAAAACGCCCTGCGCCGGCGGCGGCTGGCCTTCTACCGCCGGGTGGGCTTCAAGGACCTGAGCTATGTGGCCGAGATCTACGGCGTGCGCTACGCCATGTTCCTCTATGGCGACAAGAGCGAGGAGGAGGCCATGGAGGCCCACCAGCGCCTCTACCACTACGAGCTCACCCCCTGGCTTTACGACAGGTTCATCCACATCCCTGAGAAGATGTAAGGTGGTCTGGGGAGAGGTGTGACATGAGACCACAACCCATTCGACTGAAAGAACTGCGGGAAGAAAAGGGTCTGACCCAGGAGGAAGCGGCGGCTTTGATGGGGGTCGTACCCCGTCAGTATCAGCGTTACGAGCGGGGCGAGGGGGAGCCCAAGCTGGCGGGCTGGATTTTTCTCGCCGACTTCTACGGTGTGTCGCTGGACTATCTGGTGGGGCGGTCAGAGGGACCGGGGCGGCAAGGCACGGATTTGACTGCCCCCACGCTGAATTTCGAGGAAAAGAGCTGATACCATGAACATACTGGCCTTTGAGTCCTCCTGTGACGAGACCGCCGCCGCCGTGGTCCGGGACGGGCGGCAGGTGCTCTCCGACGTCATCGCCTCCCAGGCGGATATGCACGCCATTTATGGCGGCGTGGTGCCGGAGATCGCCTCCCGGAAGCATGTGGAGGCCATCGCCGGCCTGGCCGACGCCGCCCTCCAGAAGGCCGGACTCTGCAAGCGGGACATCGACGCTGTGGCCGTCACCTATGGCCCCGGACTCATCGGCGCGGTGCTGGTGGGGGTCAACTTTGCCAAGTCGGCGGCCTATGGACTGGGTGTGCCGCTGATCCCCGTCCACCACGTCCGGGGCCATATCTCGGCCAATTACATCGCCCACCTGGACCTGGAGCCCCCCTTTGTCTGTCTGTGCGTCTCCGGCGGCACCACCCTCATCGTGGACGTGAAGGACTACACCAAAATGCAGGTGCTGGGCGCCACCCGGGACGACGCGGCGGGGGAGTGCTTCGATAAGGTGGCCCGGGTGCTGGGCATCGGCTACCCCGGCGGCGCGCCCATGGACCGGCTGAGCCGGGGCGGAGACGATCAGAAGTATTCCTTCCCGTCGGTCCATGTCCACGACGCCCCCATGGACATGTCCTTTTCCGGGCTGAAAACGGCTGCCATCAACCTCATCCACAACGCCCAGCAGAAGGGGGAGACCCTGGACCTGCCCGCGCTGGCGGCCTCCTTTGCCGGGGCGGTCAGCGATATGCTGGTGCCCCGGGTCATGGAGGCGGCCAGACTGTGCCGGTACCGGAAGGTGGCCGTGGCCGGCGGCGTGGCGGCCAACTCCCGCATCCGGGGGGATCTGGAGCGGGCCTGCGCTGACGCGGGCATGGAGCTCTATCTGCCCCCCCTCTCCCTGTGTGGTGACAATGGGGCCATGATCGGCTGTCAGGGCTATTATGAATACCTGGCCGGCAGGCGGGGCGGGCTGGATCTGAACGCCTATGCCAACCTGGACATTGAAAAGGGATAAAAGAATAAAAAACGGCGGCCCCTTCCCGAATTGGGAAGGGGCCGCATTGGTTTAACTGGGAAATATTAGCCGTTGAGAGAGGTCTTGATGGCCTCCAGAACGGTGTCCTGATCCTCGCACATGACCAGCAGGATGGTGCCGTCGTCCAGGGTCTCCACCTTGGCGGCGTTGGCGATCTCATACTGATCGGCAAGATACTGCTGGAAGCTCTGCTTCTGCAGTTCCACAAAGGCATTGACGCCCTCCAGGACCTCCTCGCTCTTGCCCTCGGCAGGGAGGATGGCGGCCACGCCGTAGGCTTTGATGTTCATGGAGGAGATGGCCACGGCAAAGGAGGCGGCATTTTCCTCGGTGATGCCCAGCATGGGCAGGATCATGGCGGCCATGTCGTCCTCAGTGGAGGTGATGACAGGGACAACCTTGTTGAGCTCATCGTCCCGGGCGGACTCGATGGCGGTCTTGTAAGCCTCCGTGTATTCCTCGGGGGTCTTGTCAGCGCCGCCGGCGTTGTTGCCGGAGCCGCCGCAGCCCACCAGGGCGGCGAGGAGCAGAAGAGCGGACAGGGAAAGAGACAGCATACGTTTCATTGGGGTGATTCTCCTTTGGCTTTATTTTGGTTACAGTCTCCTTGGACGCAGGCCGCAGGATTTTGTTCCCTGGGCGCCGAAAAAATTTGAAATTTATTTTCTCCGGCCAGGACCATGGCGGTCTCCCCGGCGGAGAGCCTGCCGCTCAGGAGCAGCTCAGCGATGGGATCTTCCACCTGGGTGCGGATGGCGCGGCGGAGGGGACGGGCGCCGTATTCCGGGTCGAAGCCCGCATCGGTGAGACGGTCCAGGGCCTGATCGCTCACCTGGAGGGCCACCTGATGTGCTTCCAGGCGATGTCCCAGCTGGTCCAGCAGCCGGCGGGCGATGCGCCGCAGCTCCGGGCGCTCCAGAGGCTGGAAGACGATGATCTCGTCCACCCGGTTGAGAAATTCAGGCCGGAAGATCTGCGTGAGCTCGGCAAAAACTGCCTGCCGGAGCTCCTCCGGCGGACGGCCCGCCCCCGGCTGGGCGGTAAAGCCCAGGCGGCCCCCTTTGGCGGTGAGCCGCCGGGCCCCGGCGTTGGAGGTCATGACCACCACCGTATTCCGGAAATCCACCTTGCGGCCCTGGGCGTCGGTGACCGTGCCGTCCTCCAGGATCTGGAGCAGGATCCCCCAGACGTCGGGGTGGGCCTTTTCCAGCTCGTCGAAGAGGACTACGGAATAGGGCTTGCGCCGCACTCTTTCGGTGAGCTGTCCCCCCTCGTCATAGCCCACATAGCCTGGGGGAGAGCCCAGGAGCCGGGAGACGGTGTGCTTTTCCATATACTCCGACATGTCGAAGCGGAGAAGGGCCTCCTCGGTGCCGAAGAGAGCGGCGGCCAGCGCCTTGCACAGCTCGGTCTTGCCCACGCCGGTGGGTCCGAGAAAGAGGAAGGAGCCAATGGGGCGGCCAGGTTCCTTCAGACCGGCCCGGCCCCGGCGGACGGCGCGGGCCACCGCGCAGACGGCGGCATCCTGCCCCACCACTCGCCGGTGGAGCTCCTCCTCCAGAGCCAGGAGCCGGTCGGACTCGGCCCGGGTCAGGGTGCTTATGGGGATACCGGTGGAGTCGGCCACCACGGCGGCCACATCCTCCGCCTCCACCTGCCGGCTCCTGTGGTCCTGCCGCCAGGCACGACACTGGACCGCCAGCTCCCGGCGGAAATCCCGCTCTGCGTCCCGAAGCATGGCGGCCTGCTCGTAATTCTGGGCCCGGATGGCGGTCTCCCGGGCGGCTGCGGCCTGACAGGCCCGGGCTTCCAGACCCTGGAGGGCGGGGGGCGTCTCCAGACCGCCGATCCGCACCTGAGCGGCGGCCTCGTCGATGAGGTCCACCGCCTTGTCCGGGAGGAAGCGGTCCGGGAGATAGCGGCAGGAGAGGTCCACCGCCGCCTCCAGAGCCTGATCGGAGATGGTCAGCCCGTGGTGTCCCTCGTAGCGGCTGCGCAATCCCCGGAGGATGACCAGAGCGTCTGCGCGGCTGGGTTCCTCGACCAGAACAGACTGGAAGCGGCGCTCCAGGGCGGCGTCCCGCTCGATATACTTCCGGTACTCGGCCAGGGTGGTGGCGCCAATCACCTGGAGGTCCCCGCGGCTCAGGGCGGGCTTGAGGATATTGGCGGCGTCGATGGCGCCCTCGGCGCTGCCCGCGCCTACAATGGTATGGAGCTCATCCAGAAAGAGAATGATATCCCCCGCCCGCCTGACCTCGGACAGGATGTTCTTGATGCGCTCCTCAAATTCGCCCCGGTATTTGGTCCCCGCCACAGTGGCGGAGAGGTCCAGGGAGAGCAGACGCTTGCCGCGCAGACAGTCTGGGACCTGGCCGGCGGCAATGCGCCGGGCCAGTCCCTCAGCAATGGCGGTCTTTCCCACCCCGGGCTCTCCGATGAGGGCGGGGTTGTTCTTCTGCCGCCGGGAGAGGATCTGGATGACCCGCCGCAGCTCGCTGTCCCGCCCGATGACCGGGTCCAGGCTGCCGGCGGCGGCCAGACGGGTCAGATCCTTGGAAAATTGTTCTAACAGCTTTTTTTCGCCCCGTTCTGTGTGATCTCGTTCCGGGCGGGGCCGGGCCGTCCCTTCCCAGGGAAGGGAGCCGGCGGGAGTCACGCCCAGTGTCTTCCATATATCTGTGTAGAGCCTGCCCAGCTGTCCTGTGGAGGCCAGGATCCGGGCGGCGGTACATTCTCCAAGGCGGAGAAGGCCCAGCAGCAGGTGCTCAGTGTCCACCCGGCGAGAGCCGGCGCGCAGGCATTCGGCGGCGGCCAGCTCCACGGCCTGCCGGCAGTGGGGCGTCAGGCCGTGGAGGGGGAGAGAGACGGCGCTGCCGCTGCCGGATGTGCGCTGCACCTCCTCCTCCAGGCGCTGCGGTGTGAGGCCGGAGGCCAGAAGCAGCCGGGCGGCCACCCCCTGTCCCTCCCGGGCCAGGCCCAGCAGCAGATGCTCAGTGCCCACATAGCTGTGGCCCAGATTGGCCGACGCCCGCTGAGCCAGCTTCAGGGCTGCCTGGGCCCGCTGGGTGAATCGGTCTTCTCGGATGGTCTTTCACCTCGATTCCCCTTACTTTGTGCCGCCGGAGGGCTCCGGCGTCCGTGGGCCCGGCTGTGGGACGCGCCCTCCAGCTCCGGGGTCAGGGCCCCGGCCAGCTCCACGCGAAAACGGTCCTGCTCTTTCCGCATATGCTCACCTCCTGAGGGTTGAAAAGCGGCGCTACGCCGCATCTAAACTATATCCAGGACGGGGGCGGGATAAACCACCTTCCGCACCGGACTGGAAGATCCTAGGCCACAGCCCTAGTTTAACCAGTTTGGGCGTTCCTACCCATTCGGAGTAAAAAACAGGAGAGAATTTTGCAGAAATAAACGTTGCAATTTTTCAAAACTGTGGTAGAATGGTTTTACATTGAAAATTGGAGGTGTTCCCAATGGCCTATGTCATCAGCGATGCTTGCGTGAGCTGCGGCGCCTGCGCCGATTCCTGCCCCATGGGCGCTATTTCCCAGGGCGACAGCCAGTACGTCATCGACGCCAATACCTGCATCGATTGCGGTTCCTGCGCTGATACCTGCCCCACCGGCGCCATCTCTCAGGGCTGAGCTCCGGAGCATACTTAATCAAAAAACAAGGCGGCGTACAACAGTACGCCGCCTTGTTTTTACTTGACAGGGAGCGCCGTCTCCGGTATGCTGGAACAAATACATAAAAAGGAGCGGACCCATGCACCATCACCACGACCACTGCGGCTGCGGCTGCGGACACGACCATGAACACGAACACCGGCATGAGCACCACGGTGAGCACGCAGGCCGGCATGGAGAGCTGAGCCCTGCCCAGGCGGCCTTCCTCCACGAGCTGGAGCACCATCACTACCTGCCGCTGGCCAGATTTCTGGTGGAGAGCACGGTGGAGGACGACTTCTCCAGCGTGGCCCTTTCGCCAGTCTACCTCCGGGGGCCGGAGGAGACTATGGACCAAGTCAAGGAGACGGGCAGAATGCTCCTGGACCTGGAGGAGCGGGGCTGGCTCACCCTGGACTACGGCTACCCGCTGGAGGGCTACCCCTATACAGAGTACCGGGAGTCTGCCCTTTATGCCCTCTTTCAGCGCACAGTGAAGGAGGCGGCGGGCCGCCCCGGCTTTTTGGGGGATACGCCGGTGCTGGAGCTGGGGAGCATCGCCCCGGCGGAGGAATAAGGCGAGTGTAAAAACCGGGGGACCGCGTAGCTGCGCGGTCCCCCGGTTCGTTTGTCTGTGACAAAAAAACCCTCCCCCGGCGATACCGGGGGAGGGAACTTATAGGTCCTTACTTGGTGTAGTTGTCGAAATAGCCCTGAACGAGGATGATGGGAGTGCCCTTGTCGCCGCTGCCGGAGGTCAGATCGCACAGAGAGCCGATGAGGTCGGTGAGTCGGCGGGGCGTGGTGCCCTGGGAGACCATCTGACCCTTCAGATCGGCGTCCTTGTGGCGGATATAGTTGGAGATGGCCTCCTTGAGGGCGTCGCCGGACAGGTCGGCAAAATCGTTGTCGGCCAGATATTTCAGCTTGACCTCATTGGGCTGGCCCTCCAGGCCGGAGGTGTAGGCGGGAGAGACCACCGGATCGGCCAGCTCCCAGATCTTGCCCACGGGGTCCTTGAAAGCGCCGTCGCCGTAGACCATGACCTCCACATGCCTGCCGGTCTTTTCCTCCAGGGCCTTCTGGATGCGGTCCACCACGGTCTGGCAGTCCCGGGGGAAGAGCTTGACCTTGTCCTCGGTGGCCTTGTTGCTGCCCAGCAGGCCGTAATTCTCGTTGTAGCCGCTGCCGTCCACAGAGGCGGTCATGATCTCATCCAGACCCAGTACCAGCTCGGCGCCGGCCTTGGTCAGCAGACGCTTGGAGCGCGCCCGGGTGTGGATATCGCAGCAGAGGACGTGCTTGGTGTAGTCCAGGATGGCCCGGCAGTCGTTGGCCAGCACCACCTCGACCTCACAGCCGCAGCTGGTGATGAGGTCCTTGTAGTACTCGATGTAGTCCACGCCGGTGAAGACATGCTTGTGGTAGCCGAAGAGCTCCCGGTATTTGGCCTCGGAGAGGACGTCCTTGTAGGGGTCCACGCCCTTTTCGTCCACCAGGTCCATATCGATGAGGTGATTGCCCACCTCGTCAGAGGGGTAGCTGAGCATCAGAACGATTTTCTTGGCGCCGGTGGCGATGCCCTTGAGGCAGATGGCGAAGCGGTTCCGGCTCAGGATGGGGAAGACCACGCCCACGGTGTGGTCACCGAACTTGCTGCGGACGTCGGCGGCGATCTGGTCCACGGTGGCGTAATTGCCCTGGGCCCTGGCCACCACGGCCTCCGTCACCGCCACCACGTCCTGGTCGTGGAGCTGGAAGCCCGCGCTCTCGGAAGCGGCGAGCACGCTGTCCACCACGATCTGGGCGATGTCATCTCCCTCCCGGATGATGGGAGCACGGATGCCTCTGGATACAGTGCCGACTAATCTTTCCATGGTTTTTCCTCCGTTATCTGATTGCGGCTCTGTCGTCCCGGACGGCCCGCCGCTGCACATACATGTCTATTATATACGTTTGTTTCACGAATGAAAAGAGATTTTAGAGAAAAAAGAGAAGGAATTTCGCACAGAGGAAGCCCAGCAGGCCGCATACAGGGAAGGTGAGGGCCCAGGCCAGGGCGATGGACCCGGCGACGCTCCAGTTCGGATGCTGTCCCGCCCCCAAAATGGCGGCTGTTTTGGTGTGGGTGGTGGAGACAGGCAGACCCAGCAGGGTGCAGCCCAGGAGGCTCACAGCGCCGGCCACATCGGCGGCCAGTCCCCGGCGGAGGTCCAGCGCCACCATATCCCGGCCCACCGCGTCCACGATCCGGCGGCCACCCAGCGCGGTGCCCAGGGCCATGGCCCCGGCGCACAGGGCGGAGAGCCACAGCGGGGCAGGGCCGCTGGGGCGGCTCTGCCCGGCGGCCAGAGAGAGCCCCAGGAGGAAGACCCCCAGGAACTTCTGGCCGTCCTGGGCTCCATGGAGGAGGGCCATGGCGGCCGCCCCCGCCCGCTGGGCGCTCCGGTAAAAGGCGGTACTCCGGGGCTTCCCTGGCCGGGCGGTCAGGACCTTGGCCAGGAGCCAGCCCGTTCCCGCGGACAGGGGGAGGGCCAGCAGGACCCTGAGCCAGGCCCGGAGCGCCACGCCGCCCCCGCTCCTTCCCAGCGCCAGCGAAGCCCCGGCGAGGCCGGCCAACAGTCCGTGGCTCTCGCTGGTGGGGATGCGGAGGACCCAGGCCGCCGCCGACCAGGCGATGACGGCTCCCAGAGCGGCGCAGAGGGCCCACAGGGCCGCCCGGCTGTCCCCGTCGAACCGGGCCAGATCCAGCACGCTCCGGGCCACTGCGGGAAAAAAGACGGCGGAGAGCAGGGCCCCCAGCAGATCGCAGACCGCCGCCAGCGCGGCGGCGGCGGGGAAGGAGAGGGCGCCGGAGGCCACGGTGGTGGCGATGGCGTTGGGGGCGTCGGTCCAGCCGTTGACCAGCAGCACCCCCAGCGTCAGCAGGGCCACCGGCAGCAGACCGGGGACGGTCAGGACCTCTGCGAGAGAAGAAACGGACACGAAAACACCCCCTCCCCACAGCATACGGCGGGAAGGGGGCGAATATGTTGGGTGGCTCAGAACTCCGGCAGGGAGAAGGAAAAGTCGCTCAGGCCGAAGGCGGAGCCGGTATAGACCACGTTGGCGTTGAGCATGGCGGCGTGGACCCCTTCCACCGGCATGCCCTCCGCCCGGAGGGAGATACCGAAGGAGGCCCGGATGGCGTCGCCCTCGGTGGTGAAGAAGATCCAGTGGCCCAGGTCGGCCTCCATCTCCGACCCCAGACCGGGATACCCCAGGTCGGCGAGGCTCAGGGGGAGACTGGCGTCCCCCGCCAGAAGGGTGATCTGGTCAGTTTCCGGGTCGTAGGCGCTGGAGAGGGTCAGGTCCACAATGGCGGTGTAGTCGGCGGGATCGAACTGGAAGAGCTGCCATGCGCCGCTGGAGAAGTCCACCAGCGAGAGCCCCCATACGCTGACGCCGGAGCCGCCGCCCAGAAAGCTGACGACGGCCAGCTCCTCCATCCCGTCGCTGTCGTAGTCGCCGTAGGCCATGGCCGGCATCAGGGTCTGAGAGGCGAGGAAGGGGATGTCAAAGGACTGCCACAGGGTCCCGACCCTGAGAATGAGTCCCTGGGTGTTTTCAGCGTCGCAGTAGCCGTAGAGCCAGGTGTCCTGTTCGGGGAGCTGGCACACCAGATAGAGACCGGTCTCCCCCTCTTCCAGGGCGCTCACCCGGTCGGCCACATCCGTGCCGCTGGAGAGCTGAGTGGGGAAGTCGTCCAGGGTCAGGCTGTCGGGGTCGCCGTCCCAATCCGGGGGAACAGACGCGGTCACAGGGCCGGTCTCTGCCGGGGCGGGGGTCTCGGACGGCGGCTGCTCCGTGGGGGCGGCAGGTGTGACGGTGGGGGCGGGGGGAGCGGTGAGCGTGGGGGTGGGCGTCTCCACCGCCAGGGGGGTGGGGGAGACCGTCTCCGTCGCCTCCGGCGAGGGCGTGGCCGTCTTTCTGCCCATGCAGCCCGACAGGGCCAGCAGGCAGACGGCGCACAGGATGATGAGCTTCTTCAAAGGGAAAGTCCTCCCTTCCATATCTTGGAATGTAATTTCGGCTTTGTTTGTAGATTATACCCTCTCAGCCGAAAGAAAACAACCACAAAGTTATGAACATTGGGTAACGAATGGTTCCAATTCTGCCGGAGACTTACAGGGAAGAGAGTTGTTTCCGGCTGATCCGGCGGAACAGGAGCAGGGCGGCCAGGCAGGAGAGAAGCTCGGCGAAGGGGAAGGAGAGCCACATGAGCCCCGCGCTGAACCGGCCCAGGAGCCAGGCGGCGGGGAGAATGAGGACCACCTGCCGCAGCAGAGAGAGGGCCAGACTGACGCCGGCGGAGCCCAGGGCCTGGAAGACGGCGCACAGGATGGTGGTGACGCCGGCGAAGACCAGACCGACGGCGATCATACGCAGGGCGGGGACGCCGGAGGAGAGCACGGCGGCTTCGGCGCCGAAGAGCCCCAGCAGGGGCCCGGGGATGAGGAGGAGAAGGGCGGACCCCGCCGCCATGATGGCGGCCCCCAGGGCCAGCGCGAACCGGGTCAGAGAGAGGATGCGGCTTCGGCTCCGGGCGCCGTAGTTGTAGGCCACCAGCGGGGTGAGTCCGTTGGTGAGGCCGGCCACCGGCATGATGAGGAAGGTCTGAAGCTTGAAGTAAGCGCCCAGGATGAAGACGGCGCTGGGATCGTAGAGGGCCATGATCTTGTTGAGCCCCAGCATCATGACGGAGGAGAGGGACTGCATGGCGGCGGCGGGGATGCCCACCCGGCAGATCTCCGCCAGGATATCCTTCCTGGGGCGGAATCCTCTGGGGGAGAGGGGGAAGCGGCGGAGCCGCCGGAGGAGGAGGCAGCCGACTGCCATGCCGGTGAGCTGGCCTAGGACCGTGGCGGTGGCGGCGCCGGCCACCCCCAGGGCGGGAAATGGACCCAGGCCGAAAATGAGGAGGGGGTCCAGGATCAGATTGACCACGGCTCCGATGCCCTGGATCACCATAGGGCCGATGGGGTCCCCGCAGGCCAGGAGGATGCGTTCAGAGGCGAACTGCATGGTCATGCCCACCGAAGCGCAGGTGACGATGGTGAGATAGGTCCGGCCAGGGACGGCGATGGCGGGATCGCCGGTGAAAAAGGCCATAAAGGGCCGGGAGAGCCCCAGGCCGAAGGCGAGAAAGAGGAGCCAGCACAGCAGATAGAGGAAGACGCCGTTGAGGGCCACCTTCCGGGCCTCCTCCCGGTCACCCTCGCCCAGCCGCCGGGAGAGGAGGGCGTTGAGCCCCACCCCGGTCCCCACGCAGACGGCCACCATGCACATCTGCACCGGGTAGGCCAGGGACAGGGCCTCAAAGGCCGCGCCGCTGAGCCGGGAGACGAACATGGAGTCCACCAGGTTGTAGAGGGCCTGGATGAGCATGGAGAGCATCATGGGCCAGGCCATCCGCAGCAGCAGGGGCCGCACCGGCATGGTGCCCATACGGGTGTCATCCACGTTTTAACACTCCTTTTCTTTCAGATTCAGACCACCGTGGTGGGTTCAATGCGGATGTCCCGCAGGGAGAAATCCGTGCCCTCCCAGTCAATGGCGGCCAGTATGTTGGCGAAGCGGACGCCGGTGACGTCCAGCCGCGCGCCCAGCACCACGGTGAAGACGCCCTCCTCCTCCCGGAAGAAGCAGCTGTCCAGGACGAGCTGTCCAGAGGCCGAGCGGCAGGCGTCCGGCAGCTGGTAGACGGCGCTGGTGGCACCGTAGGACAGAGTGAACCGGTCACCGTCACGGTCCGTGGTTACCTCCGCCAGGGCCTTCCGGGCGCAGGCGTCGTGGGTGGCGGCGCAGTCGGACCAAGCCGCGCCATCCCATGTATAGAGATGGAGGTCATAGGAGATCCGGTCACCGTCGGCGGACATCAGATAGCGGACGGCCAGGGACTCTTCGCCGTCGCTGTCGGTGAGGTAGAGCTCCGGCAGGGCCGGGGCGCTCGGCGAGACAAATTCCTGGTCGAAGTGGGTGAGGACCTCACCCCGCCGCAGCAGGATGCCGCCGCCGTATTCCTGACCCAGGCCGTAAAGGAAGATCTCCTTCTCCAGCTTGCAGCCCAGGAGGAGAATCTGATCTGCGGCCCCGGCGGCCATGTCCTCCGGTTTGGCCAGGGCGGTGGGCAGGTCGGCTACGGTGAGGGCGGCCCAGGGGGCGTCCTCCGCCGCCGGAAGGCTGGCCGTGGGGGCCGGCACAGCGGGAGAGGGGGTCCAGTTCAGGGGCTCCTCTCCGCCGCAGGCGGTCAGGAGGGCCAGGGCGCACAGCAGGGCGGCCACGCTCATTTTCCACATGGTATCACAGCTCCCTTGTATATCTCAGGTCCACACAGACGGCGTTGGGCGGGAAGGGGATGTCGGCGTGGGTGCCGTCCCAGGCGAAGCCGTGGGCGGCATAGAACCGGCGGGCCTTCTCGTTTTCCCGGAGAACGAAGACAAAACAGTTCTGATAGCCTTCCCGGCGCAGGCGGTCCATGGCCTCCTCAATGAGCCGTCCGCCGTAGCCCCTGCCCCGCTCGTCGGGGTGGGTGTAGAAGGAGATGAGCTCTCCCCAGCCGGCGTAGGCGGCATTGGGGAAGTCGGAGCCCTCCCTGGTGCCGGCATTGTAGTTTTCCGTCCGGGCGGGGCCGTAGTTGATGCAGGCCACAGGGGTGTCATCCCTATAAAGCAAAAGACCGTGACATCGATTGAGCCGGTAGTCGTCCCGGAAGAAGGGGACCCACCGCTCATCGGTGATCTCCCGGGCCATATACTCCGCCGGCACCGCGTCCACATAAGTGTCCCGCCATCCCAGGGCGTGGATAAGGGACATGGCGCGAAAGTGTTCGTCGGTGCATGCGTCCACAAAGTGGAGCTGTTCCATGCTGGTGCCTCCTGTCTTGCGCCTGGGATAATGG
>NZ_JAPFEA010000105.1 GCF_026169115.1 Intestinimonas sp. | reverse complement strand
GGTATAACAAAAGGGACGGGGGATAAGTTTAATACGCAAAGCCCCCTCACGAAGAACACAAGTAGGAAGTTCACTCACCTCCCCCTACATTATAAAAAAAAAGAAGCATCCGTTTCTCCCATCGCTGCACACAGATATAACAAAAAGGACGGGGGATACGGTTCCTTCGGCCTGCGGCCTCAGGATGACGACCAGGAGGCGGTTCCCTCACCTGCCCCGTCATTCTGAGCGCAGTGAAGCATCCGCTTCTCTCTTCTCTGCATACGGATATAACAAAAAGGACGGGGGATACGGTTCCTTCGGCCTGCGGCCTCAGGATGACGACCGGGAGGCGGTTCCCTCACCTGCCCCGTCATTCTGAGCGCAGCGAAGAATCCGTTTCTCCCATCACTGCACACAAATATAACAAAAAGGACACGGCTGACGCCGCGTCCATTCTAAACTTTACCCCGAGCATGTGAAGTTCCAAAAGGTGGAGCCGCCTTCCGGGCGGCGGAACCCAAAACAAAAGGACAGCTTAATTCACAGCATAAGAAAACGGACTGCTTTCGCAGTCCGTTTTCTTATGCTGGAGCAGGTGACGAGGCTCGAACTCGCTACCTCCACCTTGGCAAGGTGGCGCTCTACCAGATGAGCTACACCTGCAAGCGACAAATGATATTATAGCTGCACTTGCCGCTTCTGTCAAGAGAAATTTTCAATTTTCCACATTTTCTTCCGCCGGGACGGGAGACTCGCCGCAGAGGGGGTACTCCCCATCGGGCCAGGTATAGCCGGCCTGGGCCATCTGGGCATCGGTGAGCAGGAGTCCGTCCGCCTGAGCGGGGTCCACATGGCGGCTCCCCTCCTCCAGGGTGACGATGGTCCAGAAGGACGCATCCTCTCCCAGGGCCCCCTCCACGATCCGGCAGGGCAGACCGGCCAGGTCGCACAGCTCCTTGTAGGCCAGGGCCATCCCCTCGCTGTCGGCCGCCCCCTCCACCAGGGCGTGGTAGGCGGTGGCGCCGGCGGCGGCATCGGTCCGGGTCCGCTCCCGGAGGCCATTGAAGAGGGCGGCGGCCAGAGCGGTGTCCTTCAAACCGGCCCGGTAGGGCTCCACCAGGTCGGTGGCGGCGGTCTCCAGCTGGACCCGCTTGCTCTGGAGGGCCTTGGACTCCTCGGGATAGCTGAGGAGGACCTCCACCACCCGGCGGCTCCCCTGGTCGGGGTAGAGCTGCACCTGGACCTCCGGCAGGCCCAGGGCGGCGGCTGGCAGGTCGTAATAGGCTTCCCGTACCAGGTCCCGGATGTAGTCGGCGTCCTGGGTCTCGTCAAAGTAGTTGATCTGAAAGGCGGTCTCGGTGACGAAGCCGTCCAGGGCGTCCACCAGCTCGGCCCGGATGGCGCCGCTGCCCGTGACGGTGGCCACGGCGGCGATCTGCTCCGCCGTGCGCCGAAAGTCGATGGTGATGGTGGCCTCATAGTAGGAGACCATCCGGGTGAAGCTGTGCTGGATGCGGTCCACGGCGTAGGCCCCCAGGGGGGCGGAGTGGCTGACCTCGTCACAGGCCCGGGTGAGCTGCTCTTCCACGTCCCCTTTCCAGTTTTTCAGGCGGATGACCCCCACCTCCTGGTGGGTCTTCACCTGGGCCAGGATGGCCCCCTGGAGCTCGGAGTAGCTCTCCGCCCACACGGCGTTGGAGTCGTCCTCCGCCACGCTGAGCCGGACGTGGGGCTCCACCGACTGGTACTCCCGCTCCAGCATGGCCGAGCAGCCGCCCAGCGCCGTGAGGAGGGCCAGAGCCAGGGCGGTCAGCCGCCCCTTAATAGCCCAGGTCCTCATCCACCAGCACCACTTCCATGTCCATGCTGTTGGGCTTTTCCCAGTAGACCACCAGGGCCCGGCAGATGCGCTCCTGGCTCTTGCAGTCGTAGCAGCGGTCTCCCTTGACGGCGCAGGGGGTCTTGCGGCCCAGCCGCTGGGCGTTTTTGGGGGCGGCGATGTTCCGGGCCCGCCAGAGGGCGGCGTCGTAGTCGGGGGCCACCTTATTCCGGCCCACAATGAAGTAGACCTTCTCGTGGCCGAACAGGCCGGAGGCCACCCGGTTGCCGGTGCCGTCGATGTTGATGAGCTCTCCGGTCTCGGCGGCGCCGTTCACAGAGCAGAGATAGACCTGAGCACCGGCGGCCTCCTGCTGGGTACTCCCGGCCCAGTGAGAGAGGACCTGAGCATGCTTGCTCAGCCGCTCGGCCAGCCCCATCTCCTGGACGGTCATGGAGCCGCCGATGCCGACGGTCTTTCCGTCCAGGGCGGCGTCTAAGTAGTCGGCGGCCTGGGCCGCCGTGTCGAAGCGGGTGACGGCGAAGCCCCGCTCCTCCAGATTCTGCTGCAGCTTTTTCAGATCTGCCATAGCGCATCCTTCCTTCCCGTTACAGGTCGTTTTGCTGATACTGCCGAAACCCTTCTCCCATGACGTCGTGGGCGTCGCAGACGATGAGGAAGGCGTTGGGGTCGATCTCCTTCACCATGCGCTTCATGGCCACGATCTGCCGCTGTTTGAAGGCGCACATGAGGACCTCCTTCTCCTGGCCGGACCAGGCCCCCCGGCCCTGGAGGATGGTGACCCCCCGGTCCAGGTCCCGGGTGAGCCGGTAGGCGATGGTCTTGGAGTCCTCACTGATGATATAGGCCACCTTGGACGTGTCCAGGCCGTAGAGGACCATGTCCATGACCTTGGAGGAGAGGTACAGGGCCACCACGCCGTAGAGGGCGCTGTAAACGTTGCCGAAGGCCACCGCCACCGCCAGGATGACCACCAGGTCGATGGCCATGAGGAGCCGGCCCATGGGCAGCCAGGCCAGCTTGAGTTTCAAAAGCCGGGCAATGAGGTCGGTGCCGCCGGTGGTGGCCCCCTGGAGGAAGACGATGCCCAGCGAGCCCCCCATGAGCACGCCGCCGTAGATGGTGGCCAGCATGGGGTCCATGGGCTGGAAGACGTGGACGAAGTGGAGCACGTCGATGGCCAGGGAGGAGACGAACATGGCGTAGAGCGAGGAGAAGAGGAGGTGCCCCCCCAGCAGCCGCCAGCCCAGCAGGAACAGCGGCGCGTTGAGGAGGATCACCACGGCGCCGATGGGGGCCCAGGGCAGGAAGGCGTTGATGATCTGGGCCACGCCGGTGATGCCGCCGAAGCCGATCCGATTGGGTTCATAGCACCAGTTGAAGCCCACGGCGTAGATCACCGACGCCACGGTGATCCAGACATAGGCCATCAGGGTCTTTCGCAGGGTTTCTTTCATAACTACCTCCAGTGGGTGGGATCTCCTGTCACAGCAGGCTCAGCTGCTCCTCGCCCCGGTCCTCCTCCTTCAGGAGGGCGCCGGCCACCGGCAGGCTCCGGGCCCGGTAGCGGGCGGCGTTTTGGATGGGCGTGCGGTCCAGGGGGGCGGCCCCCTCCACCCTGTATTTGGGCTTGAGGGTCATCACCGCCACACCCTGGGTGGTGCGGGTGGTCTTGGGCGCGAGGGCGGCGGTGTGGAAGATGAGACAGCGGCCCTCCGTGGACCACACCGCCATCTCCATATCCTCCCGGAGGAGGAAGGCCCGGACCAGGGGGCTCTTGTCAGAGTATGCCCCGGTGAGCCGCTTTCTCCTCGTCTGGGTCCGGTAGCCGGAGAGCTCCACCCGGGCGGCCTTGCCGTTTTCAAAGAAGAACAGGAGGTTGCCGCCGTAGTCCCCTGGCACGCAGGCCCAGAGGAAGGTCTCCCCCTCGTCGAAGCCCAGCTTGGTGGGCAGGTAGTCCCCCAGTACGCTGGCCTTGGCGTCCTCGAAATCGCTCATGCGGGTCTTGTAGCACTGCTGCCGGTCAGTGAAGACCAGCAGCTCGTCCCGGTTGGAGCCCTCCCACTGGAGGTAGGCCCCATCCCCCTCCTTGTACTTCTGTTCCGAGCTCATGCGCAGGGACTGGGGGGTGATCTTCTTGAAGTAGCCCTCCCGGGAGAGGAAGACGTTCACCGGGTAGTCGGGCACATCCTCCCCGCCCTCGTCGGCCTCCTCGGCGTGGTCGTAGAGGAGACCCGTCCTCCGGGGGGCGGCGTACTTCTTCTTCACCGCGGCGAGCTCCGCCGTGATGGTCTTCTTGATGCGGGCGGGGCTGTCCACCAGGTCCTGGAGGTCGGCGATCTCCTTCTCCAGGTCCTCGGTCTCCCGGGTCCGCTTGAGGATATATTCCTTGTTGATGTTGCGCAGCTTGATGTCGGCCACATACTCCGCCTGCACCTGGTCGATGCCGAAGCCGATCATCAGGTTGGGGACCACCTCGGCGTCCTCCTCAGTCTCCCGGATGATCTTGATGGCCTTGTCGATGTCCAGCAGGATCTTCTGGAGGCCCTGGAGGAGGTGGAGCTTCTCCCGGCGCTTGCCCAGGACAAAGAAGGTCCGGCGGCGGACGGACTCCATGCGCCAGGCCGTCCACTCCTCCAGGATCTGCCGCACCCCCATGACCCGGGGCATGCCGGCGATGAGGATGTTGAAGTTGCAGGAGAAGGAGTCCCGCAGGGGGGTCATGCGGAAGAGCTTGACCATGAGCTTGTCCGGGTCCACGCCCCGCTTGAGGTCCATGGTGAGCTTGAGGCCGCTCAGGTCGGTCTCATCCCGCATGTCGGAGATCTCCTTCACCTTTCCGGTCTTGACCAGGTCGGAGACCTTGTCCATGATGGCCTCCACGGTGGTGGAGTAGGGGATCTCATAGATCTCGATGAGGTTTTCTTCCTTCACATACCGCCACCGGGCCTGGACCTTGAAGGAGCCCCGGCCAGTCTCATAGATGGAGGAGAGCTCCCGCTCGTCGTAGAGGAGCTCGCCGCCGGTGGGGAAGTCGGGGGCCTTGAGGGTGGCCATCAGGTCGCAGTTGGGATTTTTGAGGTAGGCGGCGGTGGTGTCGCACACCTCGCCCAGGTTGAAGCCGCAGATGTTGGAGGCCATGCCCACGGCGATGCCCATGTTGGAGGAGACCA
The DNA here is from genome assembly GCF_026169115.1 of Intestinimonas sp. GTDB lineage: Bacteria > Bacillota > Clostridia > Oscillospirales > Oscillospiraceae > Intestinimonas. Next base: position 478 of record NZ_JAPFEA010000105.1, on the reverse strand, counting down.
GCACGTTGGGGAAGGTGGTGGGCAGCAGGGTGGGCTCGGTCATGGTGCCGTCGTAGTTGGGGGTGAAGTCCACGGCGTCCTGGTCGATGTCCCGGAAAAACTCGCCGCAGATGGGGTCCAGGCGCACCTCGGTGTAACGGGGGGCGGCCCAGGCCATATCCCGGGAGTAGACCTTGCCGAAGTTGCCCTTGGAGTCCACCAGGGGGTGGAGGAGGGCGCCGTAGCCCCGGCTCAGGCGGACCATGGTGTCGTAGATGGCGGCGTCGCCGTGGGGGTTTAGCTTCATGGTGGCCCCCACCACGTTGGCCGACTTGGTCCGGTTTCCCCCCAGCAGCTTCATCTGGTGCAGGGGATAGAGGAGCTTGCGGTGGGAGGGCTTGAAGCCGTCGATCTCTGGGATGGCCCGGGAGACGATGACGCTCATGGCGTAGGGCATGTAGTTGATCTCCAGGGTCTGGGTGATGGGCTGCTCCAGCAT
>NZ_JAPFEA010000024.1 GCF_026169115.1 Intestinimonas sp. | reverse complement strand
TTTCATATCAAGGGTATCATCCAAATACGTGATGATCTCAATTCCACGCTGCACGGACGCTTCAAAGGGCTCAAACTCTTTTTTGTCCAACGCGAGCTCAGCCTGTGTCAGGCGCTTGACCAGCTCATCGTACAGCAGCAGAAGGAGCTCTCCCTTTGTCATGGTATTGATGCTCTGCATTTTGTAGTTTTGGTACCCTCTCATGTCCATGACTGGCAGTCACCACTTCCCTCAAAATCCACCCATCAGTCCACTGAGCGAGGAACTCTGGGCGTTCATCTGCGCGATCAGCTGCTCCAGCTGGGAAAACTGTCTGGTGTAGCGATCCACCTGATCGGTCATCTTATCCGTCCACTTCTGGATCTGCGTTTCGAAGTTGTCGATCACCTTCTGCATGGTATTGGTGAGCAACGTGCTCGCAGCCTTGGGGGAACCGGCTCGCTCCACCAGGATACCCTTGGTGCCGACCACGCTGCCGTACCGGTCCAGGGTCTCCTTCATGGATTCCATCATGGTTTTGCCGTTTCCGGCGGCGGAGGTAAATGCTTCCTGGACCTGCTCCGGGTCGCTGTCCAGCGCGGCGCGCAGCTTCTCCTCGTTCACCGTCAGGGTGCTCAGGCCGTTGCTGTACGACACTTCGATCCCGATTTTTTTCAGCGCGGTGTTGGAGTTGAAGGAGTTGGTCAGCTGGTTATACAGGTTGGACAGGTCCCGGTCGCCAAAGAGCAGGCCCTGCTTGGCCTTTTCCTCATAGTTTTTGATCTCTGTTTCGGACATGCCCTCCAGCTCGTCGCTGGTCAGCGGCTCGTAGGACGCGCCGTTGGACTTCTGGAGCGGCAGGGTGGCGTAGGCGTCCTTGATCTCCTTCACCATGGCGTTGTAATCCTCGGCGAACTTCTTGATGGTGTCCACGATCTTGACCGAATCGGCGGCAGTGGTGAAGGAGACGGCGTTATCTCCCACGGCCTTGATCTTATCTTCGTCTTTACCCAGCTTTTCTATAACATTGAGCGCATTAGGATCATCATTGGGATCGTTAGTGACATAATCGCCGAAGGTCCCTTTCAGGGAGACCTGGAGACCGTCCACATCGAAGGTATTTCCGCTTCGGCTGATGCCGTCAAACACCTTCCCGTTGACAGCCATGGAGAAAATGGCGTCCTTGCCTTCCACCTCCACATCGCCGCCCGCTTTGCCAAACAGCTCGGCGGCCAGCCCCTTCATCTCGATCTTGCCCTGGGAGCCGGTCTCCCGGGAGGTGAACTGGAACTCGTTGCTGATTTTGGAGAAGCTGACGTCCACCCCGGCCTCGCTATTTTTGTTGATGGCGCTGATTACGCTCTCCAGCGTACTGTCCTCTGTGAAGCTGCCAATGGTTTTGCCATTCAGCTTGAAATCGTACAGGTACTTGTTGCCCTCGTCATTCACCCGGTAGTAGGAGTCCCCCTCCTTCTTGAGCATGTTGCCATTCTTATCTTTATACAGGTCATCCTTCACGTGGGTGAGCGCAGATGCGTCTACTTGATCCGCTTTGGCCCATTCTTTGTTCAGCCTACCTTCCAGCAACTCGCCCAGCGTCTTGTTCATGTTCGTATAGCTGGTCTCGTTGTTGCTGTCCATGCCCAGCAGCTTGCCGACGGAGCTGGAAACGCTCAGTGTGGAGCCGGCAGCGACCCCCAGCTTCCAGCCAGTAGAGCTATCCCCTTCCATCGTCACCTTCTTGTTAAACGCAGACTCAATTTCTTTTTTGAGCCCGTCCATGACATCTGCATAGTCTAGCTCATTACCCTTTTCATCCACGGCATTTAGGGTGAACCTTTTTGTCACGCCATCCAGCGTAATGCTGATCTCCTTGCCGTCCACCTGATCCGCCCAGGTGACTTTACTCTCCCAAGGCTTCTTCGCGTTCTCGTCATAGCTCAGCTTCGCAGGCTTCTCGCCGGACTCAATGTCCAGCGTATCCCGGATTTTGCCGCTGATTGACTTGATGTAGGTATTATTTGTACCCGTAAACGTAATGGTATTGCCACTGTGGACTGCCTTGATTTCGCCTTTATACCCTCCGTTCTTTTTGGCTTCCTCCAGCTTTGCATTGATCTTATCTGCCAGTCCAGCCATGTCCGTCACGCCGGCCATATCCTCTTCGGTCAGCTCGATGGTGACAGAGGCGCTGTCGCCGTTGGCGATGGTCAGGCTGCCGGTCAGGTTGCTGACGGTGATGTTATTTTGCGACGGATCCACCTTACCCAGCTGGATGCTCCCATCGGACGTCACCCCGTTCAGCTTGCTCTTATAGGTGGCCGCGGACGCCAGCTGCTTTACGCCCAGGATCTGGACCGTGCTGTTGGTCTTTCCGGTGGCGGAGACTTTGTCGGCATAGGTACCATGGGTCGAAACCTTTACGGAGCTGTTGAAGAAGCTGGAGCTCAGCAGATTGGTGCTGGAAGCATAGGAGGTGTATTTCTGGGAGAAATCAGCCAGCTTGTCAATGATACTTCTCAAAGCCTGCTGCTGCCAGGTCACCTTTGTCTGCTTTTGCTGGAGACTGCTGATCTTCATTTTATAGCCCGCAATCGCATTTTCGATCATGGCTTCCGTATCCATGCCGCTTGCCAGGCCAGAAATCACATTCCGGTTCCCATAAATGCTGCTCATGCTGCTTCTGCCCAATCCATTGATAGAAGTCATAGTGATTTACTCCTTTCACAAATCTGATTTTTCACTTGGTGGGATGATCTTTTCAAAAAAATGCTCATTCCCTCTATGTTTTTTTATCGACATATAGTACAATAAAAATAAGAGTAAAACTCATAGTTTTTGTTCCGGGAGGGATTGATCTTGTCAGAGGTCATAACCGTTACAAATCAAAAGGGCGGAGTCGGGAAAACCACCGTCACCGCCGCCCTGGTCTGCGGCCTGCGTCAGCGCGGCGCGCGGGTGCTGGGCATCGACCTGGACCCCCAGGGGAACCTGGCCTTTTCCCTTGGCCTGGACATCGGCGGCAGCGATACCATCTACGATGTCCTGAAAGGCGCCAAAAGCCCCTATGAGGCCATCGCGCATACAGAATATGGCGATGTGCTCTCCTCGGATATCATGCTCTCTGCGGCGGAGGCTGAATTTACCTCGCCCCGGCGGGAATTTATGCTTCACCAGCTCATCAGTTCGCTGAAAGCCGATTATGACTTTTTCATCATTGATACGCCGCCGGCCCTGAACCTTCTGACCATCAACGCCTATGTCGCCTCTACGGGCCTGATTATCCCCATGGAGGCCGAGGTCCTCAGTCTGGTCGGCATCTCTCAGATCCAGGATACCGTCGAAGCCGTCCGCGCCTCCTTCAACCCGGACCTGAAAGTGATCGGTCTTTTGTTCAATAAGTTCAACGCCCGGCTCACCCTGTCCAGAGAGGTGCTGGAGATGGCGGAGGAGGTGGCCGCCCAGCTGGGCAGCCGTGTGCTCCCGGCCAAGATCCGCCGGGGCGTGGATGTCGCCATGGCCCCCGCTCACGGGCAAAGCGTGTTGACCTACAAGCCGTCGTCCAAGCCCGCCGCAGACCTGATGGAGGTCGTAAACATCATCGCCGGCCCCCGCTTCCCGGCCCCGGAGCGCCGCTGATCCCGTTCAGTTTTTCGCATACAAGGAGTTTTTAATATGTCGTCAGCCAAAGAATCTAACACCAGCAAGACGGCCCACGTCATGAACCTGCTCAGCAGGAACCGCGGCGGAGCCTCCATCCCTGCCCCCGCCGCCGGCGAAGCGCCGGCAGCCCCCCAGCCTGCGTCGGCCCAGACGCCTGTGCCCACGCCGCCCATCATCGCCTCCATCCAGAATGACATCGCTGTGGCCTCCAAGATCAAGGACGCGCTGGAAGCAAGCCTGATGCAGGAGGAGGCTATGGAAAACCATGC
>NZ_JAPFEA010000034.1 GCF_026169115.1 Intestinimonas sp. | reverse complement strand
CTCCGAAGCAGCGAACAATGCCGTCACCGGCGGCTCGCTCATTCCGACGCTGACTCTCGGCATCCCGGGTGAATCCGTCACCGCCGTCCTCATGGGCGGCCGCATCAGCCAGGGCCTCCAGCCGGGCCCGGAGCTCCGCCTGCCCCGCCGCCTTGCCCTCGGCCTCCAGCCGCAGGGCGGCGGCGGCCCCCTCCAGGGCCTCGATCCGGGTCCGGGCATTGGCGGTGTCCCGCTCGGTCTGCCGGGTCCGGGCCTCGATCTCGGTGAGCTCGGTACGCAGACCCTCCCGCTGGTCCTCCAGGTCTGTGCAGGTCTTCTTCTGGGCGGACGCCCGCTCCTCCAGCTGGAGGACCTTGTTTTCTAGCTCCCGACACTGGGCCTGGGCGGTCTCCAGCTCGTAGACGGCCACCGCCGACTCCCGCTGGGCATCATCCAGCGCCCTGCCCGCCTCGGATAGCTGCACCCGCACTCCGTTCAGCTGGGCGTTCAGGCGCTCGAGCTCATTGGCCCGGCTGAGGATGCCCGCCGACCGGGAGACGGAGCCGCCGGTCATGGAGCCGCCGGGGTTGAGAACCTGTCCGTCCAGGGTGACGATCTTGAAGCGATAGTGGTATTTTCTGGCCATGGCGATGGCGGCGTCCATGTCCTCGGCCACCACCACCCGGCCCAGAAGATTGGAAAAAATGTTCCGGTATTGGGGGTCGAACTCCACCAGCCGGTCCCCCATGCCCACAAAGCCGGGCTCCCGCTCCACGTCGGTGTCCCGGAACTGGGCGGGGCGGATGGCGTTCATGGGCAGGAAGGTACACCGGCCGCCGTCCCGGCGCTTGAGGAACTGGATGGCGGCCTTGCCGTCCTCCTCGGCGTCCACCACGATGTTCTGCATGGCGCCCCCCAGGGCGATCTCCACTGCCACCGTGTATGGGTCAGGCACGTGGACCAGTCCGGCCACCGGGCCGTGGATATGGCGGAGGTTCCCCCGCTGGGCCTCCCCCATGACCAGCTTCACCGCCTTGGAATAGCCCTCGTAGAGCTTCTCCATCTCGGAGAGCATGTGGACCCGGGCGGCGATGGCATGCTCGTCCATCTGGAGCCTCTGGTGGGTCTCCCGGGCGGTCTCCACCTTCCGCTTCCGGGACTCGGCCCGCATGGTATAGCCGCTGATGACGTTGTCCAGGCTCTCCCGCTCCTCCCTGGCCTTCTGGAGGTCGGCGGCGATCTCGCGGGCCACCGTATGGGCGGCGGAGAGCTTTTCTTCCCCGGCGGCAAGCTCCTGCCGGACGGCCTCATCCCGGTCCAGCAGCTCCTGGGCGGCGGCGGCCAGAGCGGAGAGGAGGGCCTTGGCCTCTGCGGCGGAGGCATGCTCCATCGCCTCCTTCTCCCGCAGGGTCTCCAGCTCGCTCTCCAGGGTGCCGGCACTGCGGCGCTCGTCCTGGTCGGCCTGCTGGGCGGCGGAGAGCTCCCCCTCCAGCCCGGCGCAGCGGGCGGCGATCTCCTCCAGACGGGCCCGGCGCTGGTCGATCTGCTCCGAGATGGAGCCGGCCCGGCCCTCCTGCTGGTCCAGCTCCCGCCGGACCCGGTCAGCGGTCTCCAGGTTACTCTGGATCTGGGCCTGGAGCACCGCCGTCTCCCGCTCGCAGCCGTTGGCGTCGGCCTGCCGCTGCTGCATCTGGAAGCGGATGCCCTCGGCCTCCATGTCCTTTTCCCGCATTTGGGCGGCGTAGCCCTCGGCGGCGGCGTAAAGCCGTTCCACCTGGGTCCGGGTCTCCTCCTTCTGCCGGACGGCGTTTTCATAGTCGGAGAGGAGCTTTCGTCCGCCGGCCCGGACCTTGTCCAGCTGGTCCATCCACAGGGAGATCTCCAGCCCGCGCAGCTCGTCCCGGAGGATGAGAAATTTTTTGGCCTTCTCCGCCTGGGCCCGGAGGGGCTCCACCTGGAGCTCCAGCTCGTCGATCTTGTCATTGACCCGGACCAGATTCTCCTGGGTCCGCTCCAGCTTTCGCTCCGCCTCCTCCTTCCGGTGGCGGTAGCGGGAGATGCCGGCGGCCTCCTCAAAGACCTCCCGGCGGTCGGTGCTTTTCACGGAGAGGATCTCGTCGATCTTGCCCTGGCTGATGATGGAGTAGCCCTCCCGTCCCAGGCCGGTATCCATGAAGAGCTCGTTCACATCCCGGAGCCGGACGGTGCGGCGGTTGATGAAGTATTCGCTCTCCCCCGAACGGTAGTACCGCCGGGTGACCATGATCTCGCTCTCCTCCCGGTCAAAGATGCGCCCGGTGTTGTCCAGCACCAGGGACACCTCGGCAAAGCCCAGCTGCCTGCGCTTGGCGGTGCCGCCGAAGATGACGTCCTCCATCTTGCCCCCCCGGAGGGCGCGGGTGGACTGCTCTCCCATGACCCAGCGGATGGCGTCGGAGAGATTGGATTTTCCGCTTCCGTTGGGCCCCACGATGGCGGTGACGTCGTGGTCAAAGGTGAGGACCGTCTTGTCGGGGAAGGATTTGAAGCCCTGGATCTCCAACGCTCTGAGGTACAAAGGCACGCACTCCCTATCTTACCATGTTTAATAAGGTATTATATCAATTTCCGGGCCGCTTTGCAACTTACCAGCGGGTGATAATTTGTATTCCAATCTTCCCATTTTTGTGCTATGATACCTGATGACCCCACCGGATACAGGAGGACTGAAATGAAAAAACGTACCATCGCCCTGCTCCTGCTCGCCGCCCTGCTGGGCGGAACACTGACAGGCTGCAGCGAAAAAGCCAAAGAGTACTACTCCCCCGGCTATTGGAGGGACACCACCTTTTACAGCGCCTTTGTGGACCTCCGCTTCACCTTGCCGGAGGGCTGGACCGCCGCCAGCCAGGAGGAGCTGGACACCATGAGCGCCGAAGCCGACAAGCTCCTGGACATGCAGCGGGGCGGCGCCGGCACAGACCCGGCCTCCATCTACCACTACGAGCTCTCCGCCCGGGACCCGGAGACCGGCAACGGCGTTCTGATCCTGGTCCAGAACTACGGCGGCACCGCCACCGATTACATCGACGGTCTGGAGGCGGGGGCCGAGCTGGAGGAGGCCACCTACTCCGTGGGCAGCGTTACCACCGTGCAGCTGGCCGGACACCCCTACCTGATGGTCCCTCTGACCATGGAGGGTGAGGAGGCCCCCTATCAGCGGCAGTATCTGCGCAAGTATGAGGACTACCTCATCTACCTCATGATGTTCTCCACTCAGGAGGACAAGGCCGCCTTCACAGAGCTGGAATCCCACTTCTCCGACATGGAGAACCCGTCCTGAGCCCAACCAATGCCCGACAAGCCGACGCGGCCCCGCCTGTCACCAGGCGGGGCCGCGTTTTCGTTTCTATTTTTCTGCTCGGCTTTGTGGTCAGACCTGCTCCAGGAATCGCAGGAAGGCGGCCTTCCCCTCGGCGGTGCGCTTGTAGACGCCGGCGTGCTCCAGCACCTGGGCAAAGACCAGACCGGTCTCCTTCTCCACGATGTCCAGGGCGTTATCCGCCGTGATGGCGTACTTGGCCCGGAAGCCCTCGGCCCAGTCAGCGTGCTTTTCGGTGCGTTCGTCGCCCCGGAGGTCGGCGCCGCTGGCCAGAGCGTCGGCCACGGCGGCGAGCTCCTCCTTCAGCCGGGCGGGGAGGACGGCCAGACCCATGACCTCGATGAGGCCGATGTTCTCCTTTTTGATGTGGTGGAGCTCGGCGTGGGGATGATAGACGCCCAGGGGGTGCTCCTCCGTGGTGATGTTGTTGCGCAGGACCAGGTCCAGCTCGTAGTCGCTCCCCCGGCGGCGGGCGATGGGGGTGATGGTGTTGTGGGGCTCCCCGTCGGTCTCAGCGAAGACGAAGGCGGCCTCGTCGGTATAGCCCCGCCAGGACAGCAGGAGCTTGTCGGCCAGATCGATGAGCCGGGCCGGGTCGGCGGCGGTGAGACGGACCACCGACATGGGCCACTTCACGATGCCGGCCTTCACGTCCTCGTAGTCGGGGAAGGTGAAGGGGGTCTCCACCGGGGCCTTTTCCATGGCGAAGGTATAGTGGCCGCCCTGGAAGTGGTCGTGGGCCAGGATGGAGCCGCCCACGATGGGCAGATCGGCGTTGGAGCCCACGAAATAGTGGGGGAACTGGCCCACGAAGTCCAGCAGCTTGGCAAAGCAGGCCCGGTCGATCTTCATGGGCACATGCTCGCTGTTGAGGCAGATGCAGTGCTCATTGTAGTAGACATAGGGGGAGTACTGCAAAAACCAGGGGGAGCCGTTGATGGTGATGGGGACGATGCGGTGGTTCTCCCGGGCGGGGTGGTTGACCCTGCCGGCATAGCCCTCGTTCTCGGCGCACAACTGGCACCGGGGATAGGCCGAGGCGGGCAGGTTCCGGGCGGCGGCGATGGCCTTGGGGTCCTTCTCCGGCTTGGAGAGGTTGATGGTGATGTCCAGGTCCCCGTACTCCGTAGGGGCGACCCACTTCACGTCCTTGGCGATGCGGTCCCGGCGGATATAATTGGTGTCCTGGCTGAAGCGATAGTACCAGTCGGTGGCCTTCTCCGGGCTCTCGGCACAGAGGGCGCGGAACTTGCCAATGACCTGGGCGGGCCGGGGGGTGAGCACCCCCATCAGCTTGGTGTCAAAGAGGTCCCGGTAGACCACGGAGTCCTCCTGGAGCACACCCCGGGCGTGGGCGTCGTCCATGAGGGCGCCCAGCACCGCAGGCAGGTCCACGGGCCGCTCCGCCGGGGTCTCCGGTTCGGTATAGCTGTCCAGCCCCAGGGCCTCCAACAGGGCGTTCACCGCCCACAGCCGTTCGCAGGGCTCAATGAGTCCGGTATCCAGGGCGTAGGCCACCAGGGCCTGGATCTCTCTGTCCACCATGTCCTCAGCCCTCCCCGTAGCCGTTGGGATGGGACTGATGCCACTTCCAGGCGGTGGAAATGATGGTCCCCAGATCGTTGTATTTGGGCTTCCAGCCCAGGACCTCCACCGCCTTGGCGGAGGAGGCGATGAGCTGGGCGGGATCGCCGGCGCGGCGGGGGGAGACCTCCGCGGGGATGGGGTGGCCGGTGACCGTCCGGGCGGTGTCGATGACCTCCTTGACGGTGAAGCCCACGCCGTTGCCCAGGTTGAAGACATTGTTGTCCCCGCCCCGGAGGAGGTAGTCCAGGGCCAGGATATGGGCCTGGGCCAGGTCGCTCACATGGATGTAGTCCCGGACGCAGGTGCCGTCCTTGGTGGGGTAGTCGTCGCCGAAGATGGACACATGGTCCCGCTGGCCGTTGGGCACCTGGAGGATGATGGGCACCAGGTGGGTCTCCGGGTCGTGGGCCTCGCCGATGGCGCCGGAGATGTGGGCGCCGCAGGCGTTGAAGTACCGCAGGGCCACATACTTGAGGCCATGGGCCTTGGACACCCAGCTCATCATGTGCTCCATGGCCAGCTTGGTCTCGCCGTAGCAGTTGGTGGGCTGGGTCTTGTCGCTCTCCAGGATGGGCACCGTCTCGGGCTCGCCGTAGGTGGCGGCGGTGGAGGAGAAGACGATCTTCTTCACCCCGTGGGCCACCATGGACTGGAGGAGTACGGTGGTGCCGTACAGGTTGTTGTCATAGTACTTCAAGGGGTCGGACATGCTCTCCCCCACCTGGGAGGAGGCGGCAAAGTGGACCACGCCCTCGATGTCCTCGGCCTCAAAGACCTTGTCCATGGCCGCCCGGTCCCGGATGTCGGCCTGGTAGAACCGGGCCTTGGGATGGACCGCCTGCCGGAAGCCGGTGAGGAGATTGTCCACCACCACCACGTCCCGGCCCGCGTCGATGAGTTCGTACACCGTGTGGGAGCCGATGTAGCCGGCCCCGCCCAACACTAAGATCGCCATTTTGATGCGCCTTCCTTTCCATCTTTCTTCTGGTGATTCCAGTATATCCGGTCTGGGGAAAAATAGCAAGTTGAATTTTTACTAAAAATTTAACTTTGTCAGAGCGCACAGTTGGGGCCTGCCGCTTATGGGCAATCTGACGGAGGGGCGGTGCTCTCCCGGACCACCAGAGAGGGGGCCACCACCAGCTTGACCGGCAGGGTGCGGACGGGCGGGCGGTCTGGGAGCGCGGCCCGCTCCGCCAGAAGGCGGACGGCGGCCTGCCCCATCTCCAGGGCATGGGTGGACACTGAGGTAAGTCCGGGGGTCACCAGGGCGGAGAGCGGGGTGTCGTTGAAGGAGACCAGGGAGACGTCTCCGGGGATGGAGAGCCCGGCCTCAGTGATGGCCCGGACCGCGCCCAGGGCGGTCTCCTCGCTGACGGCCAGAAAGGCCGTGGGTCTGGGCGCGCCGGAGGCCAGATAGGCGCTCAGGGCGGCGGCGGTGGAGGGGGCGTCCATGGGCGCCTCCACCAGGAGGGCCGGGTCCAGGAGACCGTGGCGCGCCATGTGGGCCATGAACCGTTCCCGGCGGATCTCCGGCGTGGGCTTCCCCCGGTCGTCGGGCCGCAGGGCGGGACCGATAAAGCCCACCCGCCGGTGTCCCAGCCCCAGGAGGTGGTCCACCGCCAATCGGATGCCCAGGTCGTAATTGAGGACCACGGAGTCAAAGCGGGACTCATCCGGGGAGGAGTTGAGGAAAACCACGTTGGGGCTCATGGCTGCCAGGGCCTCCACCTCCCGGGGGGAGAGACGGCCAATGGCCACCACTCCGTCCACCGCCCCCTCCGGCGGGGCGAAGCCCTCCCCCCGCCGGGCCAGGGCCTGGAAGGCGATGCGCTGGTCCAGGCAGGCTTGCTCCACATGGCCCCGGAGATAGAGATAAAAGGGGTCCTCCAGCTGCTGGGCCGGGGTCAGCCCCTCCGCCGCCGCCGCCCGCATGAGGATCTTGGGCGCCCGCCCCCGGCGGGACTTGGTAGCGGCATAATTGAGCCTGCCCGCCTCCTCCAGCACCTTTTTCCGGGCCTCCGGACTCACCGTCAGCCCCGGGTCCCCCGTGAGGATGCGCGAGATGGTCGCCGGAGCGTAGCCCGTCCGCTCCGAGAGCTCCTTCAAGGTCGCCATAGACCGTCCTCCTTTCCATCCACGGATAATTTTACTAAAAATATTGTAGCGCCCGCGCCTCCCTTTTGCAAGCAAAAAAGCGCCGGCGCACAGACCCTTGTCTGTGCGCCGGCGCTGCAGCTGCTGTGCGTTCGTTCTGCGTGTTACTCCACCGGGAGGGTCGCCGCCTCAACGGTGACAGCATGGTCTTCCGCAGGCAGGTCCTCCGCACTGTTCTGCTGCTCGGCGGGCGCGTCGTCGGGGCTCATGGTATCCCAGTCGAACTGGCGGTACCGGGCCAGGCCGGAGCCGGCGGGGATGAGCTTACCGATGATGACGTTCTCCTTCAGACCCAGCAGGTGGTCCACCTTGCCCTTGATGGCGGCCTCGGTGAGGACCTTGGTGGTCTCCTGGAAGGAGGCGGCGGACAGGAAGGACTCGGTGGCCAGGGACGCCTTGGTGATACCCATGATGATCCGGGTGCCGACGGGGAGCTTGAGCTCCAGGCCGTCATTGGTCTCGCCGGCGTCGATGCGGGCCTGAACGGCGCGCTGGGCGTCCTTGAACTCGATGATGTCAATGGTGGAGCCACTGAGGAGGTCGGAGTCGCCGGCGTCCTCCACGCGGACCTTGCGCATCATCTGACGGGCAATGACCTCAATGTGCTTGTCGTTGATGTCAACGCCCTGCTGACGGTAGGGTTTCTGAACCTCCTGGATGAGGTAGTCGTACACGGCGTGGATGCCGCGGATACGCAGCACGTCGGCGGGATACAGGGCGCCGTCGGTGAGCATGGCGCCCTTCTCCACGGTGTCGCCCTGCTTCACCCGGATGCCGGAATTGTGGGCCAGGGTGTAGGTGACCACCTCGCCGTCGCTGGCTGTGATGGTGACATTGACCATGCCGCCCTTCTTGGCGTCCTCCATGGAGACCTTGCCGCTGATCTCGGCCAGCTGGGCCATCTTCTTGGGACGGCGGGCCTCGAAGAGCTCCTCAACACGGGGAAGACCCTGGGTGATGTCGCCGCCGGCCACGCCGCCGGTGTGGAAGGTACGCATGGTGAGCTGGGTGCCGGGCTCGCCGATGGACTGGGCGGCGATGATACCCACGGCCTCGCCCTCGCCCACGGTCTCGCCGATGGCCAGATTGATGCCGTAGCACTTGGAGCACACGCCGCTGCGGGACTCACAGGTGAGCACGGAGCGGATCATGACGGAGTGGATGCCGTGGTCCTCCAGGAGCTTGGCGTCGTCGGCGGTCATCATGGTGTCCCGGCTGATGAGGACCTCGCCGGTCTGAGGATCGCAGACGTCCTCCACGGGATAACGGCCCTTCAGGCGCTCGCCGAAGGTCTCGATGACCTGGCCGTTCTCCACGATCTCGCTGGCCAGGATGCCGTCGTGGGTGCCGCAGTCGTGCTCGCGGATGATGACCTCCTGGGACACGTCCACCAGGCGGCGGGTGAGGTAACCGGAGTCGGCGGTACGCAGGGCGGTATCGGCCATACCCTTACGGGCGCCTCTGGAGGAGATGAAGTACTCCAGGACGGACAGGCCCTCACGGAAGTTGGACTTGATGGGGATCTCGATGGTACGGCCAGAGGTATCGGCCATCAGGCCGCGCATGGCGGCCAGCTGACGGATCTGGGCGGTGGAACCACGGGCGCCGGAGTCGGCCATCATCCAGATAGGATTGTACCGGTCCAGCACGTTCATCAGGGCGTCAGTGACGTCCTTGGTGGTCTTTTCCCAGGCCTGGACCACCAGACGGTACCGCTCGTCGTTGGTCAGGAAGCCGCGCTTGTACTGCCGGTCGATCTTGACGATCTCCTTCTCCGTGGCGGCGATGAGCTCGGGCTTCTCGGGGGGCACCGTCATATCGTGGATGGAGACGGTGAGGGCGCCACGGGTGGAGAACTTATAGCCCTTGGCCTTGATGACGTCCAGCACATCAGCCGAGACGGTAAAGCCGTGCTTGGTGATACACTTGTCGATGATCTTGCCCAGCTGCTTCTTGCCGGTGATGAAGTTGATCTCAGGCTCGAACATCTGCTCGGGGTCGGTGCGGTCCACGAAGCCCAGGTCCTGGGGAATGCCCTCGTTGAAGATCAGGCGGCCCACGGTGGTGCGCACCAGCTTGTGGCGCTTCTCGCCGTCCACCTCCACGAAGCGGCGGACCATGATGGGCATGTGCAGGTCCAGCTCGCCCTCGTCATAGGCCAGACGGGCCTCCCCGTCGTCGGCGTACACCCGGAAGATCTCCCGGGGCAGCTCCCCGTCGGGGGTGTCGGCGCAGATGCCGGCAAAGGTGGGGATGTCGTCCAGGGAACCGGGATGCTTCACCCACACCTTGTCGTCGGGCTGGACGGTTCCCTCGGCCAGGGCGGCCTTCACGGCGGCGACGTCCTCGTAGGCAAAGTCGTGGTCGGCGTACTTCTCATAGGTGAGGTAGTAGGAGCCCAGCACCATGTCCTGGGTGGGGACGGTGACGGGGCCGCCGTCCTGGGGCCGCAGGAGGTTGTTGGCGGAGAGCATCAGGATGCGGGCCTCCGCCTGGGCCTCGGCGCTGAGGGGCACGTGGACAGCCATCTGGTCGCCGTCGAAGTCGGCGTTGAAGGCGGTACACACCAGGGGGTGGAGCTTGATGGCGCGGCCTTCCACCAGGACGGGCTCGAAAGCCTGGATGCCCAGACGGTGGAGGGTGGGAGCGCGGTTGAGCATCACGGGGTGCTCCTTGATGACGAAGTCCAGGGCGTCCCAGACCTCGGGCCGGCCCTTGTCCACCATCTTCTTGGCCGACTTGATGTTGTTGGCTAGGCCGTCCTCCACCAGCTTCTTCATGACGAAGGGCCGGAAGAGCTCAATGGCCATCTCCTTGGGCAGACCACACTGGTAGATCTTCATCTCAGGGCCGACCACGATAACGGAACGGCCAGAGTAGTCCACGCGCTTGCCCAGCAGGTTCTGACGGAAGCGGCCCTGCTTGCCCTTGAGCATATCGGAGAGGGACTTGAGGGCCCGGTTGTTGGCGCCGGTGACGGCACGGCCACGACGGCCGTTGTCGATGAGGGCGTCCACCGCCTCCTGAAGCATCCGCTTCTCGTTCCGGACGATGATGTCGGGGGCGTTGAGCTGGATGAGGCGCTTGAGGCGGTTGTTGCGGTTGATGACCCTGCGGTAAAGGTCGTTGAGGTCAGAGGTGGCGAAACGACCGCCGTCCAGCTGTACCATGGGGCGCAGCTCCGGGGGAATGACGGGCAGCACGTCGATGATCATCCACTCGGGCTTGTTGCCGGAGAGGCGGAAGGCGTCCACCACCTCCAGGCGCTTGACGATGCGGGCCTTCTTCTGACCGGAGGCATCCTTGAGCTCGGCGCGCAGCTGCTCGGAGAGCTCCTCCAGGTTGATGTCCTGGAGCAGCTTCTTGACCGCTTCGGCGCCCATGGCGGCTTCAAAGTCGTCCTCATACTTCTCCCGCATATCCCGGTATTCCTTCTCGGTGAGGATCTGGTTTTTGGCCAGGGGGGAGAAGCCGGGGTCGGTGACAATATAGGCGGCGAAATAGAGGACCTTTTCCAGAATACGGGGAGAGATGTCCAGCAGCAGTCCCATCCGGGAGGGGATGCCCTTGAAGTACCAGATGTGGGACACGGGGGCGGCCAGCTGGATGTGGCCCATGCGCTCCCGGCGGACCTTGGCCCGGGTGACCTCCACGCCGCAGCGGTCACAGCCCTTGCCCTTGTAGCGGATCTTCTTATACTTGCCGCAGTGGCACTCCCAGTCCTTGGTGGGCCCGAAGATCTTCTCGCAGAACAGGCCGTCCCGCTCCGGCTTGAGGGTACGGTAGTTGATGGTCTCCGGCTTTAGGACCTCGCCGTAGGACCAGTCCAGGATCTGTTCCGGGGAGGCGATGCCAATGCGGATGGCGTCAAACTCAGCGTAGCTCATATTTTATCGTCCTCCCT
>NZ_JAPFEA010000095.1 GCF_026169115.1 Intestinimonas sp. | reverse complement strand
GTGCTGTCCGCATAATCTGGGGCAGTTCATTCCTACCAGGGGCTCTTTTTTGTGCTGTCCGCACAATCTGGGGCAGTTCACAACTCGTGCTTGGAGGGCTTTCTATAAAAGCAGAGGAGGGTTGTGAGTTGGAAGTAGTGAAAATGCTAGAGTCTTTATGTGAAGAGTGTGGCGACTATCTAGATAGCCTACCAACTTTCGAAAAAGATACCAGAGTAGCTGCATTAGTTACATGGTGCTTGGCCTACAGTTGTGAGGATTACGATACCCTCCCTATATACTGGCACAAGTCTGTGGGTACGCTCCTCCTCGGCCTAAGGCTGTGTCGTGTTGGCGCTATGTACAAGGAGCGTTCTGAGGAAGTTACTAAATTCTGTATTTCTTTGTTAGAACATCTCTGGGAGGAGCGTAGCAGGCATTACATTGCTTTACACTCACGCGGTTGTTGGGCGCATTGCCGTTTAGGTTTTCAACAGTACTACGACACTTTGTGGACAGTTTGGGGGAATATCGAAAAATGAGTATTGGAGATTTGTTTACCGGGATTGACATTGTCAAGCCGCTGGTCCAGTTAGATCTCTCCTTATCGGCCCCAGCAGAAATTATATTGGCAGGTTCCGCCGCAGCCATGCTTTGACCTGTCACCCCCTACCCGTGGGAATTGCGTCACTCTGATGCCCTGCGGGGCATAGGACGAGGGACCCGGACAGACCACCGCAAAAGCATAGCCACGGCAGCTAGGGGCGAGAAGTGCATAAAAAGACAGGGGGCCGACCTTCTTAGTCGGTCCCCTGTTCTCTTGTCACCACTCGCCTGTCTGCCTGTCCTGTCTCGCTGCTTCCTTCTCGGACACAGGCAAAGGGCCGGGGGGCTTTGTCTGTGGGCGGAATAAAATCCCTGAATCCCTATTGACATACCGGGAAATAAGTGCTAGGATAATACATAGAAAAATACTAGGAATTAAAGGGGAGCGATCCCTTCTGCATTGTCCGCCCCGTCCGGGCGGGGAAAGGAAGCGAATACCATGCGTCACATCTATGCCGACAACGCCGCCACCACCAAAATGAGCCAGGCGGCCATCCGGGCCATGCTGCCCTATCTGGACGGCATTTACGGCAACCCCTCCAGCCTGCACAGCGCCGGACAGGCGGCCAGAGAGGCCCTGGAAGAGGCCCGGGCCGTCATGGCCAGGGGCCTGGGCTGCGAGCCCCGGGAGATCACCTTCACCTCCGGCGGCAGCGAGGCCGACACCCAGGCCATCCGCTCCGCCGCCTGGCTGGGGGCCAGGAAGGGGAAGAAGCACATCGTCTCCACCGCCTTTGAGCACCACGCCGTCCTCCACACCCTGGAGGCCCTGGAGAAGGAGGGCTTTGCCATCACTTTGCTGGACGTCCACGGGGACGGCCTCATCACGGCGGAGGAGGTGGCGGCGGCCATCCGCCCCGACACCTGCCTGGTGACGGTGATGTATGCCAACAATGAGGTGGGCACCGTGGAGCCCATTGCCGAGATCGGCGCCCTCTGCCGGGAGAAGGGGATCCTCTTCCATACCGACGCCGTCCAGGCGGCGGGACACCTGCCCATCGACGTGGTGAAGGAACACATCGATCTGCTCTCCCTCTCCGCCCACAAGTTCCACGGCCCCAAGGGGGCGGGGGTCCTCTATGCCCGGAAGGGCATCCCCCTGCAAAATCTCTTTTACGGCGGGGCCCAGGAGCGGGGCCGGCGTCCGGGAACCGAGAACCTGCCCGCCATCGTAGGGATGGCGGCGGCCTTTGAGGAGGCCCTGGCCGGGATGGAGGCGCGGCGGGCGCAGGTGACCGCCCTGCGGGACAGGCTCATGGAGGGCCTGGGGCAGATCCCCCACAGCCTGCTCAACGGCCACCCCGTCCAGCGCCTGCCCGGCAACGTGAGCTTCTGCTTTGAGGGCATCGAGGGAGAATCCCTCCTCCTGCTGCTGGACGACAAGGGGGTGGAGGCGTCCTCCGGCTCGGCCTGCACCTCCGGCTCCCTGGACCCCAGTCATGTGCTGCTGGCCCTGGGACGGCCCCACGAGATCGCCCACGGCTCCCTGCGGCTCACCCTCTCCCACGAGAATACGGAGGAAGAGGTGGAGCACATCATCCGTTCGGTCACCGAGGTGGTGGCCTACCTCCGGAGCATCTCCCCGGTGTGGCGGGACCTCCAGAGCGGAAAACAGAATTTTGTCATTCAATGAGTGAGGTGTAAAGATATGGCACTTTATAGCGAGACCGTCATGGATCACTTCCGCAATCCCCGGAACGTGGGCGTCCTGGAGGACGCCGACGGCGTGGGCGAGGTGGGTAACGCCAAGTGCGGCGACATCATGAAGATCTATCTCAAGATCCGGGACGATGTGATCGAGGACGTGAAATTTGAGACCTTCGGCTGCGGCTCGGCCATCGCCTCCAGCTCCATGGCAACCGAGATGATTAAGGGCAAGCCCCTCAGCGAGGCCCTCTCCCTCACCAATCAGGCGGTGGCCCAGGCCCTGGACGGGCTCCCCGCCCACAAGCTCCACTGCTCCGTGCTGGCCGAGGAGGCGATCAAGAAGGCCGTACAGGACTACTACGAGCGGCAGGGCGTGGACTACGACAGGAGCATTTTCCCCGCCTGCGACAGCTGCGACCACGGCTGCTGCCACGGCCACTGAGTCCAACTCTCAAAAATGCAAGCATTTTTTCGAAGGGATGCAGGCCGCTGCAGCGCACTTCGTCGGGGCAAAGTCCGCACCGCTCATCCCGGCCTGACGGCCAGGCATCACTCCACTTCCTTGCCCCTCCTCCCCCAAACAAGCCCACTTTGTTGGGCTTGTTTGGGCCCCGACTCGCACGTTTGCGGCCTGAGCAGAGTTTTTTCCGACGCACATGTCGCCGGAAAAAACGGACTTCATTTGATTCCGTCGTCTGCGGACGACGGAACTCTGCGAGGCATATGCACATCCCATGACCCATAGGCATTTCCTGACGAGCTGCACGGGTCCGTCCCCTTTTTAGGGGACGGACCCGTGGTTTTTGCGTAAAAAGGGGCAAAACAGGGATGACAAGGCGGGGCGGTATCTGCTATACTAAAAGATACGACATCAAGGTATCCATCCCCGTCCAAGGTGCGGACGGCTGGAAAAAAGGAGGGCTTGTCATGGCCTGTGTTCTCTATTATGAGCCCCTTGTGATGATGGGGCCCGGCGTTATTGCCGGGGTGTGCGGCCAGCACGGCCTGACGGTGCGCCCGGTGGCCCGGGACCAGGTGGGCCAGACGGTGGGGCATCTGGCGGGCTACCAGGGCTTCCCTGCACGGACCGAGGGGGAGAGGCCGCCGGAGGACCGGGTGCTGGTCTTCTGCGAGGTGGACCGGGAGACCCTGGACCAGGTGCTGGAGGCCCTGAAGGCCGCCGGCGCCCCCGCCTCGCTGAAGGCGGTCCTCACCGGCACCAACGCCGGCTGGCCCTTTGCCCGGCTGGCCAGGGAGCTCTCGGCGGAGCACCGGGCCATGGGCGGGCGCTGAAAACTTTTTGGTCCTCCGGACCGTCTGACTCTATGGAGCGGGGAGGAGCCGCGAACTTGGACTACGACAAACTGCTGACCCTGAGCAGCGATCTGGGCTACCACCTGCTGCTCAGCGGGGCGGAGATCTACCGAGTGGAGGAGTCGGTGCAGTACCTGCTCACCGCCTACGGGGTGGAGACCGGGGAGGTCTTTGCCATTCCCAACTGCGTCATCGTCAGCCTGACGGCGCCGGGCCAGAAGCCCATCACCCGGGTGCGCCGGGTGCCCAGCCACGGGACCGACATCAGCCGGATGGAGGACCTGAACGCCCTGTGCCGGCGGCTGTGCGCCGAGACCCCCGACCTGGACCGGGCGGCGGAGGTGCTGGCCGAGACGGTGGAGCGGCCCTCCCACACCCCGGTGGCGGTGGAGCTGGCGGCCTATGTGCTCCTCACCTCCACCTTCTGCCTCTTCTTCGGCGGCACCGCCCGGGACGCCTTCTGCGGCGGCGTGTGCGGCCTGGCGGTGGGGCTGGTGCTCCCCTTCCTCACCCGGCTGGGCAGCAACCTCTTCTTCAAGGCCATGGTGGGCGGTTTTTGCTGCGGCCTGCTGGCCGCCGGTCTCACCGACCTGGGGGTCGGGGAGCACATGGACCTCATCATCACCGGCGCCATCATGGCCCAGGCTCCGGGGCTGGTCATCACCAACTTCATGCGGGACATCATGGCGGGGGATATGATGTCCGGCCTGGTGAAGCTGGCGGAAGCCCTCCTCACCGGGGCGGGCATCGCCCTGGGCACCGGTGTGGCCCTGAGCCTGGTGAACACGATGTGGGGGGTGCTGTGATGATGGAGCTGCTTCTGCCCTGCCTCTACGCCTTCCTGGCCTGTCTGGGCTTTTGTGTCCTCTTCCGCATCAGCGGCCCCGGGGCGGTGTTCTGCTCCCTGGGGGGCGCGCTGGCCTGGCTGGTCTACCTCCTCGCCGGACCTGTGATGGGGGGGAACGACGTGCTCCAGTACTTCTGGGCGGCGGTCTTTCTCTCCGCCTATGCCGAGGTCATGGCCCGGGTGCGCAAGTGCCCCGCCACGGGCTATCTCCTCATCGCCTTCATTCCTCTGGTGCCCGGGGCCGGCATCTACAACATGATGGAGGCCGCCCTCCGGGGGGACACCCAGGACTTCCTGACCACCGGACTCCACACCCTGAGTATCGCCGGGTCCCTGGCGGTGGGGGTGCTGGTGGTCTTCTCTCTGGTGCGGCTCCAGCGCATGCTCCAGCGCAGAAAACAGACAAAACAGGGAGACGAGCCATGAGACGCTACGACATCGTCCTGCTGGACGCGGACAACACGCTTT
Source organism: Intestinimonas sp. (assembly GCF_026169115.1). Classification (GTDB taxonomy): domain Bacteria; phylum Bacillota; class Clostridia; order Oscillospirales; family Oscillospiraceae; genus Intestinimonas. The sequence continues at coordinate 788 of NZ_JAPFEA010000095.1, read as the reverse complement.
TTGACTTCAACGCCGCGGAGGAGACCTCCCTGGAGGCCGTTCTGCGGGAGTTCGGCTGGCCCTGGAACGGGGAGAGCCGGGGGGCCTATCTGGAGATCAACCGCGCCCTCTGGACGGCCTTTGACCGGGGCGAGGTGGAGGAGGACTTCCTCACCGTGGAGCGGTTCCGCCGCCTGGGGGAGCGCCTGGGCCGGACGGACGACCCGGCAGAGGTGAACCGCCGGTATCTGGACCATCTGGGGGCCTGCGCCGTGCTCCTCCCCGGGGCGGAGGAGCTCTGCCGCACCCTGCATGGAGCGGGCTGCCGTCTGGCGCTGGCCACCAACGGGGTGGCCCGGGTCCAGCGGTCCCGTCTGGCGGCCTCGCCGCTCTCCCCCTTTCTGGAACGGCTCTTCATCTCAGGGGAGATGGGGAAGCGGAAGCCGGAGCCGGCCTTTTTCCGCGCCGCCCTCTCCGCCCTGGGGGCGGAGGATCTGGGGCGCTACGTCATGGTGGGGGACGGCCTGGGCTCCGACGTGAGGGGGGGCCTGGACGCCGGTCTGGACGTCATCTGGTTTGCCCCCGGCGGCGGGAGCGCCCCGCCCGACCTCACCCCCACCTACACCGCCCGCTCCCTGGGGGAGATCGGGCGCATCATCTGCAACAGATAGAGAGGAGATCCTTGGTATGAATCAGACTGCGGGGGGACCCGGCGCCGGCCAGCGGGAGCGGGAGATCGGCCACCGCCGCCGGCTGCTCCTGAGCGCCCTGCTGGCCTGCGGGGTCCTCATCGGCGCGGTGTCCCTGGG
>NZ_JAPFEA010000149.1 GCF_026169115.1 Intestinimonas sp. | reverse complement strand
GTCTCCCGCAGGGGGGCCGGCTCCTCCGGCGCGGAGACCGGGTCCCCGCCGGAGACTGCGGAGAGCTTCCGGCGGTAGGCCGCCAGATCCACAAGGTTCCCCCGGTGCCGGATGAAGTGTTCCGTCTCATAATAAATGGTCTGCATACCCTGATCCCTCCTATGCTCCAAGCCTACCACAGCCAGGGTCCCATTGTTGGGACTTTTGCCGCTGCCCTATGGTTTCTTCGGCGGTGTTTTCCTCTTTAGACGTGCCCGCCGGCCAAAAAGTTTCCAGAACTTTTGTTCGATTCGATTATACAACAAATGTTCGATTTTTGTCAAGGGGGAAAGGGCGTACGGAGGGGCGGGAGAAGAACGGGATTGTAAAGCAGACGGATTTTGATATAATGAGGGGGAATAAGTACCGGCTCTTTTTCGGTCATCCCGCCGGCTGCGGGCCGGAGACAAGGAGTTTGAACCGCTATGCTGTATGCCCTGCTCGCGGCGGTCCTGGTGGCCGCCGACCAGGTGGTCAAGTACCTGGTCCGTGCAAATATCCCCCTGGGGACCTCCGTCCCCTTCCTCCCCGGCCTGATGGAACTCACCTACGTCCAGAACACCGGCGCGGCCTTTTCCATCTTCTCCGACCACACCTGGGTGCTGACCGTCATCTCGGCGGTGGTGGCCGCCGCCATCGCCGCGGCCCTGGTGCGCCGGGTGATCCGCCACCCCTTCGGTGTGACCTCCCTGACGGTGGTCTTTGCCGGGGCGGTGGGCAACCTCATTGACCGGGCCCTCTTTGGCTTCGTCACCGACATGTTCAACCTCCAGTTTATGCGCTTTGCCGTCTTCAATGTGGCCGACATCTGCGTGGTCTGCGGCGGCATCGCCTTCTGCATTTACTTCCTCTTCTACTACGACAAGCTGGAGAAAAAGGAGGAGCCCCATGGCCAGGACGGACCTTCTGCTGACAGCTGACCGGGACGAGGAGCGGCTGGACCAGTTCCTCTCCCGGAGCGTGGAGGGCCTTACCCGCTCGGCGGCCCAGCGGCTCATCGAGGAGGGGGCGGCGAAGTGCAACGGCAGGGCCGTGAAGAAGAATGCCCGCACCGCCGTGGGGGATGTGGTGGCCCTGTCCCTTCCGGACCCGGAGCCGGCGGAGGTGCTGCCCCAGAACATCCCCCTGGATGTGGTCTATGAGGACGACGACGTCATCGTGGTCAACAAGCCGGTGGGTATGGTGGTCCACCCCGCCCCCGGCCATCCCGACGGCACTTTGGTCAACGCACTGTTATATCACTGCCAAAATAGTCTCTCCGGAATCAACGGCGTGCTGCGGCCCGGCATCGTCCACCGCATTGACCGGGACACCTCGGGCCTTCTCATCGCCGCCAAGAACGACGCCGCCCATCTGGCCCTGGCAGAGCAGCTCCAGGACCACTCCCTGTACCGCTATTACGAGGCGGTGTGCGTGGGGGGGCTGCGGGAGGACGGCGGCACCGTGGACGCCCCCATTGGCCGCCATCCAGTGGACCGGAAGAGGATGGCCGTGGACCGGAAAAATGGCCGCCCGGCGGTGACCCACTGGGAGGTGCTGGGCCGGTATCCCGGCTATACCCACGTCGGCTGCCGGCTGGAGACGGGGCGGACCCACCAGATCCGGGTCCACATGGCCGCCATCGGCCATCCCCTGCTGGGGGACACGGTGTACGGGGCGAAAAAGCCGGTTCCGGGGCTGGCGGGCCAGTGTCTCCACGCCCGGAAGCTCACCTTCGTCCACCCCCGCACCGGGGGGACCATGACGGTGGAGTGTCCCCTGCCCGACTGGTTCACGGCGGTGCTGGACAGGCTGGAGCGGGGGCGGCTGTGAGGGCCACGTTGCAGCGCAGCAACAAGGGCGCGTCTGGGAAGCCGCGCCCCGCGATAGAGGGAATACCGGGCAGCGGCGCCGCGTTCTGCGCCTCCGTCATTCTGAGGCCGAAGGCCGAAGAATCCGCATCCCCGTTGTCACAAAAGGGACGGGGGGGTGACGGATGCTTCGCTCCGCTCAGCATGACGCGGGAGGAGGGATGCGCACACACAGGCGCGCCCCACACATGAAAGGGAAGAGTGAATAGTGAATAGTGAAGAGTGAAGAGTGAAGAGGGGCGGAGGGCCTCCCCCCTTCCTTGACAATCCCCGCCGGGTGCGATAAAATGAGTCAGACCGCAGGACAAATCGAATACAGGGGCGCTGGACGCAAGTCCGGCTGAGATGCAGGGGAATAGCGCTTCCCCCGGTCCCTTGAACCTGATCCGGGTAATGCCGGCGTAGGAAGATGATTCGACTTGGCGTCGTTTCTCCCGTACCGCATTGCGCAGTGTATTCAGGTTTGCGCTGCGGTACATTTTTGTAAGGGAGAACTTCGTATGGAAAACACCGCGACTGTCCGGCCCCGGCCCCGCCGGAAAAACGCCACCCGCATGCTCTGCGAGGGGGCCGTTATGGTGGCCCTGGCCCAGATCCTCAGCTACATCAAGCTCCTGGAGCTGCCCAACGGCGGCTCCCTCACCCCGGCCATGTTCCCCGTCCTCCTCTTTGCCCTGCGCTGGGGCCTGGGGGACGGCCTGCTGGCCGGTTTCGCCTTCGGCCTGCTGCAGCTCCTTTTTGACGGGGCCTACGCCTTGGGCTGGCAGTCCATGCTGCTGGACTACCTGCTGGCCTTCGCCCCTCTGGGCCTGGCCGGACTCTTCAAGGGAAGGGCCTGGGGCATCTTCCCCGGCACTGTGCTGGGCTGCGCCGGACGCTTTGCCATCCACTACATCAGCGGCGTCACCATCTACCGCATCTACGCCCCCACCGAGGTGCTGGGGACGGTCTTTGACAACCCCGAGCTCTATTCCCTGGTCTACAACGGCTCCTACATGCTCCCCAACACCGTGCTGGCCCTGGCCATCGCGGCGCTGCTGTACGTGCCCATGAAGAAATACTACGCGGGGAGCGATCTGATCTGATAAGGTGTGATCTGTGTGGGCAAATTTAGCGGCGTGCTGCTGGCCAGCGACTTTGACGACACCCTGGTGGGGGACGACTGCGTCCTCTCCCCCGCCAACCGGGCGGCGCTGGAGTATTTTACCGCCGAGGGCGGTGTCTTCACCGTCTCCACGGGCCGGGCCAAGCGGACCTTTGCCCCCTACGCCCACACCGTCCCCATCAATGCCCCGGTGGTCCTTTCCAACGGGGCCGTGCTCTACGACTTTGCCGCCGACCGGGTGGTGGTGGATTTGCCCCTCCCCCAAACGGCGGCAGCCGACCTCTCCGCGCTGAGCGCGGAGATGCCCGAGCTGGGCATCGAGTGCTACCACGGGGACGACGTCTACATCCACCGCCCCAACGCCCACACCATGCGCCACGTGGAGCGGGTGAAGACCACCTGGACCCAGCGGGACCTGATGGACATGCCCGCCCCCTGGAGCAAGGCGGTGATCCAGGCCGACCACGAGACTCTGCAAAGGGCCCAGACCATCATCCGGGACCGCTGGGGGGACCGATACGAGGCCATCTTCTCCAATGCCGTGCTGCTGGAGTGTACCGCAAAGACGGCCAACAAGGGGGGCATGGTCCTCAAGCTGGCCCAGCTTTTGGGCATCGACCGGGCGCACATCTACTGCGCCGGGGACAACCAGAACGACATCCCCATGCTCTCGGCCTCGGCCATCCCCTTCGCCCCGGGCAACTGCGCCCAGGCGGTGAAGGACTGGGGGGCCACCGTGCTCAACCCCTGCGAGGAGGATTTTATGGCCCAGGTGGTGGGTATCCTGGACCTGCGCTACGGCGGCTGAGCCTTTCCGGGGCTTGACAAATGGCCCGGAAACGGATAAGATACTCTCGCATATGGAAAACGCGCAGAAAAGGACAGGTACCGCCCCCATCGCCGCACAGAGAGCCGCCGTACTGGTGAAAGGCGGAGGACGAGGGGACGGGAGGATCACCTTGGAGCGGCCCGCTGAACGTACAGTAGGCGGGGACGGCAGGCACCGTTATCGGCCATCGAGCGGTCCGGGTACACCCGGGCAATGAGAGTGGTACCGCAGAGGTTTTTACGCGCCTTTGTCTCTTGAGGAGACAAAGGCGCGTTTTTTGCTTGTGTGTGGTCCACAGGTGGGCCCCAGACTATGTCATTCTGAGGCCGCAGGCCGAAGAATCCGTCCCCTTGTCCCTTAATGTCACGCAAAAGGACGGGGGAAACGGATCCTTCGCTGGCGCTCAGGATGACGGGGGTGATACTCAGGTGACAAAGGCGATATTCGGGATGACGCAGGAGCGTAGGGGCGGATAGCGTCCGCCCCAGTGTGCGCCCTGGGGCAGCCTTCCCCAGGGGAAGGCTGCGGGGTATCCCCTCCCTTTTCCCCCAAAAGATCCAAAATCAATTCACATAAAAAGGAGACCAAACTCATGGATTACAACCAGACCGTCCATCTGCCCCAGACCGACTTCCCCATGCGGGCGGGGCTGCCCAAGCGGGAGCCCGACATGCTCCAGGAGATGTATGACCACGACCTCTACAAGAAGATGGTCAAGCGCAACGAGGGCAAGCCCACCTTCGTCCTCCACGACGGCCCTCCCTACGCCAATGGCAACATCCACATCGGCACCGCCCTCAACAAGATCCTCAAGGACATCATCGTCAAAGAGAAGAACATGACGGGCTTCTGCGCCCCCTATGTCCCCGGCTGGGACACCCACGGCCTGCCCATCGAGTCCGCCGTCCTCAAGGACAAGAGCGTGAAGCGGGAGGAGATGACCACCGCCCAGTTCCGCACCAAGTGCCGGGAGTACGCCGAGAGCTACATCGCCAAGATGACCGAGCAGTTCAAGCGCCTGGGCGTCCTGGGCGAGTGGGAGAACCCCTATATCACCCTGCTGCCCGAGTTCGAGGCCAAGCAGATCGAGGTCTTTGGCAAGATGGCCGAGAAGGGCCTCATCTACAAGGGCATGAAGCCGGTCTACTGGTGCCCCCACGACCAGACCGCCCTGGCCGAGGCCGAGATCGAGTACGCCGACGACCCCTGTACCACCATCTTTGTGAAGTTCCCCGTGAAGGACGACAAGGGCAAGCTGGGCCAGTACTGCGACCTCTCCAGGACCTACTTCGTCATCTGGACCACCACGCCCTGGACCATCCCCGGCAACCACGCCATCTGCCTGAACGCCGACTTCGACTATGTGCTGCTCCAGGCTCCCGGCGGCGACGTTTATGTGCTGGCCAAGGACCTGGCCGAGAGCGTCTGCAAGGCCGCCCACATCGACTTTGATGCCTGCAAGGTGCTCGCCGAGCTCAAGGGCAGCGAGTTTGAGCTCATGACCGCCAAGCACCCCCTCTTTGACCGGGAGTCTGTCATCCTCAACGGCGAGCACGTCACCCTGGACGCCGGCTCCGGCTGCGTCCACACCGCCCCCGGCTTCGGCGCCGAGGACTTCCAGATCTGCCAGCAGTACGACAAGGCCGGCCTCACCCACATCGGTGTGCCCGTTCCGGTGAACGCCAAGGGCGTCATGACCGACGAGCGGTACAACGGCCAGTTCTACGCCAAGGGCAACGACATGGTGGTGGAGGACCTGGAGAAGGAGGGCTTCCTGGTGGCCAAGGAGGCCATCACCCACTCCTACCCCCACTGCTGGCGCTGCAAGCACCCCATCATCTACCGGGCCACCGAGCAGTGGTTCTGCTCCGTGGACGCCATCAAGGAGGCCGCCGTGGCCGCCTGCGAGGGCATCCAGTGGCACCCCGGCTGGGGCAAGGAGCGCATGATCTCCATGATCTCCGAGCGCAACGACTGGTGCATCTCCCGCCAGCGGGTGTGGGGCGTGCCCATCCCCATCTTCTACTGCGACGACTGCGGGGCCGACATCGTGAGTCCCGAGACCATCGCCCATGTGGCAGAGCTCTTCCGTGAGCACGGCTCCAACGTGTGGTTTGACCGTGAGGCCCGTGACCTGCTGCCCGAGGGCTTTGTCTGCCCCAAGTGCGGCAAGGTCCACTTCTCCAAAGAGACCGACATCATGGACGTGTGGTTTGACTCCGGCTCCACCTGGGCCGCCGTGGCCGCGGAGCGCCCCTACCTCAAGTACCCCGCCGACCTCTACCTGGAGGGCGGCGACCAGTACCGGGGCTGGTTCCAGTCGAGCATGCTCACCTCCATCGCGGTGAACGGCGTGGCTCCCTACCGGCAGATCGCCACCCACGGCTGGACCGTGGACGGCGAGGGCAAGGCCATGCACAAGTCCCTGGGCAACGCCGTGGCCCCCGACGAGGTCATCAAGGACTACGGCGCCGACATGCTCCGGCTGTGGGTGGCCTCCGCCGATTACACCCAGGACATGCGCATCTCCAAGGACATCATGAAGCAGCTCTCCCAGGCTTACCTCAAGATCCGCAACACCGCCCGGTACATGCTGGGCAACCTGTGCGACTTCGACCCCGACACCGATGCCGTGCCGGCGGCGGAGCTGATGGAGCTGGACCGCTTCGCCCTCTCCTCCCTCAACGACCTGGTGAAGGCCGTCCGGGCCGCCTATGACCGGTACGAGTTCCACGGCGTCTACCGGGCCATCTACAACTTCTGCGTGGTGGACATGTCCAACTTCTATCTGGACATCATCAAGGACCGCCTGTATTGCGGCAGCGAGGCCCAGCGCCGCTCCGCCCAGACCGCCCTGTATCACATCCTGGACGGCATGACCCGCCTGGTGGCCCCCATCCTGGCCTTCACCAGCGACGAGATCTGGCACGCCATGACGCACGACAAGAGCGCCGATGCCGAGAGCGTCCTCCTCAACGACATGCCCCAGGTCCGGGAGGAGTGGAAGCTCTCCGACGAGGACACCCTCCGCTGGGGCCTGCTGGGCTCCGTGCGGGCCGCGGTGAACAAGGCCCTGGAGAACGCCCGGACCGCCGGCGTCTTCAAGAAGGCCCAGGACACCGAGATCACCCTCTCCGTGGCCGAGCAGAAGGACGCCGACTTCCTCCGCAGCGTGGACCTGGCCTCCCTGTGCATCGTCTCCAAGGTCACCGTCACCACCGACGGTATCGAGGGAGAGAAGGCGGAGGACTGCCTCATCCCCTGCACCATCGCCGTCAAGCTCTCCGAGGCCCCCAAGTGCCCCCGCTGCTGGAACCACTGCGATTCCATCGGCGCCGACGGCCACCACGCCGAACTGTGCGACCGCTGCGCCGCCGTGGTGGAGGGCTGAGCCGTTTTCTTGCCCCGCGCCATTTCGAGCCAGCGGGCACACTGGCGAGCAATCCGTAAACCAAAAGAGACGTTCACCGACTGGTGAACGTCTCTTTTTCTATGTGGATGGAGCCGTAGAGGTTTTCATGCTCCCGGAGATAGAGCCGGACCAGATGGCGGACCTGACCGGACAGAGTACGCTGTTCCCGCTCGGCCACATACCGCAGCTTTTTCTTCATGTCCTCATCCATAGAAATGCTGATATAGCTTTGCCTTTTCATATACCCACCCCCTGCGCCCAGAATATCACTCTTAATAAATCTAGTCAACTCTGAATCACTCTTTGATATGGGAAATTCTAAATGATAGCATAAAGATATATTTAGAATCTATTAGATAGGAAGTGGTCCCATGGGTGTGCAGGAGGTACCCTATTCCCTGCGTCTGGATCCCCAGACGATGAAAAAGATTCGGACGCTTGCCAAGCTGGAGCGCCGCTCCATCAACATGCAGCTGTGTATTGCCGTGGAGAGCTATTTGAAGGCATACGAACAGGAGCATGGGGAGATCGTGACGGAGGAATAGGGCAAAAGACGGATGAGGGTGGGCATCGGGCGTGGTCTGTGCCCTGCCCACCCCCTCAGTCCGGCTTCGCCGGACAGCTCTCCCGTCAAGGGGAAGCTATATTTTGCGGGGCGCGGCCTCCCGGACGCGCCCATGCACCACCTCGTTCTGTGGGGCGTGACGACCTCGGCGCGCCAAACCACGCCCCAGTAGGGGCGCACCTGTGTGTGCGCCCGCAGACCTTCCCCCTTCCAGGGGGAAGGTGGCATGGCCATGGGCCATGACGGATGAGGGTGGGCCGGAGATTGTACCCGGGCCGACACACAGGTCGGCCCCTACGGGATTATTCCCGCGTCATGCTGAGCGTCAGCGAAGCATCCGTCTCCTCCGCCCTGCCCCGCTACGGGGAGACTCCCTCAGTCAGCTTCGCTGACAGCTCCCTCAGAGAGGGAGCCGACGGATTCTTCGGCTTCGCCTCAGAATGACGGCGGGAAGGGGTGGCGAGATACATGGGCGCACCTGTGTGTGCGCCCGTTCCTTTCCCCGCGCATGCTTCGCGCCCCAAAAAACGCAAAAACCCGCGGGACCGTTTCAAACGGTCCCGCGGGTTTTGTGTGCTTATTTGATTTCGTAATCCTTCCCGAACTGGAGGTGCTCCAGATCGATGCTCAGCCGCTTGGTAGGCTCGTCGTCCTCGGCCTCTTCGGCCATCTCGGCGGCCCGGTTCAGAAGGGTGGCGGTGAGGTCGCTGTAAAGCCCGCCCGGCCGCTCGTCCTCCTGGGGGAGCTCGTCGGCGTCGTCCTCCTCCGGCTCGGTCTGGTCGGGGACCTCCTCCTGGGCGATGCGGTCCATGCTGGCCTGGATCTCCTCCACGGTGTCCGCCACCGGATCGGCGGGGACGGCGGTCTCCGGGGTGAGCTTGCTCAGGCTGCCCAGATAGTCCAGCTCATGCTGGTAGAGCTCCTTGAGCTTGGAGACGTAGGCGGTGGTGGCGTTCTGGGCGGCGGTGAGCCGCAGCTGCTCGGCCTCCACCTCCCGGTGCAGGTTCTGGATCTGGGTCCGGGTCTCCTCCTGGGCCTGGCGCAGCATGGTCTCCTTGCTCTCCCGGGCCTCCTTCACCAGCTCGTCGGCCATCCTCTGGGCGGTGAGAAGGGTCTTGCGCATGGCGTCCTCGGTGGAGCGATATTCCTCGATCTTCTCCACCAGCACCTTCATTTTGGCCTTGAGGGCCGCATTTTCCTTGTAGAGGGTGGTATAGTCCTCGGTGAGCTGATCCAGGAACTCGTCCACCATGGCCATATTGTAGCCGCCGAAGCCCGCCTTGGCAAAGGCGTGCTCAGAGACCTCCTGCGGCGTCAGCATAAAGGGTCACTCCCCGCTTTTATAATCTCTTTTTTGATTGCTTTAGAAATAGAGTCCGTTGTTCTCCCCACCCGATGCTGCGCATCGTGCGGGGACCCCTTCCATCTCATCTGCTCGGGCGAAGTAAATTCGCCCGGCATCAAGGTTTTGGCTGGGCCAAAACGCTTGAACGGCGTATGCGCCGTCCCGCCTGCCGCGGGTCCCTGGCGGCCATTGCTTTAGAAGTAGAGTCCGTTGTTCTCCAGCTCGTCGATGAGGTCGCCCAGAATGTCCACGTTGTAGGGCGTGATGATATAGGTGGAGATGGCCACCTTCTTGATCTTGCCCTCGTTGGCGTAGGCCACGCCGGAGAGGAAGTCCAGCAGGCGGCGGGCGATGTCCTTGTTGGTCTGCTCCAGATTGAGGACCACGGTGCGCTTTTCCCGCAGGTGGTCGGCGATCTCGGCGGCGTTCTCGAAGCGGTCAGGCTTCACCAGCACCACCTGGAGCTGGGTGGTGGTGTGGATGTTGACCACCTTGTTGCTCCGGCGGGGCTCGGGCTCAACGGCGTAGAGGGAGCCGGTGCTCTCCCGGCTGTCCCGGAGCTTTTCCTTGCGCTCGGTGCGGGGGGCGGGGGCGTCGAAGTCGTCGTACTCCTCCTCGTCTTCCTCGTCCTCATAGGGACGGGCCAGGCGCTTGATCTCATCAATGAATCCCATAGCGGTACCTTCCTTTCCTTCTTCCTCGCGCTGCCGCCCCGGCGGAGTCAGGGGTGCATGGGGGGTCGTGGACCAAAGAGGGCTGTCCCCACCCGGACCAGGGTGGCGCCCTCCCGGATGGCGTCCTCATAGTCGCCGCTCATGCCCATGGACAGACAGTCTATATCAGTGTCATTATCCCCTATTTGACTTCTTATGTCAACAAAAAGCTGGCGGGTGGCGGCAAAAAAACGCCGGTTGTCCCCGGGCTCGGCGGCAGCGGGCGGGATGGCCATAAGGCCCCGCAGCCGCACATGGGGGAGCTCTGCGGCCCGCCGGGCCAGGGCGGGCAGGTCCTCGGGGAGACAGCCCCCCTTGCTCTCCTCGTGGCCGATGTTGACCTCCAGCAGGATGTCCTGGACCAGGTTCAGCTTTTCGGCCTGGCGCTCCACGGCCCCCAGGAGCCGGAGGGAGTCCACCGACTCGATGAGGTCCACCCGGCCCACCACAAAGCGGACCTTGTTGGTCTGCAAATGGCCGATGAAGTGGACCCGCGCGCCGTCGTAGGCGTAGTCGTCCAGGTGCCCGGTGAGCTCCTGGACCCGGTTCTCGCCGCAGACGGTCACCCCGGCGGCGATGGCCGCCCGGATGGTCTCCGAGGTCTGGACCTTGGTGGCGGCCACCAGGGTGATCTCCTCCGGGTCCCGGCCGGCCTCGGCGGCGGCCCGGGCGATGCCGGCCTTTACCTTGGCGATGTTTTCCTCCAGTGACATGGCGATCTCCTCCATTTCTCTCTTTGGTTCAGCCGGTCATGACCTTTCCGTCGTAAAGGGCGTCGGCGGAGACGATGACCTGATCCCCCGCCCGGAGGGCGGTCTTGCGCTGATTGTCGGTGGGCACGTCGGGGAGGACGGCCCGGACCAGATAGTAGTCCCCGTCGTCGGCCAGGATCTCAATTTCCTTCCGCTCGGCCTGGGCGGCGGTGAGGACATAGACCACGATGAGCTGCTTGGCGGAGGTCTTCCCGGTCTCGGGGTCGGTGACCTCCACGGTCTCGGTGCGCACCGCCTTCTTGGGCACCCGGATGCCGGTGATGCTGCTGAAAACGATGTCCACCGTCTGCTTGCGGAGCATGCTGGTGTCGGCCAGGCTGCGGGTGGAGGAGAGGACCACCAGGCAGACGTCGTCCTGGGGCTCGTCCACCCGCTCCACCTTCATGGACACCTCCCCGGACCAGTCTCGGGAGAAGCGCACCGTCACCGAGCGGCCTGGGATCAGCCGCTCGGCCACCTCCAAGGGGAGGGCGGCGGTCAGGTACCATTTGGAGTTGGTGATGAGCTTGCCCACCGCTCCGGCGGGGGCGGCGGGGTCCTGGGTCATGAGCTGCCGGAGCCCGGCGGCGGTAAGGTCCCCCAGCATGTCGGGGGAGAGCAGGCTTTCATAGCCGTCGGCCATGGCGGAAAAGGTGCCCGCACAGGGGGCGTACACGGCGGCGGTGTCCAGGGCGGCGGCGCTCTGGAGGGCCTGGATCTGGGTTTGGATGGCGCCAATGGCGGCGGTGAGCTCCTCCACGCCGGCGTCGTTGGCGTAGCCGTGGCGGAGGATCAGGCTCTTGAAGGAGAGGGACTGTTCCTCCAGGCTGGTGAGGTCGCCGTAGGCCGCCGAGGTCCGCAGCCCCACCATGGCGTCCACGATGCTCTGCTCCAGGCGGCTGGCGTCGGCGCCGGTCTGCCCCTGGAGGGCGTACAGAAGCTGTTCCTCCTCCAGCTTGAGGGTGCGCAGCTGCCGGCGGCGGTCCAGGGCGCTCTCGTCCTGGTAGAGGTAGGCCACCGGCGACCCGGCGCGGACCTTCTCGCCCTGGTCGGGGAGGACGTCCACAATGGCGGCGGTCTGCCCGGTCACCACTGTCTCCGCCCGGACCAGCAGTCCGGTGGTCTCGGCGGCGTCGTCCACCGTGTGGATGTAGGTGGTCACGGTGTAGCTCCGCTCATCCAGCCCCCGCACCGCGGAGAAGATGAGGTAGGCGCACACCATGAAGAACATCAGTAGGATCATGATGCGGGTGATGAGAGTGCCCTGTTTCATAGGTCAAGAATCCTCTTTTTCTGCCCATCCCCCGGCGGCGGGTCAGCCCTCCTGGCCCCCCTCCCCCTCCAGGGGCACCGCCCGCTCGGGGACGATGGTGGAGATGGCGTGCTTGTAGATGATCTGCTGCTTGCTGTCGGTGGTGAGGACCACCACAAAGGAGTCAAAGCCGGTGATGACCCCCCGGAGCTGGTAGCCGTTCATGAGGAAAAGGGTGACCCCCATCCGGCTCCGGCGGGCCCTGGTGAGAAAGGTGTCCTGAAGGTTGAATCGGTTCTGCATGGTATGTACACTCCTCTTTCTGTTGGAATGCACCCATCATATACCAAATTCTTCCATATATGCTGTCGCTTCCTGTCGCCCGCGGGACAGGTCCGGCTCTTTTTCCCAGGTGATCCACCGGACGCCGGGGGTGCGGCGGAACCAGGTGAGCTGCCGCTTGGCGTACTGCCGGGAGCGGAGCTTGACCTGGGCCACGGCGTCGGCCAGGGTCTCCTCCCCCCGGAGGGCGGCGGCAAACTCCTTGTAGCCGATGGCCTGCATGGCGGTGGCGGCGGGGGGGACGCCGGAGGCGAGGAGGTCTCTGACCTCCTCCTCCAGGCCCTGGTCCATCATGAGGTCCACCCGGCGGTCAATGCGGTCCCACATGTCCTCCCGCCGGGAGAACTGGAGACACAGCCGCAGGGCATCGTACTTGGGGGGGAGGGTCTGGGTCCGCGCGTCGTGGGCGGTGATGGTCTCCCCCGTCTCATACCACACCTCCAGGGCCCGGAGGATGCGCTTTTCGTCGTTGGGGTGGAGGCGGTCTGCCCGGTCCGGGTCCACCCGCCGGAGCTCGTCGTGGAGGGCGGGCAGGCCCTCCGCCTTTGCCCGGGCCTGGAGCTTCTCCCGCCAGGCCCCGGTGAAGGGGGCAAAGTCCCGGCCAGCCACCAGGTTGTCGATGTAGAGGCCGGTCCCCCCCACCACGATGGGGAGCCTGCCCCGGGCGAGGATGTCCTGCACGCAGGCGTCTGCGGCGTGGACGTACCGGGCCACGGAGTAGTCCTCCGCCGGGTCGGCCACGTCCAGCATGTGGTGGGGGACTCCCTCCATCTCCTCCACTGTGGGCTTGGCGGTGCCGATGTCCATCCGGCGGTAGATCTGCATGGAGTCGGCGGACACCACCTCGCCCCCCACCGCCCGGGCCAGGGCCACCCCCAGGGCGGTCTTGCCCGAGGCCGTAGGGCCGCAGATCACCAGCAGTTTGGGTCGATGTTCCATGGAGACCTCCTTTCAGGGATGAGAAGGGCGCCGCGCCGCCTGTGGGGTGCGGCGGGCGGCTGCGTTACAACCACCATGTAGGGGCGCATCCATGTGCGCGGCTGCGCCGCCCCGCGTCATGCTGAGCGGAGCGAAGCATCCGTTTTCCACGTCCTTTTTGCGGCAGCAAGGGGTAGGAATACGGATTCTTCGCCTCTGGCTCAGAATGACGGGATCGGACCGTGATGCCGTGACGCGTCGGGGTCGCTGCGCCCGCCCCAAGGATACAAAGTGGTTCCGTGCACGTCTGGGCAGCCGCGCTCTGCGAAAAGACGCGCCGCACAGCTGTCCGCTGGCCTTACGCCCGCTTGAAGAGCTTTTCCAGCTGGGCCCGGGTGAGCTCGACGGAGACAGGGCGGCCATGGGGGCAGTACTTGACCGCCCCTGACATGACGGCCCTGGCCACCCGCTCCAGCTCGGCGGGGCCGTTCTTCTGCCCCCCCTTGATGGCGGCCTTGCAGGCCATGGTGGCCAGCAGGTGGTCCCGCACCCCGCCGGGGTCGGTCCGCCGGGCGGACAGGAGGTCCCCCGCCAGCTCCAGCAGGGTGGCCTCCACCTCCCCGGCGTCCACATAGTCGGGGCACTGGCGGACCACCACCGCCCCGCCGCCGAAGTCCTCGCAGGTGAAGCCAAAGGCGGCCAGCTCCTCGGCGTGCTCCAGCAGGGCGGCCCCCTCCTCGGGGGCGGGCGTGAAGACCACCGGCGTCAGCAGCAGCTGCACCATGGGGGCATAGCCCGCCGCCTTCAGCCGGTCAAAGTTCATCCGCTCGTGGGCGGCGTGCTTGTCAATGAAAAAGGCCCGCTCCCCCTGTTCCACCAGGATGTAGGTCTGAAAGAGCTCTCCCCGGATGGTCCAGGGCTCCAGTTCGGGTTCCGGGGTGGGAACGGGGACCGGCTCCGGGGGCTGTTCCGCTGCCGGTACGGGTGTGGCTTCCGCTTTGGGTTCCTGGGCGAGGTCGACCCTTTGGACGGGGGCCTCTTTCGCCGGCTCCGATTCCGTCCGGACCGGGGGTGGGGGAGAAAAGACGGGCCGGGCGAAGTCGTGGAGGGGCAGGCCGCCGGTCTGCCGGACCGGGGGGACGGCGGCGGGGCGGGAGACGGCCGGACGCCCCTCCCCTGCCGGGGCCTGGACGGTCCGGCGATAGGTCTCCGCAGACAGGCGGAGGAAGGTCTGGTTGGGGGTGACGGCGTCGTGTCCGGCGGGCTTTGCGGGGGCGGCGAGGTCGGCCTTCGGGGGGCGGGCCTTCTCCTCCAGGGCCCCCAGTACGGCGTGGTAGACGGCGTCGAAGACCTTTCGCTCGCTGACGAATTTTACCTCGGTCTTGGCGGGGTGGACGTTGACGTCCACTCCGTTGAGCCGGGTGGAGACGTGGAGGACGCAGCCGGGGAATTTGCCCACCATGCGCTGGTTCTGGTAGGCCTGTTCCAGGGCGGCCATGAGGAGCCGGGACTTGACGAACCGCCCGTTGACGAAGAAAAACTGGTAGTTCCGGGAGCCCCGGCAGCAGGCGGGGAGGGAGGCGAAGCCCTCCACGGTGACGGCGTCCTCCCCGGAGCCCTTCACCGGGAGCATGCCCAGGGCCAGCTCCCGGCCCAGCACGGCGTAGAGGGCGGAGGAGAGCTTCCCGTCCCCGGGGGTGAGGAGCTCCTGCTTTCCGTCCCGGAGGAAGCGGAGGGAGAGCTCTGGCCGGGCCAGGGCCTCCCGCTGGACGGCGGCGAAGACGGCGGCCCCCTCGGCGGAGTCCTTTTTCATGAATTTGAGCCGGGCGGGGGTGTTGTAGAAGAGGTCCCGGACCACCATGGTGGCGCCCTGGGGGCAGCCGGCCTCCTCCCTGCCGGTGACGGCCCCGCCCTCCAGGGTGAGGGCCACCCCCAGGTCGTTGCCGTCCGAGCGGGTCAGCAGCTCCACCCGGGACACGGCGGCGATGGCGGCCAGGGCCTCACCCCGGAAGCCCAGGGTGCCGATGGCGGACAGGTCGTGCTCGGTGCGGACCTTGCTGGTGGCGTGGCGGAGGAAGGCGGTCTCCACCTCGGCGGGGGGGATGCCCCGGCCATTGTCGGTCACCCGGATGTAGGTCATGCCGCCGTGCTGGATCTCCACGGTGACGGCGGTGGCACCGGCGTCGATGGCGTTTTCCAGCAGCTCCTTCACCACCGAGGCGGGGCGCTCCACCACCTCGCCGGCGGCGATGAGGTCGGCCACATGGCTGTCCAGGACTTGAATGTGAGACATGGGTTCACCAGCTTTCTTAAGGAAACATGACGGGGAAAAGGCGCGGGACCATGGGCGCGTCTGGGAAGCCGCGCCCCACAAAACAGGGATATGGCCCATTTGAGCACCCTGTCGTTCTGAGGCGGAGCCGAAGAATCCGGTGGCTCCCTCTTTGAGGGAGCTGTCGCCGCAGGCGACTGAGGGAGCGGCAGGGCACAGACCACGCTGCGCGGGCCGATGGGGACATCGGCCCCTACGCCAACGCTGCGGCGGTTTTGTAGGGGCGGCTACCAGCCGCCCGTCCAGAGTGGTACCGCGTCGGTTTGCGGGCGGCCACAGGCCGCCTCTACGGCGGGGTGGTTTGGCGCGCCGAGGTCGTCGCGCCCCACAGAATGACGTGGCGCATGGGCGCGTCTGGGAAGCCGCGCCCCACAAAACAGGGATATGGCCCATTTGAGCACCCTGTCGTTCTGAGGCGGAGCCGAAGAATCCGGTGGCTCCCTCTTTGAGGGAGCTGTCGCC
>NZ_JAPFEA010000087.1 GCF_026169115.1 Intestinimonas sp. | reverse complement strand
GGCACCAAGAAGCAGGCTCAGGAGGCCATCAAGGAAGAGGCTTCCCGCTGCGGCGGCTACTATGTGAACGCCCGGTGGCTGGGCGGCATGCTCACCAACTTCAAGACCATGCGCGGCCGCGTGGACCGTCTCAACCAGCTCAAGAAGATGCAGGAGGACGGCACCTTCGACATGCTCCCCAAGAAGGAAGTCATGAAGCACCTGGGCGAGATCGCCAAGCTGGAGAAGTACCTGGGCGGCGTCACCGAGATGAAGAAGCTCCCCGGCGCTCTGTTCGTCGTTGATCCCCGCAAGGAGCGCAACGCCATCAACGAGGCCCGCAAGCTGCACATCCCCATTGTCGCCATCGTGGACACCAACTGCGATCCCGACGAGATCGACTATGTGATCCCCGGCAACGACGACGCCATCCGCGCCATCCGCCTGATCTCCTCCGTCATGGCCAACGCCATCATGGAAGGCAAGCAGGGCGAGGACAATGTGGCCGAGGAGGCCGCCAAGGCTGCGGAGACCGCCGAAGCCTGATAAACCCACTCTGGGCTTTTAGCGCCCGCCGGCGCGCGGCGGGCGCTTTTTAACAGAAGAAAAGATAAATATGGAGGTTTTTGATATGGCTTTTACTGCTAAGGACGTGCAGGCTCTGCGCGAGATGACCGGCGTTGGCATGATGGACTGCAAGAAGGCCCTCACCGAGGCCGACGGCAACATGGACAAGGCCGTGGAGCTGCTGCGTGAGAAGGGCCTGGCCGCTTCCCAGAAGAAGGCCGGCCGCATCGCCGCCGAGGGCATGGCTTATGCCGCCGTTATCGACGGTGTGGGCGTGGTGGTCGAGGTCAACGCCGAGACCGACTTCGTGGCCAAGAACGAGAAGTTCGTGAACTTTGTCAAGGGCGTGGCCGCCACCGTGGTGGCCAACAAGCCCGCCGACATGGATGCCCTCATGGAGTGCAAGTATGACGGCACCGACCTCACAGTCACCCAGCAGCAGCAGGAGATGGTCCTGGTCATCGGCGAGAACATCAAGATCCGCCGCTTTGCCTTCTTCACCGAGGGCGTGTCTGTGCCATACATCCACGCTGGCGGTAAGATCGGCGTGCTGGTGAACCTGGAGACCGGCCTCACCGCCGAGCAGGTGGAGGCCGCCGGCAAGGACGTGGCCATGCAGATCGCCGCTCTGAATCCCCGGTTCTGGGACAAGAGCCAGGTCACCCAGGACGTGCTGGACGAGGAGAAGAAGATCATGATGGTCCAGATGGCCAACGATCCCAAGATGGCCTCCAAGCCTGAGCAGGTCCGCGAGAAGATCGTCATGGGCAAGCTCAACAAGTTCTACGCTGAGAACTGCCTGCTGCAGCAGGAGTTCGTCAAGGACAACAGCATGAGCGTGGAGCAGTATATCGCCGCTTCCGCCAAGGCCCTGGGCGGCTCCATCACCTTCAAGGATGCCATTCGCTTCGAGAAGGGCGAGGGCATTGAGAAGAAGCAGGAGAACTTCGCCGAGGAGATCGCCAAGCAGCTGGGCAAGTAATTGCATAGACGTATTGGGGCCGGACACAGAGTGTCCGGCCCTTTTTTGTTTGATTTTATGATGAGGACACGGTTTGGAAAGAGGTTTGCTGCTTTTTGACGTCCATTCTTACAGCCCACGCACAGGTGATCTTCGCTCCTGTTTCCGATGGGATGGTTGCGGCCAAAATCGAAGATGGTTTCTCTCAAATCGACTTTGTGCCGCAGGAATCCGGAGCTTCTTCTGCTCCAGAAGGCGCTTTCACAATGCGCAGTACTGTTTTGGTCTGCTCTGGAGGCCAGGGGGCTGCCAGCCGGGTACAATCTGTCACGGAAGCGACCTGCCCACATCTGGGCTGCTTCTCCTTCCCGAAGGGGACCTCCACCCAATCCCCCACCTTCAAAGGAAGAGCTCCGGTCAGATAGGAATAGGTCCGCCGAACGCCTTGCAGCCTGACGGTGCAGTAATGGAATACAGTCCCATCATCAGGAAGATGGATCGTATGGTCGGGGACAGAACGTGGTTTTATGGCAGAACACAGTTCTTCGATGTCATATTCGGAAAGATCCCACTGTTCTTTGGGCAGCGGGTTTTGCAGCAGCAGTGAAAGGCAATGCTCTGCCAACGGATCTTCCCCACAGGCCCGGGCAGCATGGATGATATTTTGATGGAAATAATTCACATAAGCACTCTGAAAGATCTGCCTGGCAAACCCTTCCTCACGTAAAGCATCCAGAATCGGGCGCAGCAATTCGGGATCGTCTTCGCTGCTGAACCAGATCTCTTCTAACTGATAAAAATAATCTTCTGCCTGCTCCGGTTCTGTCAGCGGTTCCGTCGTGCTGACAAGGGAACGCCACAGTTCGATTGTCCGTCTGGGGTTCGTGCGATACATTTCCTCGATATGGTTCGGACCACATTCCTCTGATAGCTCCTCAATGTTCCATTCACGCAGCGAAGGAAATTCCACTTGCAGCTGTTTGGCGCTTATACCGGGAAAGAAGGATGGGATGTCATATACCCCTTGAATCGTGCGCCAATGGAGTACAAAATAGTTCAAAAAGCGAGTATTTCGGCGGTCTGCTGCATCCTCTGTTGCTCCGGCGAAGAAGGATGCCAGGGGAAACAGGCTTGTGACCATATTCTCTATGCCAGACTGCAACTCTGAGGAAAAACCGGGAGCATATGAGAGCGACTCCAATTTTCCCCCCTGAATTTCCGGCTCTGATTCCTCGTTATACGGGGGCAGTTGCATGATTACCTGCCGCCAGAAGGAACCGCAGTGTTCCGCCGTCAGCGCACCAACATCAGAGAACAACGGCGCTCCCCGCAAGATCGCTTTTTCCAGTTCGTGTTCACTGCACTGGCCACTGATCTTGGCCAGATCAAAGGCCAAGGCACGATATGGGTAAAATACTCTGTTGCCGACGAACATATTGGTATTTGTGTGTTCGCTGATGTTCCACTGGTTCCCCTCCACAAGTCCAGCCATCATCTGGTAGAGGAGCGTCTGCCATGCAAGTTTTTTTGAGTTTGGCGGCAGAAGCATGCCAGCCGATTCTAAAAAAATGTTGGCGGCGTTGCGTACCACCTGCGCCGCTCCATTCAGCCAGTCCTCCCAGTTCGCCTCCATCTGGGAAACCTTTTTGCGCTCCGCCATCTCCATATCATGGCCAAATGTAGATAGATACCAGTTCCTCCATTCTCCTGAACCCAGACGTCCATCGCCGTTTTTATCAAATTTTTGTTGCCTTCCCCAGAGTTTTCCCATTGTGTCACCTCCCAATGCTCAAATTTCTGTTGGCGGCTCGCGCCATATCCATAGCGCCTTTCCTGTCTGTTCAGATCAGAAACCAGTCTTTTCGCTTCTCAGGCATAGTACCAGATAGGTCTCATACTCTATACAGTATAGCAGATGCTCTATCAGATTGAAATGGATCGTTTACATTCAGAAGTGGAAATGCATGTTTTTGCTGAGATATTATTGCTTTGGCGCGGTTTGTGGGGCATAAGTTTATACAAAACTTGCAATTTTCCGCACAGCACCGTGTAAAAAATCAATGTCCTGGCGGCACATAAGGCAGCAAATCAAAAAGGTTTGCTGCTTTTTGCTATGCAAAAGCACAGAAAAATTGGCCCTGTGCCGCTTTTCGAGATGCGCCCTGTGCACGTGAAATTTTACGCCCACTTTTATAGCCCTGTCATACAGGTGAACTCCGCCCCCTATTGGGGGTGGAGCGAGGGGCAGATACATGGTGCCCGGTCTGCTTTATTCTCCGCCAGAGTTTTTACCTGCGCCTGTTCCAAAGACTGGCAAAATGGAGAACAAATTTGAAAAAAACTGACTGCCCCCCTATGCAAAAGGGAAAAGTTATATTAAAATAGAATAGACTGAATGAACTGTGTCCCGGCTCTATGCTGGGCGCGGTTTTGCCCTGCCGGGGGGCCATGTCCGGCAGGGGCCAGAAATACAAGATACGGAAGGGGATATTTCTATGCCTGAGCCGCAGTATAAGCGCATCCTGTTGAAGGTGAGCGGGGAGGCCCTGGCCGGCGACGCCAGCCGGGGGCTGGACTTTGACGTCATCGGCAGAGTGTGCGACGTGATAAAAAAGTGCAATGAGGCCGGCGTCCAGGTGGGCATCGTGGTGGGCGGCGGCAACTTCTGGCGCGGCCTGAAGGACGGCGGCGACCGGATGGAGCGCACCCGGGCCGACCACATGGGCATGCTGGCCACCGCCATCAATGCCCTGGCCATTGCCGACGTGCTGGAGCAGAAGGGCGTGGACGTCCGGGTCCAGACTGCCATTGAGATGCGCTCGGTGGCCGAGCCCTACATCCGCTCCAAGGCCATCCGCCATATGGAAAAGGGCCGGGTGGTCATCTTTGGCTGCGGCACCGGCAACCCGTTCTTCTCCACGGACACCGCGGCGGTGCTGCGGGCGGCGGAGATCGACGCCGACGCCATTTTGCTGGCCAAGAACATCGACGGCGTTTACAGCGCCGACCCCAGAAAAGACCCCACGGCGGTGAAGTACGACAGCATCAGCTATGATGACGTCCTGGCCCAGCACCTGGAGGTGATGGACTCCACCGCTACGTCCCTCTCCATGGATAACAAGATACCTGTCATTCTCTTCGCGCTGAAGGACCCGGAGAACATCTACCGGGTCGTCATGGGCGAGAAGATCGGCACCATCGTCAAGGAGGAGAAGTGAGATGAACGAGATCCTGAAGGAATATGATGTTAAGATGCAGAAGACCGTGGAGGTCGTGATCTCTGATTTTGCCGCCGTCCGGGCCGGTCGGGCCAATGCCGCCGTGTTGGACAAGATCACTGTGGACTACTATGGCAGCGCCACCCCCATCAATCAGGTGGCGGCCATTTCCTCCCCCGATCCCCGCAGCCTGCTGATTAAGCCCTGGGATGGCTCCATCCTCAAGGCCATTGAGAAGGCCATCCAGACCTCGGACCTGGGGATCAACCCCCAGAACGACGGCACCTCCATCCGGCTTGGCTTCCCCCAGCTCACGGAGGAGCGGCGTAAGGAGCTCACCAAGCAGGTGAAGAAGTATGCCGAAAATGGCAAGGTCGCCATTCGGAACATCCGCCGGGATGCCATGGATAAGCTCAAGAGCAAGCAGAAGAAGTCGGAGATCACCGAGGACGACTGCAAGGAGTACGAGAAGGAGCTCCAGGACATGACCGATAAGCGATGCAAGGAGCTGGATGAGCTGGCGTCCAAGAAGGAAAAGGAGCTCATGGCGGTGTGACGCTGTGCACCCTGTGACAGAGAGAAAAATGGTGCGGGGCGCTTGGCGCCCCGCACATCTTTACGGACGCCCATCCCGTCCAACGGCGGGAGAAGCAGACGATCCCATTGATTTAGGAGGCTTACATGGCCCTTTTGAAACGCAGGACTGAGGGGGCGGAGGTGGACTTTGACCACCTGCCCAGGCACGTCGCCATCATCATGGACGGCAACGGGCGCTGGGCCAAACGCCGGGGACTGCCCCGCACAGCCGGACATGCCGCCGGCGCTGAGAATTTCCGCACCATCGCCACCTACTGCAAGGATATCGGTCTGGAATACCTGACGGTGTACGCCTTTTCCACTGAGAACTGGAAACGTCCGGCGGAGGAGGTCTCCGCCATCATGGGGCTTCTGAGGAAGTATCTGCTGGAAGCCATCGGCCGCATGGAGCGGGACCGGGTGAAGATGCGCTTTTTGGGGGACCTCTCCCCCTTGGACCCGGAGCTCCAGGCGCTGTGCCGGCAGACGGAGGAGATCTCCACCCACTATGAGGGCTGTCAGGTGAATATCTGTCTCAACTACGGCGGCCGGGATGAGCTCCTGCGGGCAGCCCGGGCCTTTGCCCGGGACTGCGTAGCGGGGGAGAAGGCCCCCGAGGACCTCACCGAGACGGATTTTGGCGGCTATCTCTTCTCCGCCGGGGTGCCCGACCCCGATCTCGTCATCCGCCCCAGCGGGGAGTTGCGGATCTCCAACTTCCTGCTCTGGCAGTCGGCCTACGCCGAATTCTATTTTACTGATGTGCTCTGGCCTGATTTTTCAAAGGAAGAGCTTCACAAGGCGCTGGCGGCCTATCAGGGCCGCTCCCGCCGGTTTGGAGGTGTGTGAACCCATGGCAAAACGTGTTTTGGTGGCGGCGGTATGCATCCCCATTGTCTTCGTGATCTTTTTCCTTCTGCCGCCCATCTTTCTGCCCATTATGATCTCTGTCCTGTCCATGGTGGCCGTCCACGAGGTGCTGTGGTCCACGGGCTTTGTCAAGAATCCGAAAATCTCTGCCCTCTCCATTGTTCTGGCCGGCGTCATCCCCTTCTGGGTCTACATCGGCGAGGGGATGCGTTCAGCCCTGGTGGGGATTTTCCTCTACTTTTTCCTCATCTTTATGGTGGCCATCTCCAGCCACTACACTGTGACCCTGGAGAAAATGGGGGGCTCTTTCTTCTTCGCCATGCTCATCCCCTATTTCCTCTCCTCGTTTGTCCGGCTGGACCAGCAGCCCCTGGGCGACTATCTCATCCTCATCCCGATGGTGGCCGCCTTCACCAGCGACGCCTTTGCCCTCTTTGCCGGCATGGCCTTCGGGAAGCGCAAGCTGGCCCCTGAGCTCTCCCCCAAGAAGACGGTGGAGGGCGCTGTGGGCGGCTTTGTGGGAGCCATTGTGTGCTGCCTCATCTACGGGGCGGTGATGCAGTTCGGCTTCCAGCTCCGGGTGAATTACCTGGCGTTCGCCCTCTACGGCGCGCTGGGCAGCGTGGTCGCCCAGATCGGCGACCTGTCTTTCTCCTACATCAAGCGGCAGTATGGGCTGAAGGATTTCGGGAACGTTTTCCCCGGCCATGGCGGGGTGCTGGACCGGTTCGACAGCGTCATCTTCTGCGCGCCCCTCATTGAGATTTTGGTCCACTTCCTGCCCGCCATCCAGGGGGGCTGATTTGCCATGAGAAAGCGAAGCATTTCCCTCCTGGGCTCCACCGGCTCTATCGGGCGGCAGACCTTGGAGGTGGCCGCCGCCCTGGACCTGCCCGTTCGGGCCCTCACCGCCAACCGCAGCGTCAGGCTGCTGGAGGAACAGGCCCGGCGGTTTGGACCGGAACTGGTAGTCTGTGTGGATGAGATGGCCGCCGCCGATCTGCGGACCCGGCTGGCTGATACCTCTGTCCGGGTCCGCTCCGGGGAGGAGGGGCTCTTGGAGGCCGCCGCCCTGCCTGGGGCGGATACGGTGGTCACCGCTGTGGTGGGCATCGCCGGACTGCGGCCCACGCTGGCCGCCATCCGGGCGGGCAAGCGCATCGCCCTGGCCAACAAGGAGACCATGGTGTGTGCCGGCGAGCTGGTCATGGCGGAGGTCCGGCGCTGGGGGGCGGAGATCGTCCCCGTGGACTCGGAGCACTCGGCCATCTTCCAGTGTCTCCAGGGCTGCAAGGACAGGGGAGAGGTCAGGCGTCTCATCCTCACCGCCTCCGGCGGGCCCTTCTTTGGCCGGAGCCGGGAGGAGCTGGAGGGGGTCACCCTGGAACAGGCATTGCAGCACCCCAACTGGGCCATGGGGGCCAAGATCACCGTGGACTCGGCCACCCTTATGAACAAGGGCCTGGAATTCATCGAGGCCATGCGGCTTTACGAGCTGCCTCCCGAAAAAATTTCCATCGTGGTCCACCGGGAGAGTATAGTCCACTCCCTGGTGGAATACTGTGATAATGCGGTGCTGGCCCAGCTGGGGGCGGCAGATATGCGCCTGCCCATCCAGTACGCCCTCACCTGGCCGGACCGGGCCCCCGGTCCGGCGGAACCCCTGGACCTGCTCAAATGCCCCAGTCTCACCTTCCAGGCCCCCGACCCGGAGACGTTCCCCTGCCTGGCCCTGGCCCTGGAGGCCGCCCGTACCGGCGGCACCGCCACAGCGGTCCTCAACGGGGCCAACGAAGCGGCGGTGGGCCTGTTTTTGGAGCGGCGCATCGGGTTCATGGACATCGCCCGGCAGGTAGAGCGGGCCATGGCTGAGGTCCCGGCGGTCCGGGACCCCGGCCTGGAGGAGATCTTCCAGGCCGATCAGGCGGCCCGCGCAGCCGTCATGGAAAAGCAGTAAGGAGAACCGTATGCTCTATATCCTCATCGCAATCGTTGTCTTCGGCATCCTCATCGCCCTCCACGAGTTCGGACACTTCCTCACCGCCAAGCTGTTGGGGGTGAGGGTCAACGAGTTTGCCATCGGCATGGGCCCCCTCCTGTGGTCCACCGAGAAGGGGGAGACCCAGTACTCCCTCCGAGCCATCCCCATCGGCGGCTTCTGCGCCATGGAGGGGGAGGATGAGGCGTCCGACGACCCGGGCAGCTTCTACAATAAGCCGGGATGGAAGAAATTTCTCATCCTGGTGGCCGGCTCGGCCATGAATTTCCTCACCGGTCTGGTGATCCTGTTCCTCCTGTCCATTCCCGCCACCGGCTACCAGCTGCCGAAGGTGAGCGGGTATCTGGAGGGATATGGCGTGGAGGACTGCGGCCTCCTGCCGGGGGACCGATTTCTCAAAATAGACGGGCACGGCGTTTGGATCTATGGGGACGCCAAGTTCCTCCTGGACCGTGCGGGCGACACGGTGGATTTCGTGGTGGAGCGGGATGGAGCCAGGGTGGTCCTGGAGGACCTCTCTCTCCCGTTTCAGACGCGGGAGACCGCTCAGGGCATCACACGGCTGCGGGGACTCCAGATGGGAAGCGTGGTCCTGCCGGCCACAGTCCCCACCCGTCTTACCATGACGGCCCTCCAGGCGGCTGACATGGTGCGCATGGTGGGCTTCAGCCTGGGAGATCTGTTCCGGGGGGCGGTGGGCCTTCAGGATATGTCCGGCGTCATTGGCATCATGGACGTCATGGGCCAGGCCGGAGAGGAGGGGGCCCAGGCGGCGGCCCAGAGCGGCGGTTCTCCCTTCCTGGGAGCGATCATGAGCATCCTCAATCTGTCTGCCTTCATCGCCGTCAACCTGGCGGTGATGAATCTGCTGCCCATCCCCGCCCTGGACGGAGGACGGATCTTCTTCCTGCTGGTGAACTGGCTCTTTACTCTGGTGACCCACCGGAGGCTGGACCCCAAATATGAGGGCTATATCCACATGGCCGGCTTCCTCTTCCTCCTTCTGCTGATGGTGGTGGTGGCCTTCAACGATGTGGTCCGTATTTTTACCTAGACATGTGATTCAGCCGGCGGGTGATGTTCACCCGCCGGCCATACCTATCTTTAGGAGGCAGCGTACATGAGCAAGCAGATCCTGGTTGGAGGCGTGCCGGTAGGCGGCGGCGCGCCGGTGACCATTCAGTCCATGTGCAATACCCGCACCGACGATGTGGAGGCCACCGTGGCGCAGATCCTCCGGCTGGAGGAGGCGGGGTGTGAGATCATCCGGGTGGCGGTGCCCGATCTGGCGGCGGCGAAGGCGGTTGGTGCCATCCGGGAGCGCATCCACATCCCTCTGGTGGTGGACATCCACTTTGACTACAAGCTGGCGCTGGAGTCGGTGGCCGCCGGCGCCGACGCCGTGCGGATCAACCCCGGCAACATCGGCGGCGCAGACCGGGTCAAGGCGGTGGCCCGGGCCTGTGCCGGAAAAAATATCCCCATCCGCATCGGCGTCAACGGCGGCTCCCTGGAAAAGGAGCTGCTGGACCGGTACGGCGGCCCCACCCCCGAGGCTCTGGTGGAGTCGGCCTTCGGTCACATCAAGCTGCTCAACCGCTGGGATTTTGACGACATCTGCGTGTCTCTCAAGACCTCCAGCGTCCCCGGCACCATCGCCGCCTACCGGAAGATGGCCGCCGAGAGCGACTACCCCCTCCATGTGGGGCTGACCGAAGCCGGTACCCCCCGGATGGGGATGCTGAAGTCGGCTGTGGGCATCGGCGGCCTGCTGGCCCTGGGCATCGGCGACACCATCCGGGTCTCCCTCTCCGCCGATCCGGTGGAGGAGGTCTATGCCGCCCAGGATATCCTGCGGGTGGTGGGGCTCCGGAAGGACGCCCCCGAGCTCATTGCCTGCCCCACCTGCGGCCGGACCAGGATCGACCTCATCGGTCTGGCCAATGAGGTGGAGGGCCGTCTGCGCGGCGTCCGCAAGCCCATCACTGTGGCCGTCATGGGCTGCGTGGTCAACGGCCCGGGGGAGGCCCGGGAGGCCGACGTGGGCATCGCCGGCGGGGACGGCGTGGGACTTCTCTTCCGCAAGGGAGAGATCGTGAAAAAGGTGCCCCAGGAGGAGCTGGTGGACGAGCTCTTCCACCTCATCGAGACCCTTTGAACCTGAAAAACCCTTAGAGAAGGAGCCGGAGCGACCATGCCTGACAAGATCCCGTTTTTCACTCTCTTTTCCGCTTGGAGCCCCACAGCGGAGTTTCGGAGCCTGCTGGGGGAGACGGCGGTGTGTTCTGCCGTTATTGACAAGACTGACCGCAGTCTTCAGGCGGAGCTGACCGGCCTGCGGCCCCTTTCGGCGGAGCTGCTGGACCGGGTGGCGGCGGAGCTGACGGCGGTCTATGGACTGCGCAGCACCCAGCTGCGCTTTGCCCCAGCGGAGCCGGTCCCGGCAGAGCTGCCCGAGGACGATCTGCCCCCCTGGGAGGAGGTC
>NZ_JAPFEA010000008.1 GCF_026169115.1 Intestinimonas sp. | reverse complement strand
CCGTTCTCCAGTGCCAGGGTGGCAAAAGTGTGGCGCAGATCGTGAAACCTGATTTTCTTACACCCGGCCCGCTGCAATATGATCTGGAGCCGCTTCCGCGCCACACCGGGAGAGAGGGGCGTGTCCTCCTTCACCGGGGACGGAAACAGCCACCGGGAATCCACACGGCTCCGATACTCCCGCAGCACCTCCACCACGCCCGGCGGCAGGAGTAGTTTTCGGATCGACGCTTTGGTTTTGGGGACGCTCAGCTGGAGCTTGCCATTCACCTCATAGACTTGCTTGTTCACCGTCAGCACCCCGGTATCGAAGTCCAGGTCCTCCCACTGGAGAGCCATCAGCTCCCCACGGCGCAGGCCGGTACATAAGTCCAGGAGGAACAACTCATAGTAGCCCTCAGCCTGGGCCTGGATGAGGAACCGCTGGAGCTCCTGCCGCCCCAGCACCTGCATCTCCCGGCCCCGCTTGGGCGGCAGCTTACAGCCAATGGCCGGGTTGGTGCGGAGCAGTCCCTCCTGCACCGCCTTTTCCAGCGCCGAGCGGCAGGTGGCGTGGCAACCCCGGACCATGGTGTCGGACAGGCCCTCGCCAAACTGTTGGGTGCGGATGAGCCGCCCGCTCTTTTTCAGCTTGGTATAGAACTGCTGGAGGTCCTTTTGCGTCAACTGGTTCAGTGGGATCTTCCCCAGTTCCGGAATGATATGCCGATAGATCTTGCCCTCGTAGCAGGCCTGGGTGGTGGGACGGAGTTTGGGTTTGGGCCAATTCTGATACCAGAAGTCCAGCCACTCTCCAAAGGCCATGTCGGGGCGGATCTTCTCCGCTTTGGGACCGCTCACGGTCTCCAACAGCGTTTTCAGTTTTTCCTGACACTCCCGTTTGGTTTTGGCCAGGACACTTTTGGTTTTGGGAAGTCCTCTTTCGTCATAGCCGATGACCGCCCGTCCCTCCCAGCGCCCATCCTTGCGCTGCCTTATGGTTCCGGTGCCTTGCTTGCGTCTCTTTGCCATGGTTTCAGCTCCTTCCCAAAGATCTGTTCCAGGAAGCCGCCCACCACATCGCTGGCAGCTTTCTGCATATCCGGCGTCACATGGGTGTAGGTATCCAGGGTGAAGGATGCGTTGGTGTGACCCAGAATGCCGGAGAGGGTCTTAGCGTCCACCCCACTGGTGAGGGCGTGAGTGGCGAACGTGTGGCGCAGATCGTGAAATCTGAGGTGCGGCAGTCCCGCCTTTTTCAGGATCACCTTCATCCAGTAGTAGGCGGCACTGGGGCGGACCGGCTTTTCCGGCGCAAGGGGCTCTGGGAAGATCCACTGACTGACGGCGTGCTTCTTCCGCTCCGCCAGCCGCGCCGCAGTGCTGGGCGGCAGATGGATGGTCCGTCTGCCCCGGCTGGTCTTGGTCTCCCCGATCTCCAGTTCACCTCGCTTTGGCACGTTCACTGAGCGGAGGATCTTCAGCGTCCCCGCCTTTTCATCAAAGTCCTTCCACATCAGTCCACAGATCTCACCCCGGCGCAGGCCGGTGGTCAGCTCGGTGTAGAAGAAGTCCCGCCAGACCGGATCCTGTTCCACCACCTCCAGGAAGGCATCCATCTGCTCACGGCTCAGGACCTGCTTGGGCTTGCTCACCACCTTGGGCACCGTGGCCCCATCTGTCGGGTTTCTTGCGATCACATGGGCGGTCTCTGCATCCCTTAGGCACCGGTGGAGCATGGCATGGATGCGGCACACCATGCTGTCCGACAACTCATGGCCGTGCTCCGGATGTTCGTGGACACGGCCCTCCCACTTCAGCTTGGCGTACAGCTTTTGAATGTCCACTCTTGTGATACGGGAGATCACCTTGTTTCCCAGATAGGGTTTGATATAGCACCGCGCGTACTGCTCATAGCTACGCAGGGTGTTGGGGCGCAGAGTGTGCGCGGCATAGTCCTCCATCCACCGGTCCAGCCACTCGCTCAGGGTCAAGCGGCTCTCCTCCGTGAGTTCCGCGTCCTGATAGAGTTCCATGTCCCGGTGGAGCTTGTCCAGCAGTTCCTTCTGTGTTCTGGCCAGCACATACCGGAAGATGGGTTCGCCATTTTCCTTGTGGCCGACTACAATGCGGCCTTCCCAGCGTCCGTCCTCCCGCTTGCGGACCATGCCGTCGCCGGACGGTCTTCGCTTTGCCATGTTCTTTCTCACCTCCAGGTATTTTTCTCTTTGATTTGTGATGCAGTTTTTGCAGGGTTCACCGGATGGGTGGGAACCTGTGGGGCTCTGCCACCCATTGGAACAGCACTGCACCGCAGCGGCGGCAGATCAGGCAGCGCATCCGGTTGCCCAGGATGCCGTGCTTCTTGAAGGTGACGATCCCCTCACCGTGCTGCCAGCCCAGCCCGAGGTCATCACTGCCGCAGTAGCGGCAGCGTTGGATAGGCAGTCGATTCGTGGTCATCCTTGCTCCTCCCTTCGGCCATCTCTGCGGAGCAGTTCCACCAGACTGCCATCGTCTTCGTCCAGCGCTTCCAGGATCAGACGCGTTCCCAGACGGAAGCCCAGGATGAAATTCTCCAGAGCCAGCGTGCTGCCGATCTCGTTCTCCGCGTTGATGAGCCGCAGCAGCAGACTGTAGGCTTTGTCCTCCAGCAGTTTAGTCAACTGTTCTTCGCACTCCTGCGACTGTTCCATCGCGTTCATCAGGGATGTGCCGGAACGGATCTGGCGGTCGTATGGAGTGATGTTCCCGTAGTATAGGTCTTCCAGTGTTTCTCGCATGGTGTGTACCTCCTCTCCTTGTCAGCAACACACCATACCACAGAAACGGAAAATAGCCACTGGAACCTCGTTTTATTATCAGAACATTCACAATTTTAATCAGTGCTGAAATCGGCTCAAAAACGGGCCAATATCCCCAAGGTGACCCCCGCGGGTGCACCTCTGAACCCCTTAATTTCAGCGGGCTTGCGGGATTTCCTGCTCCATTCCGGCCACCTGTGACGCCCGAATTGATCCAAACCGACCACCTTAGACCCCCGCCTCCAAAAGCCCGCAAACCCTTGCGCCGCCCCGCTTTGCGGGACGGTGTGACCGGCTGGAGGGTCGCTTGCGACCCCCTGCCTTTATCCTGCACTAAAATCGACCGACTGCTGCACCCGAACATTTTGGTTTGGGAGAGCCGGACGCTTGGCGCACACAGCCCGCACACCGTGCCCTGCAACTTGGGTGGGGCGTGTGCCCTGCCCGCACTGCCATCGCCGCACACAACTCATCACAGGCCGCGCAGCGGCGTGGTCATGCGCTCTGTTCTTTGTCAGAAGGAATGAACTCCACACCGGACTTCTCCGCCTGCTGCTGCGCTCGCTGTCGAGTTGTTGCTTGTTCCAGCGCAGACAGTTGCCGTTCGTAAAACTGGTCGATCACCTTTTGAATCGGGAGCAGAAAAATCTCATTGGGCAGAGAGAAAAAATTTCCGTGGTCGTTGTTTTTCATGCTTCACCCCTTGTGTGTTTTTTCACCCGCTGGATGAATCATTCCTTTGGTACTACCATTCTGTTGCCGATGCGCAGCACCGGGAAGTCCGGTTCGTGCATCAGTTCATAGGCACTGGACGGCGCGACACCCAGCACCTTCGCCACCAATTCCGAATTAAGAAACAGCGGCAGTTCGTCGTAGCTTTTGTAACTGGATTCCTTCATCATTACAACCTCCTGCCGAAAATTTCCGCACTGTGTACCCATTAAAAACTTAAATTCTATAAGACCTCCGACTAAATTTTGCGACCTGATAAAAGTGGAATACTCCGATTTTGATCTGTCTGCTGAACGCGGACTCTGCAATCTTGCACGAGCACCCATCTACTTCTCTTGCCGATAGCATTTGCACATGACATGGTTTTGACATAGTTCTCAGGCACCGTCTGATGCTCCTTTTCACTATGTATTGGGGAGATCATATCCCTTTGACACACTCTTGACAGGAAAAAACGGAGCGCCTGCTTTGTCGCAGACGCTCCGTTTAAGGTTACGGTAATTCACTTTTGTACTGGTTTCCGCAGTCGGCATAGTCCCTCCGCCTCGTCCCATTCTTTCAGCAGGCAGGCCAGAGCAGAAAAGAATTTCTTTTGCAGATAGTCCACACTGCCCCGGTTCAACTGATGGGCCTCGTCATATTTGCGGAT
This sequence comes from Intestinimonas sp., assembly GCF_026169115.1. GTDB lineage: Bacteria > Bacillota > Clostridia > Oscillospirales > Oscillospiraceae > Intestinimonas. The sequence goes on along the minus strand of NZ_JAPFEA010000008.1, from coordinate 10,658 downwards.
GGACAGACCCTCTATGAACCGCTCCCGGAAGTAGTCTTTGTATTCCGACAGCACGGTTTTCAGGGCATTTTCCAGAAACTGCAGGTCCTCTTTCAGTTTGGAGAAGTCACTTTTGGTGGCGGCAATGAATCTTTTTTCCTTCACACAGAGGGAATATTTGTTCCGGTCGAAGGCGTAGTGCTCGCAGAGGTCTTTTGCATAGGCGTAGTAGGTAAGAGGCTGATGGTACTCGCGGGAGTCGTATGCTTCATCTGGCTGTGGTCGCTGCCGTTTGCGGAGCGCTCCACGAAACCCCTCTTCCTCGCCGCTCTGCGGCCTCTCCCGATACCTCCATGTTGACCACGCTTGTGACTTCTACGATGGATGCAACGGGGGAATGTTTTCATTGTCTACAGCATCACAGCTTCGGGGAAAGTCGCGTAGTTTGCTTCCAATTGGCAGTTTACAGAATCTTTACCTTCAATTAACTAAAACGCGGTTGCAAAATTTTATGAGGGGAGGGTAAAATTCTTAATCGGAGTGTGTACTTATGAAGATTTCTTTGACCAACATCACAAAATCATTCGGTGGAAAGCAGGTCATCCGGCCCACCGACCTGACGGTGGACAGCGGCAGCTTTACCACCCTCCTGGGCCCCTCCGGCTGTGGCAAGACCACCTTGCTGCGGATGATCGCTGGCCTGGAGGCCCCGGACACTGGGGAGATCTGGCTGGATGAGGTATGCGCCTTCTCCGTTGAGAAGAAAATCAACCTACCTCCGGAGAAGCGGGAACTGGGTTTCGTCTTTCAGGACTTCGCTCTATGGCCCCACATGACGGTCTTTGAGAATGTGGCCTTCGGCCTCCGGGCCCGGAAGGACACGGCGGACCTGAATACCAGAGTCCTCGAGGCCCTGCGGGCGGTGCGGCTGGAGGAGTATGCCGGCCGCTATCCCCACCAGCTCTCCGGCGGGCAGCAGCAGCGGGTGGCCTTTGCCAGGGCCATCGTCATCCGCTCCAGCTGTATTTTGTTCGACGAGCCCCTCTCCGCCCTGGATGCCCTGCTGCGGGAGGAGATGCGCCATGAGCTCAAGGCGCTGGTCTCCCGACTGGGGGTGACGGCGGTGTTTGTCACCCATGACCAGACCGAGGCCATGAGTATGAGCGACAAGATCGCTGTTTTGAACGGCGGCGTGGTGGACCAGTACGATACCCCCGAGAAGATCTACCACCACCCGGCCACCGCCTTTGTGGCCCGGTTTGTGGGCAAATCCAACTGGCTCAGCGACACCCAGCTGTTCCGCCCGGAAGCCGCCCGGACCGAGCCTGCTGAGGGGGCCTGCCACTATGAGCTACCGGTGCGCAGTGTCCAATATCTGGGCGACAGCTATGAGGTCACCGCCAACCATAACGATGTAACATGGATGTTCCACCAGAGCCAGCGGGTTGTCCCCGGCCAGATGCTGTCCATTTACATAGATCCCAAAGATATCATCACATGCAAAAAGGAGAGAGAATAAACATGAAAAAGAGAAAGATCGCGGCCCTGCTGATGGCCGGTGTCATGAGCCTGAGCATGGCCGCCTGCGGCCAGAGCGCCGACAACAGCGGCGCTGACAGCGCCAAGGGTCAGACCAGCCAGGAGACGCAGCAGCCCCATGGCAGCGAGTCCTCCACTCAGCTGTCCGGCAAGGTGACCGTATACATGCCCAGCCCCGCGGGACTGGCCGATGACCTGGCCGCCGCCTTCACCAAGAAAACCGGCGTGGAGGTGGAGCAGTTCCAGGGCACCACCGGCGAGATCCTGGCCCGCCTTGAGACAGAAAAGGCCAATCCCGTTGCAGATGTGGTCATTCTGGCCTCCTGGTCTGACGGCCTTTCTATGAAGGAGAGCGGCCAGATCATGAGCTACACCCCTGAGAACGACAACAAGGCCAACTGGATCGACGAAGACAGCATGCTCTTCGGCACCAGCGCCTCTGCCGTGGGCGTCATCTACAATACCACCATCTACCCTAAACTCTCCGCCGACTGGGCCGATCTGGCCGGGGCCGACTACACCGACAATATCGCCATCCCCGACCCGGAGAAGTCCGGCGCCTGCAAGGACTTCCTGGCGGGCTTCGTCACCGGCGTGGAGGGCGGCGCAGACATCCTGCAGTCCTGGGCCGACAACGGCCTCACCGTCCCCGGCGCCAACAAAGCCGCGCTGGAGGCCGTGACCACCGGCGAGAAGGGTATCCTCATCGCCGGCGTGGACTACAACGCCTACTCCTCCATGGCCAAGGGCGAGCCCTTGAATATCTACTATCCCGCCACCGGCACCGTCATCAACCCCCGGCCCGCCATGATCATGAACACCGCCCCCAACGCCGACAACGCCAAGGCCTTCATCGATTTCCTGTACAGCGACGAGGCCCAGCAGATGGTGGCCGAGGCCTATCTGCTCCCCGGCCGCAGCGATGTGAAGTGCGAGGGCCGCACCAACCTGGAGGACATTCCGCAGATCGACAGCGACTGGACAGAGATGATGGGCGTGGCCTCTGAAACTGCCGCCAAGCTCAACGAGATCTGCCAGTAAGGCTGGACGGGAGGAACCATGAGATCATCCACGACCTGGAAAAGCAGCGCCCTGCTTTGGCTGCTACTGGTATTCCTGGCGGGTCTGATCCTCTGTCCCCTGATCACCGTATTCGCCAAGGCGGTCATCATCGATGGCCGCCTTGACCTGTATCAGGCCTGGTCCATTATTGCGGACAGCGAAAATCTTCAGACCATCGCCAACTCCATGCTCCTGGGGGTGAGCGTGGTGCTCTGCTCCACCCTCATTGCCGCCCCCACCGCTTATTTTCTCTCCCGCACCCAGGTGGGCCGCCATAAATGGCTGGACATCCTGTTCATGGTGCCCTTTATGACTCCCCCCTACATCGCCTCAATGGGGTGGATCTTGTTTATGCAGAAGCGTGGACTCTTCCAGCAGCTCTTTCCCGCCACCGGCTCTTTCTCCGAGAGATTTTTCTCCTTCGGCGGGCTGGTACTGGTGATGAGCCTACATGTATTCCCCTTCCTCATGACCATACTGAAAAACGCCATGCTGAACATCCCGGCCAGCCTGGAGGAGAGCGGCGCGGTCTTTGGCGCGGGGTTCACTCTGCGGCTGCGGAAGATCTTCGCCCCCCTCCTCACCGGCAACTACGCCATCGGGGTATTGCTGGTGTTCGTCAAGACCCTGTCGGAGTACGGCACCCCCTACACCCTGGGCCGGCGGATCGGCTTCTATGTCTTCACCACCGATATCCACCGCTACTCCACCACTGCCCCCATCGACTTTGGCCGCTCCGCCAGCCTCTCATCTATACTGGTCTGCATCTGTATGGGGATGTGGCTGCTGCAAAACTACATTACCAGCAAGAGAACCTACCGCCTGGTGAGCGGAAAGGGGTCCCGCCCGGCCCAACACAAGCTTTCACGGGGCGGACTGGCCCTGGCCTGGGGCTGGGTGGCTCTGGTGATTCTGGTGGCCATCGGTATCCCCTATTTCTCCATCATCGCCACCTCCTTGATTAACCTCCGGGGCTACGGCCTGGCTCCTGGCAACTTCACCCTGGCCCATTATATGGAGCTGTTCACCACCCCCAAAAGTCTGGATGCCATCAAGAACAGCGTCTTTCTGGCGGTGTCCTCCGCCACCATCTGCTCCGTACTGGGTACGGCGGTGGTGCTGGCAGTGCGCCGGGCCAGGGGGCGGCTGGGAAAGGTGGTGGAGGGGGTGAGTCTGCTGCCTGAGATGCTGCCGGGCATCGTGCTCATCATCGGCATCATGCTCTTCTGGAACGCTATCTACAAGCTGCTGCCCCTCTACAATACCATCGGCATCATGGTGCTGGCCTATGTGGTGCTGTACCTGCCCTACACGGTACAGTATGTCACCTCCGCCTTCACCCAGATCAATGACAACCTGGTCCAGGCGGGCCGCACCTTCGGCGGAAGTCCTGCCTATGTATTTCGCCGGGTGACCCTGCCCATGATCTCCAAGGGCATCGTGGCCGGGTGGATGATGATCTTCATCATCGCCTTCCGGGAGCTGGTCACCGCCAGCCTCATCGCGCCCCCCAACACCCTGGTGGTGTCCACCTACATCAACCGGGAGTTTGAGCAGGGCAGCGTCTCCCTGGGCATGGCCATGGCGGTGCTCTGCGTCCTCATCACAACCGGCACCCTGCTGGTAATGAACGCCCTCACCGAGAGAAAGGGGAGGGGCTGATGCGGGTGAAATTTGCCGGGGGCGTGGGGGAGCACGGCAGGAGCTGCTTTCTGGTGGAGGGGGAGGCACTCTCCTTTCTGGTGGACTGCGGCCTCATGGCCGAGGACGAGCGGCCCTGGCCCCACCTGACGCCGCAGGAGATCCAAAATCTATCCTATATCTTCCTCACCCACTCCCACGCCGACCACAGTGGAGCCATACCCTGGTTGGAGGAGCAGGGGTTTGCCGGGACGGTGGTAGCCAGCGCTGAGACTCTGGAGCAGCTGAAAACGCGGCCCCAGAGGCGGAGCAGCCTCGCAGAATTTGTCCCGCCCGCCGGCCTGGCAGTCCGCTGGGGCCGCTCCGGCCACTGCGCCGGCAGCCTGTGGTATCAATTCCGCCTGGAGGGGCGAAGCCTACTTTTCAGCGGGGACTATACGGAGCACTCTTGGGCATACGCCGCCGACCCCATCCGTGGCGTGGCGGCGGATCTGGCGGTGCTGGACAGCGCATACGGCCCGGAGCCGCGAAGTGCCGGGGAGATGGTGCGTGATTTGCTTACCGGGGCGGAGGAACTGCTCGCCCACCAGGGGAGCCTCCTGCTGCCGGTGCCCAAATATGGCCGGGGGCTGGAGCTGGCCCTGCTGCTCCACCGGGCTTGGCCGGACCTGCCCCTCTATGGGGACGGCCACTTCCTGGAGCAGCTGGCCTGGGCAGCCCGGGACTGCCGCTGGACCCGGGAAGCGCTGCGGGAGGGCCTCTCCGGCCTATCTCCCCTGCCCCTGGGGGACCGGCCCCCGGCGGTGGGCCTCTGCTTTGTCAGCGACCCCCAGCTGCGGGCCCCGGAACTGGAGGCCCTGGCCCGGCGCTTTGCCGGGGCCGTCCTCCTCACCGGCACGGTGGAGGGGGGGACGGGCAGCGCCCGCCTCCAAAAGGAGGGGCTGGCCGCCTTCTGCCGGCTCCCCGTCCACTGCACCGACCGGGAGCGGGAAGCCCTGGAGGGGGTCAACTCCTTTGACCGGGTGGTGCCCTACCACACCCCCGCCCATCCCCTGGAGGAACTGGCCGGAGCCGGGGAAGATCAGGCAGACCGGCGGAGCATGGTCCTCCGAGATGCTGGACTCAAGGGGAATCTGACGCCGGAACGGTGAGGATGGCGGAAATCTCCGCATCTCAGAACGGAACAATATGTCTTTGTTTACAGCCCTGCAAATGTTGATTCAAGTCCAGGTGAGCAGCAAAGACTTGGGAGAAAGATTACTTGCCAATTTGAAGTTAGGGAAATACGGAGCGGAAGAAGCTGGGCAGCTCCCATTGTCGATAGAAACTCGAACGATTCGGTGCCAGGGAAGATAATAATTTGCGCAAGCAGCGCTTGCGTAAATCGTGGGTTGACCACAAAACCAGCCACAGACAGCGGTGGAACAGGTGGAATTTCTGCGTTCAAAGAGTGACGGAAAGTAATCCGTCCGGAGAAAAAATACCTGTAAAACATCAAAAAAGGCTAGAAAAAATGAAAAACCGCTGTTGGTAAGGATGAGGTCGGCAGTTCGAATCTGCCCAGCAGCTCCAAAAATCCTCAAAAACTTCGGTTTTTGAGGATTTTTTATTGCAAATTTTGATTTTTGCTGTGGGGTAAAATGTGGGTCAAACTTCTGACCCACACGGGGAAAGAGACGGAAAGATTCAAAGAGTGCCGGGCAGGAAGTTGTACTTCCTGCTCGGCTTTTTTCTCTGTCTTACATGACCTGCTCCATGAAGTTTCCCATGGTCTGGGCCGCTTCGTCCTGCTTCTGCCTTGTTGCGTGGGTGGTGGAAGCGGATGTGGGGGAGCCCAGCATCCTTTAGAATCTTCTTATGGAGGTTCACCACCGAATCTGGATGGTGCATTTCCCCGGTGATAGGGGAGGGGAACAGGTAGGGACTATCCGGGTGCTTGTCGTGCTCCTGGATCAGCAAATCCACCGCCGCCTGCGGAATAGATACCAGCCACACTGAGTTCTCCGTTTTGGGCCGAGTGAGTTCCAGGGAGCCATCCGGGTTGCGGACATACTGCTTGCTGACGGAGATCGTTTTGCCCTGGATATCCACGTCCTCCCATCGCAGGGCCACCAGCTCTCCCTGTCGAAGACCGCTGACCAGCTCCAGATAGAACATAGGGAGCAGCTCCCGCCGCTGTGCGGCTTCCAGGTAGGCCCCCATCTGCTCTGGGGAGAGAACTTTCATGTCCAGCTTCCGGGGCTTTGGGACGATGCAGTCCTCACAGGGGTTCCGGGGAATAAGCTGCTCTTTCACTGCCCGGTCCAGGGCGGCATGGAGCATCAGGTGGACGCTATGGATAGATGTGCTTCCGAGTTGGCACCCAGCTGATTTCGTAATCCTCGTACGCCATGTTCTCAATAAAACTCTCCCGGTCGTCTGCGTACTCCAGCGCTTCATTGATTGCCTGGATTAGATCCAGCTTCCAACTGTCACCACGGAGCCCTGCCTGATACTCCCCAGGCCGCATCTGCCGTTTCCGGGTGTGCTTTTTCGGCGGCTCCAGCACGCTCAGCCCGTGGGCCATACAGATCTCATCATTCACCTGCCGGTGCCGCTGAAGGTCAGCGGCGTTTTGGTGGAGTTTTCTGCCGTCCGCACAACTCACACTGTTGACCACCAGATGGTTGTACAGGTGGTTGGTGTCTATGTGGGTGGCCACCAGGACCTCATAGTCCGGAAACTGCTTCTGTGCGAACTCGACTCCGATGGCGTTGACCTCCTGGGGCGTCTCCTCTCCCCACAAAGGGCCATGCCCTTTGTGGGGGCCCCATTGATTACCTCTATCCATTGATTTCGCCCGTTCCTTTCCCTGTGCGGGCAAGCAGATACTTCGCGGCTTTGTACTTCTTTTCTGCGCCACTGAAACGTATATCAGAGACTTACAAGTCTTTATTTTCTAACTGAGCTGCCATCTGTTGTCCGATGCAGAAAAAGTGGGGTGCCACAATTCTCGATTGCGGCACCCCACTGGAACAGTTAATATGTTTAGGAGGAAGAGTATGAAGGGTGTTCAGGAGGAGAAATACACTTACTTTAGGTGAGGGATATTCAGAATATCGCGGGCCTCGTCAGGGGTGGCGACCTCCAGACCCAGTTCACGGATGATGCGCACTGCGCGCTCTACCATCTGGGCGTTGCTCTTGAGCAGCTCACCGGGGGCATAATAGATGTTGTCCTCCATGCCCACGCGGGCGCCCCCGCCCTTCAGAACGGTCATGGCCATGCCGGGCACATGGTTCTTAGCGCCGATGGAGATGGTGGAGAAGTTGACGAACTGATCCCGGGGCAGCTTCTTAATCATAAAGTCCAGGTTCTCTTCGGAGAAGGAGATGGCGCCCTGACTGATTTTGTCCATGCCCATCACAAAGGAGAGGGAGACAGGACCGTCCAAAACGCCAGCGGGCTGGAGAATGTTAAAGATGTCCTCTACGGAGGTGGGTTCAAAGCACTCCAGTTCAGGCTTGATCCCCATGTCCTTCATCATCTTGGCATATTTGATGAGGAAGTCACGGTACCATTCGTAGACAAAGGTGCGACCGCCCCAGCTGGTGCTGATGAGGGAGCAGTCCAGGGAACACATGTCGGGCTTGACCAGATCCTTATCATAAAGCAGCTTCATGCCGTCTTCTGCACAGGTACCGGCCCGGTTGGCAGGGGCGGTGGAATACTGGGTGATTAGATTGCACTTGGCCCGGATACCAGCGCCGATCTCATTGTAAACTGCGGGATCATTGGTGGAGATTCCCTCCTTGTCACGGGCGTGTACATGGACGATGGCGGCGCCTGCATTGTAGCACTCATAAGCGGAATCCGCGATCTCCTTGGGGGTCAGGGGGATGTTGGGGTTGGCCTCCTTCCCATGGAAAGCGCCGGTCTGTGCAACGGTGATGATTACTTTGCGAGCCATATGATCGTTCCTTTCTGATGATTTATCATAAAATGAGCTTTGATTGCAAGGTCTTGTGCTTAGGTTAGGGCGCAGCCAACGGAGTAGCCCACCAGGCCAATGGCCAAAGAGCTGGCGACCATCATAACGATACCGAAGATGTAGACCTTCTTGCTGTCACTCCAGTCGTTGCCATGGAGCATGGCGATACAGGCGAAGGAGGAGGGCAGCAGGTAGGCGCAGGAGCCGGCCATGGTGGTGCACAGGGCGATGCCGGCAGGGTTAATGGCGCCGCCGCTGGCGAGGGCCAGGGACACGCCTACACCGGTCATTACCGTGATGGTGGAGACATTGGAGGCGAAGTTGGTCAGCAGCACGCCGGCAGTGGTGATGATAAGGACCACCACAATGGGGGGAACAGAGCTGGTCAGGGGGGTGATGTTGGAGGTGATCCAGGCGTTGATGCCGGTGAGCTCGTTGGACATGGCGCTGCCAAGATAGACGCCGATGGCGATGAAAATCAGGATGGCCCAGTTGATCTGACTGTTCATGACCTCCTTGAGGTTGATGATGGGCTCATCATTGACGCTGATGACCGCCATGAGTACCACGGAGAGAATGGCCCAGAAGGTGATGCCATAATCGTTCAGTGCCGCTACCCAGGGGGCCTCGGTAAACATACCGGCCACGCCGGGCAGCATCCACATGACTACGGTGCCGAAGAAAATGATGACGGTAATGAGCTCCCGCAGCTGCATTTTGCCCTGTTGCTTAAGCACCTTCTGCACATCGAAGTGTTCAAACTTGCTCATGTCCACCTTGCGGCAGGTCAGCCGCATGACGGCGGTGAGGAACACATAGAGCACCAGACCGGTAGGCACACCAAAGGTCAAATAGGTGAACAGGCTCATGCTGGCACCAGCGGCAGCCTCATAGATGCCCATACCCAGCAGGGCCAGGGAGTGGGAAATGGGGGTCATGGCACCGCCGATAATCACGGCATAGATCACCATGATGTTGGCAATGTGAGGATAGGCATCCTTCTTGGTATAGCCGAGCTCCTCATAGACCTTGTTGGCAAACATCAGCATGAAGGCGGCAGCGGGGACCTGATCCATAAAGCAGGCCAAGATGAGTCCGATGGTGGCCATGGAACTGGTGAACACCCAGGGACTCTTGCTGACGAATTTCATGCTCATGAATTTTGCTACCAGCCGATCAGTGAAGCCAGACTTGTTTAGAGCATAAGTCATGACAAAGCTCATCAGAACAAAGTATACGATCCAGCTTCCCAGGGTCCCAGCAATGGCTGCGTTCAATGAAGCCACGCCGGTACGGCCCAGCAGGGCCACTGCCAGAATCGCGGGCCACACTGTGTCCACCAGACTCAGTAGCAGTACTGTACCGATAAACACACCAATCACGCGCATACCAATCTGGGTCAGTGGAGCGGGCGCGGGGACCACCCAGAACACTGCAATAATCAGCAGGCTGATTAAAATTTTCAACAGTGTCGGTTTTGGCATTGATAGTCTCTGTTTTTCCACACAAATCTCTCCCATTGCATTATAGTTCGAACCTGGACGGGATGGACGACTGTGCCATCTCGCTGTCGACCCTATATAAAAAGCAATCTATATACCAATTTTTCTTTGGATGGCCATTCAAAGCGTGAATACAGAAATGAAATACGAAAATACTTCTATTTTTCAGCATTCAGAGGGAAAATGAACGTAAAAATGAAATAAAAATTTTCGAAAGGACGTTGTTGTCTGAGGTGAGTGGGGAGGGAATGTAGGATTTCTCAAACACAGAGAGAAAACAGAGTGTCTTTTTCCAACACAAACACAAAGTGGGTGCCCTGCCAGTTCTGGCAGAGCACCCACTTTGTACATCAGGTATTGCTCAATCCATAGCGCTTGATCTTATCATAGAGGATGCTTCGGTCAATCCCGAGTCGTTCAGCAGTTTCCTTTTTATTCCCATTGCATAGTTTCAGCATCCGCCGGATGGCCGTTTTTTCTGACTGCTCCCGGACCTGCTTGAGCGTCCATGTTGCTCCAATTTCTGCCTGTGGCGGATCGGTCTCTGTCGTGGGAAGATTCAGACAGGATGTGTTGATGGATGTGCCGGTACTATAATTGAAGGCCCGTTCAATGCAGTTTTCCAGTTCTCGGATATTTCCCGGCCACTGGTACTGCTGCAGGGCCAGGGCAGCCTCTGGCGAAAAGCCTGTGATATTCCGGCCAAGCTCCCGGTTGAATTTACGCAGGAAGCTCTCCGCCAGGGGCAAAATATCCTCCGTGCGTTCCCGCAGAGGGGGCAGGCGGAGATGGATGACGTTGATGCGGTAATAAAAATCCTCCCGGAATGAACTGAACCAGTAAAAACGGACAGTGACAAAATACCCCCTGATGTAGGAAAATAGACTACATCAGGGGGTATCGTTATGCGGAAACGAAATTACACACAGGTTCAGGGGCTGCTGCCGGAAATCAAAGTCATGCTG
>NZ_JAPFEA010000156.1 GCF_026169115.1 Intestinimonas sp. | reverse complement strand
CGTGGGGAACTCCCGCCATCCCAGGGCGTGGATGAGGGACATGGCGCGAAAGTGTTCGTCGGTGCATGCGTCCACAAAGTGGAGCTGTTCCATGCTGGTACCTCCTGTCTTACGCCTGGGCTGGCGGGACACCCCGCGCCTGGTGGCGCGTGCCGAGCATTTTGCCTTTTGGCAAAATCTCGATGCCGGGGCAATTCATTTGCCCCGCGCAGATCAAAATTCTGGGGCCCCCACGGGACGGCGTCCCGTGGGGAACTCCCGCCATCCCAGGGCGTGGATGAGGGACATGGCGCGAAAGTGTTCGTCGGTGCATGCGTCCACAAAGTGGAGCTGTTCCATGCTGGTGCCTCCTGTCTTGCGCCTGGGATAATGGACTCCCCGGCCTGCCCATCGGGAGGCCGGGGAGGAAGATTACACGGTGACGGGTTCTGCGGAATGGGTCTGGGCGGCGGCCTCCTCCTCGGCGTGCTGCTTGGCGAGCCCCCGGGCATTGGCCAGCATGAGCTTGATCCGGTTCTCCTGGTTGATCTTGGTGGCGCCGGGGTCGTAGTCGATGGCCACGATGTTGCTCCAGGGGTAGTCGTCCTTGAGCTTGCGGATCATGCCCTTGCCCACGATGTGGTTGGGCAGGCAGCCGAAGGGCTGGGTACAGACGATGTTGGGCACGCCGGTGTGGATGAGCTCCAGCATCTCGGCGGTGAGCAGCCAGCCCTCGCCCATCTTGTTCCCGTCGCCCAGGTAGCCCTTGATGTAGCTGTGGAGCTCGTCAAAGTCGCCGGGGGCGCGGAAGCGGTTGGAACGCTTCAGGGCGTCGATGAGGGCGTGCTGGTACTTCTTGACATAGGTGGCGAAGAGCTGGCACACCTTCTGCTTGATCCACTTTCCACCGTAGAGGTCCACGTCCACATCCCGGTTGTAGATCTTGAAGATGAGGAAATCCACCAGGCCGGGGACCACTGGCTCCGCCCCCTCGGAGAGGAGGAACTGGTTGAGGTTGTTGTTGCCCAGGGGGGCGTACTTGACGTAGATCTCGCCCACCACGCCCACGCGGACCTTCTCCTCGCCAGCGACAGGGATGGCCTTGAAGCGGTCGATGATGCGGTCGAAATTCTTCACCATGGACTTGTAGGAGAGCCCCTTTCCCTGGGCCATGTCCTCCAGCAGGAAGTCCACGCACTCTGACGAGACCCGGTCGGTCTCGCCGGGGGTGACCTCATAGGGCCGGACCTGGTTCCCCACGTTCATGATGAGGTCGCCGTACATCACGGCGAAGATGGCTTTGCGGATGAAGCCCAGGGTGAGCTTGAAGCCGGGGTTGTGCTCCAGGCCGGACAGGTTCACCGAGACGACGGGGACGTAGCCCAGTCCCGCCTTCTCCAGGGCCTTGCGGAGCATGTGGATGTAGTTGGAAGCCCGGCAGCCGCCGCCGGTCTGAGTGATGACCAGGGCCACCTTGTGGGGGTCATATTTGCCGCTCTGTACTGCGTTGATGAGCTGGCCGATGACCAGAATGGCGGGGTAGCAGGCGTCGTTATGGACGTACTTTTGTCCGGCGTCGATGACCGGCTTACCGGTGTTGCCCAGCATCTCTACTTTATAGCCCTCATTCTGCATGATGCGCACCAGCAGGGCAAAGTGGTCCGGGAGCATCTGGGGCACCAGGAGGGTATACTCCTTTTTCATCTCCTTGGTGAAGAGAAGACGCCCGGTCTTGTCATATACCAATTCTGCCATAACCATAAGTTCCTTTCAGCGATGGGTGCGATGCCGCCGCGGATTCTTCCCGGCAGGGGCCGGCGCTCAGGCGGTGACCTGGCTGCCGGCGCTGTTCTGGCCCCGTCGGGCGTCCATGGCGGCCATGAGGGAGCGGATGCGGATGCGCACCGCGCCCAGGTTGTTGATGTCGTCGATCTTCAGCTGGGTATAGAGCTTGCCGCCCTTCTCCAGAATGTCCCGCATCTCGTCGGTGGTGATGGCGTCGGTGCCGCAGCCGAAGGAAACCAGCTGCACCACCTGCATGTCGCTCTGGGTGCAGACGTAGCGGGCGGCGTTATACATCCGGCTCTGGAAGGTCCACTGGTTGAGGACCTTGCGGGGGGCGTAGTCCTCCAGATAGGAGAGGGCGTCCTCGGTGACCAGCACGAAGCCGAAGGAGGTGATGAGGTCGTTGATGCCGTGGTTGATCTCCGGGTCGATGTGGTAGGGACGGCCGCACACCACGATGATGTTCCGGCCCTCGGCCCGGGCCTGAGCAATGTATTTGGCGCCGGTCTCCCGCACGTCGTGGACATAGGCGTCATAGGCGTCGTAGGCCGCCTTTGCCGCCTGGACCGACTCCCTTCTGGGGACGCCGAACTCCGCTTCCATCAGCTTGGCAATGCGCTTTTCAAAGTCCCTGTGCCGCCAGAGACCCACATAGGGGTCCAGATATCTGGTCTGCTTGAGCAGGGGCACGTTGGCGGCGAGCAGCTCGGGGTAGTAGGCCACCACCGGGCAGTTATAGTGGTTGTCGCCGATGCCCTCGTCGTTGTTGTAGGACATGCAGGGGTACCAGATGGCGTCCACCCCCTCCTCCACCAGGGCTTCCACATGGCCGTGGAGGAGCTTGGCGGGGTAGCACACCGTGTCGGAGGGAATGGTGTGCTGGCCCTTGAGGTAGAGCTTCCGGGAGGATTCGGGGGAGAGGACCACCTCAAAGTTGAGCTTTGTGAAGAAAGTGTACCAGAAGGGCAGGTTCTCATACATGTTGAGGCCGAAGGGAATGCCGATCCGGCCCCGGGAGCCGTCGCCCGCCCCCTTGCCCTCCATGGCGCGGAGCTTCTGGTATTTGTAGACCATGAGGTCGGGCAGCTGCACCTTCTCCTTGCCCAGGGGCCGGGAGCAGCGGTTGCCCGAGATGAACCGCCGCCCGCCGTCAAAGCTGTTGACGGTGAGGGAGCAGTGGTTGGTGCAGAGGTTGCAGGTTACAGGTTTTGCGCTGTGGGTGAAGGACTCCAGAGCGGCGGCGCTCAGGAGGGAGCTCTGTTCCAGATGGAGGTCCCGGGCGGCCAGGGCGGCCCCGAAGGCCCCCATGAGCCCGGCAATGGTGGGCCGGGTGACGTTCCGGCCCAGCTCCAGCTCGAAGGCCCGGAGGACGGCGTCGTTGAGGAAGGTGCCGCCCTGGACCACGATGTGCTTGCCCAGGTCGTCGGCGGAGGCGGCCCGGATGACCTTGTAGACGGCGTTTTTTACGATGGAGATGGAGAGGCCGGCAGAGATGTCATCCACACCGGCGCCGTCCTTCTGGGCCTGCTTGACGCTGGAGTTCATGAAGACGGTACACCGGGAGCCCAGATTCACCGGGTTGCGGGCGAACAGGCCCAGCTTGGAGAAGTCGGCGATGGAGTAGCCCAGGGCCTTGGCGAAGGTCTCGATGAAGGAGCCGCAGCCGGAGGAGCAGGCTTCGTTGAGCATGATGGAGTCCACAGCGCCGTTGCGGATCTTGAAGCACTTCATGTCCTGGCCGCCGATGTCGATGATGAAGTCCACATCGGGGTTGAAGTGGGCGGCGGCGTTGTAGTGGGCCACCGTCTCCACCAGGCCCAGGTCGCAGCCAAAGGCGTTTTTGATGAGGTCCTCGCCGTAGCCGGTGACGGCGGCGCCCTTGATGGCGATGCGGGCGCCGCAGAGGCGGTAGATCTCCCGGAGCTGCTCCAGGACCACAGAGACCGGGTTGCCCTGGTTGGAGTGGTAGTAGGTGTAGAGCAGGCCGCCGTCGGGGGCGATGAGACACATCTTGGTGGTGGTGGAGCCGGCGTCGATGCCCAGCCAGGCGTCGCCGGCGTAGGTATGGATGTCCACCTCGGGGGGGTGGTTGGCATCGTGGCGGACGGTGAAGTCCTCGTACTGCGCGGGGCCGTCAAAGAGGGGGAGGAGGGTGTCCATGGTGTTTTTGGCCTCCACCGACTCCTCCAGCAGCTTCAGCGCCTCATCGAAGGGACGCTCCACATAGTCGGTGGAGCACAGGGCCGCGCCCATGGCGGCGAAGCAGTCGCCGTCGGCGGGGAAGACGGCGTGCTCGTCATCCAGCTTCAGCGTCTCCACGAACCGCTCCCGCAGGCCCATGAGGAAGTGGAGGGGACCGCCCAGGAAGACGATCTTTCCCTGGAGGGGGCGGCCCTGGGTGAGACCGGCCACGGTCTGGTCCACCACCGCCTGGAAGATGGAGGCGGCCACGTCTTCCTTCCGCCCGCCCTGGTTGAGGATGGGCTGGATGTCGCTCTTGGCGAAGACGCCGCAGCGGGAGGCGATGGGGTAGATCTTCTCATGCTTGAGGGAGAGGGCGTCCAGCTCGTCGATGGTGACGTTGAGCAGAGAGGCCATCTGGTCGATGAAGGCCCCGGTGCCGCCGGCGCAGGAGCCGTTCATCCGCTCCTCCAGCGCGCCGCCGAAGAAGATGATCTTGGCGTCCTCGCCGCCCAGCTCGATGACGGCGTCGGTGCCGGGGATGTAGGTGTTGACGGCGGCGGCGGTGGCGTAGACCTCCTGAACGAAGTCGATGCCGGCGGCCTTGGCCACGCCCAGGCCGGCTGAGCCGGTGATGACCAGCTTTACGTCCCTGCCCCGAAGTCTGTCCTCAATGGTGTGGAGGGTCTCGCAGGCCCGTTCCCGGGCCTTGGAGTAGTGCCGCTCATAGGAGCGGAAGAGCAGCTTGTTGTCCTCATCCAGCACCACCACCTTGACGGTGGTGGAGCCGATGTCGATGCCGATGCGAAGGCTCATAGGTTCACCTCGTAGCCCCGAAACCAGCCGGGGCACATTTTTTCGTACCCTATATACTATAACAAATCGACAGATTTTACAACTGACAAATCTGTAAAGAAAACACCATAAAACCTAGGGGATTGCAATGGTATTTTGACGGAAAGAAAATATTCCATTATACATAGTTGACAAAAAAATAGATGTATGTTAGCATTAAATCAGACATAGTGTCATATTCCAGAGGAGGCGATGCCATTGTTTTAAGTGATTATAATTGTATGCTGTGCTACCTGTTGCTGGATCAATTATGTGCTCAGTGTATTGGATGAAGCTATGATTGGAAAAAGGATTGGAGGTACATATGAAAAAGCGTCTTATTGCTTCTGTCCTTTGTCTTTCCTGCCTGTTTAGCCTGACACCAGTATTTGCAGCTGCGCAAGAAAAGAACCAGGATGGATGGCATAAAGTGACTGTGTTGTCTGAGATCATTAAAGAGGACGGTTCTTCTGTGTTAACGATTCGTGATGCGAGCGGTGTAAAGACACTTCATTTTAAGTTGGTAAACTCACCCGCTCTTTTTTCGACCCAGCGAGATCTAAGTTGGGAAGGATGGGGAGAACCAACGACAGTCCAATATAATGCTACCGCTGAGCAAACGTTGCAAAGCATGAGCCAAGCTGCGTTACGTGCATTTCTTGGATCGGCGCTGGGTATTGGCGGGACTGTTTTGGGAATTATTGTCCCACCACTATATGACGCGATTCAAGCGAATTGTGGTAATGGGGAGAAAACTATTTGGCTCGAAAGGACAATTTGGTTGAAAAACGATTATAGTGCATATCGTCGACAAGACAATTTCTACAAAGATGAAAACTTTGATGAACTGGTATACTCGACTGGAATCAAAGAATTTATCGGAGGAAATCGGTAGATTGTCTTTAGTAGTATCCATTCAGAACCAAAAGGACTGATATGAGAGTATTTTTGTTGCTTTTTGTGATTTTTACAACTGGACTAGTACGTGTTCTTTTTGCAGTGTATAGCAGAAAGCCATATCAAGTGGAGACTGGTATTCGCATTGATGGCATTGATATCGCAGGCTATGTAGTACTTGTGGGGATATGTGTGACAGAAGATATTCTCTTGCGTCTTCTGGTGACAGCGTTGTATCTCCAAATGATGGCGTTTTCACGTTGTGCCACGAAAATCTTAAAATCCGAGCAAAACGTCTGTTTGAGTAATGAGTTTTCCAAGTTTATTATTATTGTTTTGGGAAGTACGATGCTACTCTTGGTTGCGGCAGTTTTTTGCAAAGAATAGCGGAGGCACAATGTGACTCAGACATGTCCTAACGGTGATAATTCATGAGACAGACCGCAGCAATTCCTTCTGGAGTTGTTGCGGTCTGTTTTATCCCTATCCTCGGTGGTAGGTCCGGGTGATGTGGGCCAGCTTGCCGGAGACGTCTGGGTTGAGGGCGGCGGCGCGGACCCGCCAGGACCAGTTCTCGGGGCCGGCGGTGCCGGGGAAGTTCACCCGGGCGTCGGCCCCCAGGCCCAGCACATCCTGGAGGGGGGCGATGGCCAGGGCGCTGGGGCACATCCATGCCCCGCAGATGGCCCCCCAGCCGAAGCCCTCGTCGGCCCGGAGCCGGAGGTAGTCGGAGACGAAGTCCCGCTGGGCGGGGGTGGCCTCGTCAAAGAGCCACTGGACGAAGGTGGGGGTGTCGTGGGTGCCGGTGTAGACCACCGAGTCCCGGGGGCAGTTGTGGGGGAGGTAGGAGCTCTCCCCGTCGGGGTCGAAGGCAAAGACCAGGATCTTCATGCCGGGGATGCCGGAGTGATGGATGAACTGCCAGACGTCGTCGTCCAGGACCCCCAGGTCCTCGGCGATGAGCTCCAGTTCCGGCACCTCCCTGGCAAAGTGGTCCAGCAGGGCCTGGCCGGGGCCCTTTTTCCACCTGCCGTCCTTGGCCACCTTGGAATCGGCGGGGATGGCCCAGTAGGTGTGGAAGCCCCGGAAGTGGTCGATGCGCAGCCGGTCATAGAGGAGGGCGGCGTTGCGCAGCCGCCGGGTCCACCAGTCGAAGAGATCGGCCCTGTGTCCGTCCCAGTCGTAGAGGGGGTTGCCCCAGTACTGCCCCACGTCGGAGAAGGCGTCGGGGGGGACGCCGGCCACGGCGGTGGGCACGAAGTCGTCGTCCATCTGGAAGAGCTGGGGCTGGGCCCACACCTCCACACTGTCGGCGGAGACATAGATGGGCAGGTCGCCCATAATGGCGATGTCCCGCTGATTGGCATAGTCCTTCAGGTCCTTCCACTGGCGGAAAAAGTGGTACTGGAGGAAGACCTGGTAGTCCACCTCGTCGGCAAGCTCCGCGCTCCAGCGGGCCATGGCCGCCGGCTCCCGGCGGCGGATGTCGTCGGGCCACTGGGAGAGGGGGAGGTCCAGCTTCTCGTGGATGGCGGAGAAGAGGGCGTGGTCGGGGAGCCAGTCGGCCTGTTCTTTGAGAAAGGCGGACCGGGCGGCGGCGTCCCTGTCCCGGCGCCAGGCGGCGCGGAGGAGGGGCGGGCGGTTTTTCCGGAGCCAGTCGTAGTTGACCCGGTCCGGGTCGGGGTAGCGGGCGGCGTTCAGCTCCTCGCTGGTGAGGAGTCCCCGCTGAACGAAGTCCTCCAGGTCCAGCAGCCAGGGATTCCCGGCGAAGGCGGAGGGGGACATATAGGGGGAATCGCCGCTTCCCGGCGGGACCAGGGGGAGGATCTGCCAGGTGTGCTGCCTGGCCTGGGCCAGAAAATCAATGAATTGCCGGGCGCTGCGGCCCAGAGTGCCGACGCCGTAGTCGCCGGGCAGGGAGAAGATGGGCAGGAGCAGACCGCTGGAACGTCCTTTGAGCATGGATAGTCCTCCGTTTCGTGGACCCGCGGGGGAGGGGCCGCCGCGGGATCAGTTCTCCACCATTATAATCGAACCGCCGTCCGGGCGCAAGTGGTGGGGACGGCTTTGCATTTTGGCCGGAAAGGGGGTATAATACGCCGGAAGGAAGTGATACCATGAAGACCGGCATCGTGCTGGAGGGGGGCGCCCTCCGCACCATCTTTTCCAGCGGGGTCTGCGACGCCCTTTTGGAGCGGGACCTGCTGCCTGACTATGTTATCGGCGTCTCGGCCGGGATCGCCTACGGCGTGAGCTATGTCTCCCGGCAGAAGGGGCGCAACCTTGAGATCTTGACCAGGTTTGCAAATGACAAGCGGTATATGGGGATGCGGAATCTGTTGATCCCCTCCAACCGTTGTTACTTCGGCCTGCGCTTTACCTATGACACCATTCCCAACGAGCTGGTGCCCTTTGACTACAAGACCTTTGCCGCCTACCCCGGAGAGGTGGAGGCGGTGGTGACCAATCTGGAGACGGGGGGACCGGAGTACCTGCCTGTGCCCCGCCGGGACGACAAATTCCTGCTTCTCCAGGCCACCTGCGCCATGCCGCTGCTGTTCCCCATCTTCCGGCTGGACGGCATGCCCTGTCTGGACGGCGGGTCCTCCGACGGCATCCCCTGGCGGCGGGCCTTCGACATGGGCTGCGACCGGGTGGTGGTGGTGCTGACCCGGGAGCGGAGCTACCGCCGGCAGCCGGAGCAGCTCCAGCGGTTCATCGACCTGCGCTATCACCGTTATCCACAGTTCTGCGAGACCATGCGCCGCCGGGCGGAACGGTACAATGCCTGCCGGGAGGAGCTCTTCCGGCTGGAGCGGGAGGGGAAGGTCCTCCTCATCGCCCCGGAGAGCACCGAGGGCTTTTCCCGGGTGGAGCGGGATTTGGGGAAGATCCGCGCCCTGTGGCAGGACGGCTATGACCGGGGCCTGGAGCGCAGCGAGGAGATCGCCGCCTTCTGGGGGAGATGAGTCGGGGAAAAATGTATAAGGCAGACGGCCTTTGCAGGGGCGCGTCCCGCTATTTGCCACAAAAATCCACAGAAGGCACGGCTTTACCTTGACAAAGCGCCGGGAAAGTCGATATACTCAGAATCATCAGCTGTGAACGGAGGCGTTCCACCCGATGAGGGGGGAGCGCCTTCTCGGCTATCCGGGCCGACGCCCGGGAGCCATCATTGAGGAAGGGGATACAGAAGCCATGGCCCACACCAAGGAAGACATCATACGCCGCGTGAAGGAGGAGGAGATCGAGTTCATCCGCCTTCAGTTTACCGACATCTTCGGCCAGCTCAAGAACGTGGCCATCACCGCCTCCCAGATCGAAAAGGCGGTCAACAACCAGTGTATGTTTGACGGCTCCTCCATCGAGGGCTTTGTCCGCATCGACGAGTCCGACCAGTATCTCTATCCCGATCTGAAATCCTTCCGGGTCTTCCCCTGGCGGCCCAGCCACGGCAAGGTAGCCCGGCTCATCTGCGACGTCCACAATACCGACGGCACGCCATTTGCCGGCGACCCCCGATACGTCCTCAAGCGCGCCCTCCAGAAGGCGAAGGACATGGGCTATGACGCCTTTAACGTGGGTCCGGAGGCGGAGTTCTTCCTTTTCCAGACCGACGATGAGGGCAAGCCCACCACCAAGACCAACGACGAGGCCGGTTACTTTGACCTGGGTCCCCTGGACCACGGCGAGTCCACCCGACGGGAGATCTGCATGGCCCTGGAGGCCATGAAGTTTGAGATCGAGGCCAGCCACCACGAGTGCGCCCAGGGCCAGCACGAGATCGACTTCAAATATGAGGAGGCCCTCCACGCCGCCGACAACATCATGACCTTCAAGCTGGCGGTCAAGACCCTGGCCCAGCGGAACGGTCTCCACGCCACCTTCATGCCCAAGCCTATCTTTGGGGTGGCTGGCTCCGGCATGCACACCAACATGTCCCTCTTCCGGAACGGGAAAAATGTCTTCTGCGATCCCGACGGGGAGCGGGGCCTTTCCAAAGAGGCGTACAGCTTCATTGCCGGCATCCTCCACCATGTCCGGGGCTTTGCAGCCATCACCAACCCTCTGGTGAATTCCTACAAAAGGTTGGTCCCCGGCTATGAGGCCCCCTGCTACCTGGCCTGGTCGGCCTCCAACCGTTCCGCCCTGGTGCGTATCCCGGCCTCCCGGGGCCAGTCCACCCGGGTGGAGCTCCGCTCCCCCGACCCCTCCTGCAACCCCTACCTGGCCTTTGCCGTCTGCCTGGCCGCCGGACTGGACGGGATCGAGAAGGGCATGACCCCGCCCGCCGAGATCACCGAAAACATCTACGCCATGGACGACGCCGCCCGGGCGGCCCGGGGCATCGCCTCTCTGCCCGGCTCCCTGGAGGAGGCCATCAGGGCCCTGGAGGCCGACCAGCTCATCCTGGATACCCTGGGCGAGCATGTGGCCGCCAACTACATCGAAGGCAAAAAGAAGGAGTGGGAGGAGTACCGCACCCGGGTGTCCTCCTGGGAGCGGGAGAAATACATCATCAACTATTGAGTTTTTGTCCCATCCCGCAGAAACTGGATGGACGACCAGGGGGCGGTCTCGGTTTATATGCCGGGACCGCCCTCGTTCGTCCAATGCAAAAGACGGTTGCCTTTCAGGGGAAAGTGCCGTATCATATATCATGGTGATTTTTGTGAAATTCCTGCTGCGCACACTGCGCTTTTTCTTCCGGCTGGCGGTGCTACTGGCCGCGCTGGTTCTGCTGGCCTACGGCGGCTACCGCTTCTGCCGCTGGCGGGGGTGGGTCCTCTTTCCCCAGGAGGCCGACCCGGACCAATGGGAGGTCTTCGGAGTGGACGCCTCGGTCTATCAGGGGGAGGTGGACTGGCCCGCCCTGGCCGACCAGGGGGTGGACTTTGCCTTTTTGAAGGCCACCGAGGGCAGCTCCCTCCAGGACGTCCGCTTTGCCCAGAACTGGGCCAACGCCCAGGCCGCCGGCGTGCGGGTGGGGGCTTACCACTTTTTCAGCTATGACAGCCCCGGCGAGACCCAGGCGGACAACTTCATCTCTGCCGTTCCCGTGACCCCTGGGGCCCTGCCGCCGGTGGTGGACATCGAATTTTACGGCGATAACCTCAAAAATCCGCCGGAGGCGGACCATGTGAAGGCCGTACTGGACCCGCTGCTGGAGCGGCTGGAGGCCCACTATGGCGTCAAACCCATCCTCTATGTGACCTACCGCTCCTACGCCCTCTATCTGAAAAAGGGCTATGAGGACTACCGATTCTGGTTTTCCAGTCCGGCGGTGATGCCCTTCTGGCGGCCCTGGACGTTTTGGCAGTACTCTCACAGCGCCAGGCTGGAGGGCTATACTGGCGGGGAGGAGCGTATCGACCTCAACGTCTTCCGGGGGAGCCGGGCGGACTTCCAGGCGCTCTTCGGCGGAGGCTGAAGGGCGCTTTTTCCGACCGCGCTATTCTATTTCCCGGCGGATTCTGTTATAATAAACATATTGGGAATCCGGGCCCGGCCCTGTGTCGGCGCCCTTGATCTAGGAGGAAAAAGTATGGACCGATTTGCGTCTTTGTTCCGGGAGCTCTCCCGGGTCTGCCCCGAGCTGGAGCTGCGGGCCGAGGAGCCCATGAGCCGGCACACCACCTTCCGCATCGGCGGGCCCGTCCGGCTCATGGCCCTGCCCAAGACGGAGGAGGAGGCCCAAAAGGCGGTGCGCACCGCCCTCCAGCACGACATCCGCCCCTTCTATATGGGCAACGGCAGCGACCTTCTGGTGTCCGACCAGGGGTATGAGGGCTTTATCCTCAAGGCGGTGAACGGACTGAACACCCTGGAGGTACGGGAGAACGTCATCACCGCCGGCAGCGGCGTCCTCCTCTCCCGGCTCTCCAGCTTCGCCATGGACAAGGGCCTTGCCGGCCTGGAGTTTGCCCACGGCATCCCCGGCTCGGTGGGCGGCGCAGTCACCATGAACGCCGGCGCCTATGACGGGGATATGAAGGCGGTGGTGCGCGCGGTGCGCTGCCTTACCCCGGAGGGGGAGGAGGAGACCGTGGCCGGGGAGGGCCTGGACTTTGCATATCGTCACAGCGCCTTCCAGGACGAGCAGCGGCTCATCCTGTCCGCCGAGCTGGTGCTCCGGCCGGGGGACAGCGGGGACATCAAGGCCCTGATGGACGACCTGGGCAACCGCCGCCGCCACAAGCAGCCCCTGGACCTGCCCAGCGCCGGCAGCGTCTTCAAGCGCCCGGCGGGCTACTTTGCTGCCTCTCTCATCGATGAGTGCAAGCTCAAGGGCCTCACCGTGGGGGGCGCCCAGGTGTCCAAAAAGCACGCCGGCTTCATCGTCAATCTGGGCGAGGCGACCTGCGCAGATGTGCTCACGCTGGCCGAACAGGTCCAGGAGACCGTGCTTCGAGAGACCGGCGTGGCGCTGGAGCTGGAAGTGCGCACCCTGGGCGTGTGACGGGAGCACGAGGTGAGCAGCATGAAATTCATCCTCATTTCCGGCCTGTCCGGGGCTGGCAAGAGCAAGGCGGCCTCCTTCCTGGAGGATATGGGCTACTATGTGGCGGACAACCTGCCCGCGCCCCTCATCCCCAAGTTTGCCGAGCTGTGCATGGCCGGTCAGGGCCGCTACCAGAAGGTGGCCCTGGTCACCGACATCCGGGGCGGGCAGACCTTTGACGGCCTGTTCGACGCGCTGGACCAGCTCCAGGAGATGGGCTGCAACTACCAGATCCTCTTTGTGGAGGCCAGCCTGGAGACCATCATCAAGCGCTACAAGGAGACCCGCCGGAGCCACCCCCTGGCCAAGGCGGGGCGGTCGCTGGAAGAGGCGGTGGCCCTGGAGCGGGCGGCGCTGGAGCCGGTGCGGAAGCGTTCAGAGTATATCCTGGATACCTCGGCCCTCTCCACCGCCAAGCTGCGGGGGGAGATCCTCCGCCTCTTTGGGGAGAGGAATGGAAAGCCGGCCATGAGCGTGTCGGTGATCTCCTTCGGCTTCAAAAACGGCATCCCGCTGGAGGCCGATCTGGTCTTCGACGTGCGGTGCCTGCCCAACCCCTATTACATCGCCGACCTCCGGCCCCAGACGGGGCTGGACGCCGGCGTCCGGGACTTTGTCTTCGGCTATCAGCAGACCAGGGACCTGATGACCCATCTGGAGGGGCTGCTGAGCTTCCTCCTGCCCCTCTATGTGGAGGAGGGCAAGACGGCGCTGGTCATCGCTGTGGGCTGCACCGGGGGACACCACCGGTCGGTGGCGGTGACCCGGGCCCTGGTCGACTTCATCCGGCAGAAGGGGTATAACGCCTCTGAGAGCCACCGCGATATGACGAGGGATTGAGCCATGAGCGAGCAGTACAGCCGCAGCGACCAGCGATGGGAGCACGGTCCCAGGATCGCCGCCATCGGCGGCGGCACGGGCCTGTCCACCATGCTCAGGGGATTGAAGCAGTATACCCGTAATCTGACCGCCATCGTCACTGTGGCCGACGACGGCGGCGGCTCCGGCATGCTCCGGCAGGACCTGGGCATGCCTCCGCCGGGGGACATCCGCCACTGTATGGAGGCCCTGGCCAACGCCGAGCCCATCATGAACCAGCTTTTGACCTATCGCTTCCCCGGCGGCTCGGGGAGCCTGACCGGGCAGTCCTTTGGCAACCTGATCCTGGCCGCCCTCAACGGCATCACCGGATCCTTTGACCAGGCGGTGGCCCGGATGAGCGAGGTCCTGGCCATCACGGGCCGGGTGCTGCCCGTGACCAACGAGAACGTGCAGCTGGAGGCCACCTTTGAAAACGGAAAGAGCGTGGTGGGGGAGTCCAAGATCTGCGCCTTCAAGAAGGAGCAGGACTGCCGCATCGCCCGGGTGCGGCTGCTGCCGGAGCGCCCCCCCGCCCTTCCCGAGACCCTGCGGGCCATCCGGGAAGCCGACCTCATTCTGCTGGGTCCCGGCAGTCTCTACACCAGCGTCATCCCCAATCTGCTGGTGGACGGCGTGGGGGAGGCCATTCGCAGCTCCGACGCGCTGAAGGTCTATATCTGCAACATTATGACCCAGGACGGGGAGACCGAGGGCTATACCGTGGCCGACCATGTGGCCGCCCTCCTCACCCATGGGGGCGGGCCGGGACTGGTGGACCTGTGCCTGGCCAACTCGGCCCAGGTGCGGCCCGGCCTGGTGGAGCGATACCGGGAGGAGGACGCCGCCCCCATCGCCATCGACCGGGACCGCGTGGAGGCCCTGGGGGTGGAGCTGGTGGAGCGGCCCCTGGCCTCTGAGACCTCCGACTATGCCCGGCACTCCGTGTCCCGGCTCTCCGCCGCCGTCATGGAGCTGCTGGGCGAGCGGTCCATCCGCATCGCCCACGGGCTGGGCGCGGAGGAGACCCAGTTCCGGCTGGAGGACTGACCCCGTCCCCGCCGCCCAAGAAAGAGAAGAGCAGGTGAGCCCATGTCCTTTTCCAACCAAGTCAAAACGGAGCTGTGCCGGGGGGAGCTCTCCAAGCGGTGCTGCGCCCGGGCGGAGGCTTACGGTGCGCTGCTGTTCTGCCGCAGCTTCACCCCGGAGGAGATCAAGGTGGTCACAGCCTCCCCCGCCTTTGCAAAGCGCCTGCCGGAGCTTTTCCGCCGGGCCTTTCGGGTGGAATTTGATGCCGCAGCGGTCTCAGCGGCGGGGAAGCAGACCTTCCGCCTCACCGCTCCCGACAAACTTGCCGCCGTCCGGGATGCCTTCGGCTACGAGCCGGAGGCGTCCCTGGCCCATCACATCAATTTCGCCGTGGTGGAGGAGGAACACTGTCGTTCCGCCTTTCTGCGGGGGGCCTTTCTGGCGGGGGGCTCGGTGAGCGACCCGGCCAAGAGCTACCACCTGGAGCTGTGTACCACCCACTTCAACGTCAGCCGGGAGCTCTCCGCCCTGCTGCGGGAGGCGGGGTTTGAGCCCAAGCAGACCACCCGCAAGTCCAACTACATCACCTACTTCAAGCCCAGCGAGACCATCGCCGACTTCCTCACCGCCCTGGGGGCGCCGATTTCGGCCATGGAGATTATGAACGCCAAGCTGGAAAAGCACCTGCGGGGGAGCGTCAACCGCCGGGTGAACTGTGACTCGGCCAACCTGGACAAGGCGGTGGACGCCGCATTGGAGCAGGTGGAGGCCATCGGGCGGTATGCACGGACCCGGGGGCTGGACGCCCTGCCGGACAAGCTCCGGGCCACGGCGGAACTGCGGCTGGGCCACCCGGAGCTCACCCTTTCCCAGCTGGCCGCCCTCAGTGACCCGCCGGTCACGAAATCCTGCCTGAACCACCGGCTGCGCAAGCTCATGGAGCTGGCGGGGGAGGAGTGAGTGTGGGATACAGAGTCAGAAGCTATGAAAGCGATTTCTCCCCGCAGGAAATCCTGACCCGACTATCCACTCTGGTAAGGGCTGATATCAAGGTCCGGAGTCGTCCGGCAGGAAAAAGGGGCTTTCGGCTTTACGCGGTGTCTGATTTGGGGAAAACCTGTCAGGTCTGTCTCCGGTGTTATATAGAGCCGGTGGAGACTGGGAGCCGGCTCTCGGTTCGGCTGGAGTTGCCTCCTTGGACCAGGGCTCTGTTTCTCTATGTTGCATTGCTTTTCCCTCTGTTTACCTTGGTGAATTTTTGGCCGCTGGAGCAGGGAGAGTGGGCCGGTCAAACCTTATCTCGCGTGTGTGTCCTGGTATTGGATGTGGCGGCGGTGGGCGCCTATCTCGGCTGCCGCCATTCTATGGCCAAGTATGGTCCCCGTTTGCTTGCTTTTGTGGAAGAAAAACTGTTGTATGGAATTGATGCTCGGCCATCCCCAATAAACTAAGGAGGTCCCCCTATGTCCTTTGTCCATCTCCATCTCCACACCGAATACTCCCTTCTGGACGGCTGCTGCCGCATCCCGGCTCTGGTGAAGCGGGTGAAGGAGCTGGGGCAGACCGCCGTGGCCATTACCGACCACGGCGTCATGTACGGGGCGGTGGACTTCTACAAGGCATGCAAGGCCGAGGGGATCAAGCCCATCATCGGCTGCGAGGTCTATGTGGCACCCCGGACCCGGTTCCAGAAGGAGCACGAGTTTGACGCCTCCCCCCGCCACCTCATCCTCCTGTGCCGGAACGAGGAGGGCTACCGCAACCTGTGCCATATGGTCTCCCGCAGCTTCACCGAGGGCTTTTACATCAAGCCCCGCATCGACAAGGAGCTGCTGCGTCAGCACGCCGGAGGGCTCATCGCCCTCTCGGCCTGTCTGGCCGGGGAGCTGCCCCGGCTCCTCCGCAACGGACAGTATGAGGACGCCAAAAAAGAGGCCCTGGCCATGCGGGAGCTCTTCGGGGAGGACGGCTACTATCTGGAGCTCCAGGACCACAGCCTTCCCCAGGACCCGGAGATCATCCAGGGCCTGCTGCGCCTCCACGAGGAAACGGGCATCCCCCTGGTGGCGACCAACGACGCCCACTACCTCACCCGGGCCGACGCCAGGACCCAGGACGTGCTCATGTGCATCCAGATGGGCAAGACGGTGGACGAGCCCGGGCGGATGAAATTTGAGACCGAGGAGTTTTATGTGAAGAGCGAGGCCGAGATGGCCGCCCTCTTTCCCAACTGCCCCGAGGCCCTGGAGAACACCCAGAAGATCGCCGACCTGTGCAATGTGGAGTTTCAGTTCGGCACCTACCACCTGCCCGAATTCAAGCTCCCCGAAGGCTGGACCGACGGGGAAGCCTACTTTGAGAAGCTGTGCCTGGACGGTTTTGCCCAGCGTTATCCAGATGCCCCGGAGGACTACCGGAAGCAGCTCGGCTACGAGATGGAAATGATCCGCAAGATGGGCTTTGTGGACTACTTCCTCATCGTCTCCGACTTCATCGGCTACGCCAAGCGCCATGACATCCCGGTGGGCCCCGGCCGGGGCTCCGCCGCCGGCAGCATGGTGTCCTACTGTCTCCACATCACAGATGTGGACCCCACCAAGTACGGGCTCTTCTTTGAACGTTTTCTCAACCCGGAGCGGGTCACCATGCCCGACATCGACATCGACTTCTGTATCCGCCGCCGGCAGGAGGTCATCGACTATGTCTGCCGGAAGTACGGCGCCGACCACGTGGCCCAGATCGTCACCTTCGGCACCATGGCGGCCCGGGGGGCCATCCGGGACGTGGGCCGGGCCCTGGACTTCCCCTATGCCGAGGTGGACACCATCGCCAAGCAGGTGCCCAGCGGTCCGGGGGCCCTCCACATTACCCTGGACGAGGCGCTGAAGCTGTCCAAGCCCCTCCGGGACCTCTATGAGGGAGACGAGCGGGTCAAGACCCTGATCGATACCGCCCGGAGCATCGAGGGCATGCCCCGCCACGCCTCCACCCACGCCGCCGGCGTGGTCATCACCCGGCTCCCGGTGGACGATTACGTCCCTCTGGCCAAGAACGACGAGTCCGTGGTCACCCAGTACACCATGACTACCTTGGAGGAGCTGGGCCTTCTGAAAATGGACTTTTTGGGCCTGCGGAACCTCACTGTCCTGGACGACGCTGTCCGGATGGTCCGCCGGAAGGAGCCCGACTTCGACCTCCGGGGCATCCCGGACAACGACCCGGAGGTCTTCCGCATGCTCTCCGAGGGCAGGACCTCCGGCGTCTTCCAGATGGAGTCGGCGGGGATGACAGGGGTGTGCGTGGGGCTCAAGCCCAAGGACATTGAGGACATCACCGCCATCATCGCCCTCTACCGCCCCGGCCCCATGGACTCCATCCCCCGCTTCATCGCCTGCAAGCACGACCCCAAGCTCATCCGCTACAAACACCCGGCCCTGGAGCCCATTTTGTCGGTGACCTACGGGTGCATCGTCTACCAGGAGCAGGTCATTGAGATCTTCCGCCGGCTGGCCGGCTACACCATGGGCCAGGCCGACATGGTCCGCCGGGCCATGAGCAAGAAAAAGCGCAAGGAGATCGAGCGGGAGCGGCAGTTCTTCATTTACGGCGACCCGGACCGGGGCATCGCGGGCTGCGTGGCCAACGGCATCCCGGAAACGGCAGCCCAGGACATCTACGAGGAGATCGACGCCTTCGCCGAGTACGCCTTCAACAAGGCCCACGCCGTGAGCTACGCCATCGTCTGTTACCAGACGGCCTGGTTCAAGTGCCACTATCCCAGGGAGTATATGGCGGCCCTCCTGACCTCGGTGCTGGATTCCCAGGCCAAGGTGGCCGAGTACATCGGGGAGTGCCGGGAGAACGGCATCGCCCTCCTGCCCCCCGACGTCAATGCCTCCGGCGCGGATTTTACCGTGGAGGGGGAGGACCTCCGCTTTGGCCTGGTGGCGGTCAAGGGCGTGGGCCGGGGGGTCATCCTGGACCTTCTGGCCGAGCGGGAGCGGGGGGGCGCCTTCACCTCCTTTGCCGACTTCTGCCAGCGCCTGGGGGGCGGCGACCTCAACCGCCGGGTGGCCGAAAGCCTCATCAAGTGCGGGGCCTTTGACAGCCTGGGCTACCGCCGCTCCCAGCTGCTGGCCGTCTGCGGTCAGGTGCTGGACAGCGTGGCCCAGCAGCGGAAGAAGAATCTGGAGGGGCAGTTCGACCTCTTCGGCGGCGGCGGGGAGGAGCCCGCCTCCGTCACCGACCCGCCCCTGCCCAATCTGCCCGAGTTCACCCGCCAGGAGCGGATGGCCATGGAGAAGGAGACCACCGGTCTCTACCTCACCGGCCATCCCATGGATGAGTACCGGCAGGCCGCCAAGGCGGTGCACGCCGCTCCCATGGGGGCCATCCTGGCCGACTTCGGACGGGAAAACGGGCCGGAGACCTACCGGGACGAGCAGCGGGTCACCCTGGCCGGGGTGGTGGCCGCCGCCAAGACCAAGACCACCCGGAACAATACCCTCATGTGCTATGTCACCCTGGAGGACGACACCGGCTCCATGGAGCTGCTGGTCTTTGCGCGGACCCTCAGCGCCAGCGGCGCCCTGCTCCAGGAAAACGTCCCCATCTGGGTGACCGGCCGGCTGTCGGTCCGGGACGAGAAGGCCCCTCAGCTCCTGGTGGACGAGGTCCATCCCCTGGGCGGGGAGCCGGCCCAGGCTGGAGACGGCGGACAAGACCGGAAAGGGGATACCCTTTATATCAGACTGGAAGGGGAGGGTGGCCCTGTCTGGGAACGGGTCCAGAAGGTCTTCCTCATGTTCCCGGGGAGCGAGAAGGTGATCTTCTATTTTGCCGACAGCGGGAAAAAGCGGCAGGGGGGCTGCCTCCTGCACCCCGCTCTGCTCCGGGAGATGGAGGAGCTGCTGGGTGCGGAGAATGTGGTCCTGCGCCATCCGCAGCCGGCAAACTGACACAGCCGGGACCGAAAAAGAAACTTTTTCCATGGGAGGCGTCTATGAAGAAGCTGGTCTCTCTTCTGTTCCACCGGGTCGTTCTGGTGGGGATCTTTCTTCTCATACAGATCGCGGTGCTGGTGGTCATGCTGCTGCGGTTCAACGAGTTTTTCCTGCCCTTTTACGGCGTGTGCGTGGCGCTGAGCATTGCGGCGGTCTTCTGGATCATCAACCGGAGCAGCGAGCCGGCCTATAAGATCGCCTGGATCGTCCCCATCCTTACCTTTCCCATTTTCGGCGGACTGTTCTACCTCCTCTTCGGCGGCAATCGGCTGAGCAAGCGGACCCGGCGGAAGATGGAGGGCATGGACCGGAAGATGCTGGAGGTGCTGGGCCCGGACTTCAAGGCGGACAGCCTCATCTCCTTCGGTGAGGATGCCGTCCACCAGGCCCGCTATCTGGAAAACATGGCCCACTGCCCGGTGTACGGCGGCACGGAGACCGAGTATTTTCCTCTGGGGGAGGACTGCTTTGCCCGGATGGTGGAGGAGCTCAAAAAGGCGGAGCGGTATATTTTCCTGGAGTACTTCATCATTGAGGACGGGGTCATGTGGGGCACCATCCTGGACATCCTGGCGGAAAAGGTGAAGGAGGGGGTGGATGTGCGGGTCATGTACGACGACATCGGCTCCATGTTCACCCTGCCCCGGGAGTACGCAGCCGAGTTTTAGAAGCGCACCGGCATCCGCTGCTGTGTCTTCAACCCCTTTGTGCCCATCCTGTCCCTGCGGCTCAACAACCGGGACCACCGGAAGATCCTGGTCATCGACGGAAAGGTGGCCTTTACCGGCGGCATCAACCTGGCCGATGAGTATATCAACCAAAAGGTCCGCTTCGGCCACTGGAAGGACAGCGCCATCCTGGTCCGGGGCGAGGCGGCCTGGAGCATGACGGTGATGTTCCTGTCTCTGTGGGATGACATCCGGCGGACGCCCGCCGAGGATTATGACCGCTTCCGCCCTCACTGGGAGACGCCGCCCACTGGGGTGGGCTTTGTTCAGCCCTACACCGACAGCCCCCTGGATGGGGAGGCGGTGGGCCAGTCGGTCTACCTCAACCTCATCAACCGGGCCAGGCGCTATGTCTATATCACCACACCCTATCTCATTGTGGACGACAGCATGAACACCGCCCTGTGTATCGCGGCCAAGTCCGGGGTGGATGTGCGGATCATGACGCCCCATATCCCGGACAAGAAGATGGTCTTTGAAGTCACCAGGGCCCACTACGGTCCCCTTCTGGAGGCGGGGGTGAAGATCTATGAGTACACCCCCGGCTTTGTCCACGCCAAGAATTTTGCCGTGGATGACAAGTTCGGTACAGTGGGCACGGTGAATGTGGACTACCGCAGCCTGTTTCTGCACTTTGAAAACGGCGTCTGGCTGTGCGGGGCTCCCGCCGTCCGGGACATCCGGGATGATTTCCTGTCCACCCTGGAACAGTGTCAGCCCATCACCCTGGCCCAGAGCCGGGCCCTCCCCTGGTGGCGGAGGGCCTGTCGGGCTGTGCTCCGGGTCTTCGCGCCGCTGATGTAAGCCTGTTCTGAACAAAAAAGTGAGATGGGACCGAATCGGTCCCATCTCACTTTTTTGCTATACAAAAGCATCGCAAAATTGGCCATGTGCCGCTTTCAGCGGCACGGCCATGAAATCAAAGCGCATGTGCCGGGACGGCCCATATGCGCATAAACTTCATGCGCCACAAGCCTTTGCCCGTTTTCGTGGTGCGCGCTTGGCGCATGAAGTTTTATGTACCAATGTTCTGCCTTGGTAGGGAACCGGCATTTTGCACAGGCCGGCTTTATTTCGGGCAGGACTTGCGGGCCTTCCGCTCCGCCTTGCGCTGGAGCTTGGCAGCGCGGAGCTCGGCCTTCCACTGGCGGCCATAGGCCCGGACGTCGTCCAGGGCGTAGCGCCGGGAGGTCATGTGGCTGTAACGGTTCCGGAAACGGCGGCTCATGCGCTCGGCCCGCTCCAGAAGCTCGTTGTAATCGGCCATCAGCCGCTCCAGGCGCTGGGCGCTGGTGGGGGAGAGGGTGTCGCGGATGTCATCCAGCTTGGCACGGAGCTCCTCGCCCACCACCTCCAGGCTGTCGCCCAGGTCGGCACGGGCCAGGGCCAGCTGGAGACGCAGCTCGTCTCCGGCAGTCTGGAGCCGGTTCATCGCCTTGGTGACCAGGGTCAGCTTCCGGATGGTGGTGACGGTATCCACCAGCAGCAGGGCCAGACAGGCGCCGCAGGCGGTGTACTGGACCCATTCGGGCATCCGGTCAAAGAGCCGGGCCACCGGAGGGTGGATAAAGAAAACGGCCACATAGGACATCACGCCCCAGAAGAGGCTCACCGGAAGACAGACCCGGCCCTTGATATTAAAGGGAATGTTGCTGTAATCCCAATACTTGATGTGGGTGGTGGTCTCCAGGAACCAGCCGACGAAGTACTCCCAGGCGGTCATGACAATGACAGCCACGAAGTAGAAGACCACAAGATTCTCCTTGAAGGGGGCGAAGAAGAGGATCATCAGCAAAAAGCCCACCCCGTAGATGGGGCAGAGGGGGCCGTAGAGAAAGCCCCGAGGCACATAGTGCCGTTCCATGATGGAACAGTAGCAGGTCTCCCAGAGCCAGCCGCAGCAGGAGTAAAAAATAAAATAGAGGAACAGCAGGGGCACGGGATGCCCCATCAGCGTAGGTACCGCCAATCAGCTCCGCTCCTTTCCGTCAAAGTCGGTGAGCAACACGTCCAGCAGGCCGTTGTAGATTTGCTCCGGGTGTGTTTTGAACTGCTCGGAGAGGCGGTCACACTGCTGCTCGGTGGCGGCCAGCATCTCAATGGTGAGCAGGTTCCCATGCTCGTCGTCCAGCGCCATCATAAGGGTGAAGGTGCCGTCCCCCCGGGGGATCCGGTCGGACCGCACCTGGGCGTCCCGGCGCAGCCGGCTGTTGAGCTTGGCCACGCTTTTGTCGCATTTGACCCGGATGGAGTAGGGGAGACTGCTCTCACAGATGGCGCCGTTCTTCCGGCCCTTGTCTGTGACGGCGTAGTGGTCCTCTTCCAGGACCAGATGCTCGGTGTCCACCAGCTCATGGACGGCCTCTGCAAAGGCGAAGTAGTCCACGCCCTCATCACACATGGTGAGGTCGGCTAGGGTGGGCATGTCGATGGGAGCCACCACACGGGACATGATGTAGAGCACCAGAAATTTGATGTCCAGCTTGTCATGGATAAAGCCAACGCGAGCCATGGCGTACCTCCTTGCCTGGCGGAGCAGTGCTCCGGGTCCATGCGATCTATCCTAAACATATATTATAACGAAAAAGAAAGGCAGGAACAAGAGTGAATTTTGCCGGAAGCCTGTCGAAGGGGCGGTTGACAGGGGGAAAGCGAGGGGGTAAGATGAAAGCATCATTCTGGGATGGAGGCGACGATATGCGAGTTCCTCTTTTGCCGGCGCTGTGTCTGGCCGGCCTTTTGTGCCTCACCGCCTGCGGCTCCGGCGGCGGGGCAGAGTCCACTCCCACGCCTGCGCCGGAGGTCACCGTGCCGCCTCCCGCGGCGACCGGGACGCCGACGCCCACCCCTTACGACGGGCCGGTGAACCCCCTGACCGGAGAACCTGCCGAGACAGACATCGTTGAGCTCCGCCCCGTGGCGGTCATGCTCAACAACCTGAAGGAGGCCCTGCCCCAGCTGGGTCAGTCCCGGGCCGACCTCATCTACGAGGTGGTGGCCGAGGGCGGGATCACCCGCATGCTGGCGGTCTACCAGTCGGTAGAGGAGATGGACACGATTGGTTCGATCCGCTCCGCCCGCCCCTATTACATCGAACTGGCCCTGGGCCACGACGCCCTTTTTATCCACGCCGGCGGCAGCGACGACGCATACAGCGACCTGCGGAGCTGGGGTGTGGACCACTTCGACGCCGTCCGGGGCCCCTACCTGGGCAAATCCCCGGAGAGCAATATGATGTGGCGGGACGCCGAGCGCCGGAAGGTCAACGGCTATGAGCACAGCGTGGTGGCCACCGGCGCCTCCATTCTGGCCCACCTTCCCGAAGGGCTCCGCCTGGAGCATGCGGAGGGCTACGACGCCGGACTCACCTTTGCCGACGACGGTACGCCGGACGGAGGCAGTCCGGCCAGGGTGTTGACGGTGCCCTTTTCCAACTATAAGACGGGCGTCTTTACCTATGACGCCGCCCTGGGGGCCTACCTGGTGGAGGAGTACGGCGCTCCCTATGTGGACGGCGGCACGGGGGAGCAGGTGGCGGTGACCAATGTCATCGTGGTCCAGACCCGCTGCCGCTACACCGGGGACAGCCTGGGCCACATGGATGTGGAGGTGGTGGGCAAGGGCGACGGCTGGTTTGCCTGCGGCGGGCTGGCCATTCCCATCCGCTGGAGCAAGCCCAGCCGGGAGAGCCCCATGACCTACACCACCCAGGACGGCGCTCCGCTGGCCCTGGGCCGGGGAAAGACCTATGTGAATATCGTCCCTCTGGACGCCGCCGTGACGATGGAGTAGGGACGCCCTTGGCAGAATATAAATGGACGGGGAGCTCCCCGGAATATGTGCAGGAGGTGCGCCATGGAGACGAGAGTACAGGAAACGCTGGGCGTGGAGCCGTCCCTTCTGGGGTTTGGCTGCATGCGCTTTCCCACCCTGGAGGGAGGCGCCATTGATGAGGAACAGGCTCTGGCCATGCTGGACCGGGCCTGGGAGGGCGGCGTCAACTATTTCGACACCGCATACTTTTATCACAATGGAAAAAGTGAGGAATTTATGGGGCGGGCCCTGGCACGCTATCCCAGGGAGCGCTATTACCTCACCTCCAAGCTGCCCACCACGCTGATCCACTCGCTGGACGACGCAAAGCGGATCTATGCCGAGCAGCGGGCGCGGCTCCAAACGGAATATCTGGACTTCTACCTTCTCCACAATCTCAACGGCGCCCGATGGCGGGAGATGGTGGCCGCCGGCGTGGTGGACTGGTGCCTGGAGCGGCAGGCTGCGGGGGAATTCCGGCACTTTGGCTTTTCTTTCCACGGCAGCTATGAGGAATTTCATGAGATCCTCACTGCCCGGCGCTGGGACTGCTGCCAGATCCAGCTCAACTACATGGACACCGAGACCCAGGCCGGTCTGAAAGGCTACCGTCTCACCGAGGAGTTGGGGGTCCCCCTCATTATCATGGAGCCGGTCAAGGGGGGCGCGCTGGCGTCGCCGCCGCCCGAGGTCATGGACCTTTTTGCCCCCCTCCGGCCTGGAGCGTCGGCCTCCTCCTGGGCCCTCCGGTGGGCGGCCAGTCTGCCCAACGTCATGACCGTTCTCTCCGGCATGTCCACCATGGTGCAGGTGGAGGACAACCTGGCGACCTTCCAGCACTTCCAGCCCCTGAGCGGGACAGAGCGGGCGGCGGTGGACCGGGCGGCAGAGTGTTTTCGCCAAAAGGTCCGCAACGGTTGTACCGGCTGCCAGTACTGCATGCCCTGCCCGGCGGGGGTGGACATTCCCGGCCTGTTCCAGGTATGGAACGAGTATGCCATGTTTCAAAACCGGGACCGGGCGCGGGCCAAGTGGAAGGACCTGGACGAAGAGGAACGGCCCCACCGCTGCGTCTCCTGTGGCGCCTGTGAAGAGAAGTGCCCCCAGAGTCTCCCCATCCGGGCGGACCTGCTGCGGGCAGGAGAGGAGCTGGAAAGACTGTGAATGCAGAGCAGAGAGACCGCCTGGAGCTGATTCCGCCGGACGAAGATTGGGCGGAGGCCGTCTGGAATTATAAAATGGAATTTGAGGACCGGGGCGACAGCCTGGATGGCACCGCCTGCCTGGGGACAGCCGTCCGCTTTTCCGATTGGCTGGCCGCTGTGCGGGACAATGCCCGGATCGACACGGTGCGCCCCGGCATGGTGCCCGCCACGACTCTCCTGGCCGTCCGCCGCGCCGACCGGAGTCTGGTGGGTATGATCGACATTCGCCATACCCTGAACGACTACCTCTTTCAGTTCGGTGGCCACATTGGGTACAGCGTCCGGCCCGGGGAGCGCCGGAAGGGCTATGCAGGGGAGATGCTTGGCCTGGGGCTGGACGTGTGCAGAAGGCTGGGACTTGACCGGGTGCTGGTGACCTGTGACAGTGAAAATGCGGCCTCTGCCAAGACCATCCGGTCCGGCGGCGGCGTGCTGGAAAACCGGGTCCCGGAGGGAGAAGGATTCACAGACCGGTATTGGATCGAGGTGCGCGCATGAGAGATCTGCTGGAACAGCTGGAGGGCTATACGCCCTGGAATGAGCAGGAGGAGCGGGACCAGATGCTGCTGCTGAGCATGCTCAGATCCGGGCAGGATATCTGGACCCGGGAGAATGAGACGGCCCATCTCACCGCCTCAGCCTGGGTCACCGACCCCACCCGGACCAAGGTCCTCATGTGCTATCACAACATCTACCACTCCTGGTCCTGGCTGGGGGGCCATGCCGACGGGGACCGGGATCTCCTGGCGGCGGCCCTTCGGGAGGTAAAGGAGGAGAGCGGTCTCACGTCGGTGCGCCCGCTATCGGAGGAGCCCTTTTCCCTGGAGATCCTGACGGTGGACGGCCACGAGAAGCGGGGGCGGTATGTGCCCTCTCACCTCCATCTCAATGTGACCTATCTGCTGACAGCGGATGACACCGAGCCCCTGGCAGTCAAGCCCGACGAGAACAGCGCAGTGGGCTGGTTCGGGCTCACCGAGGCGGTGGCGGCCTCCTCGGAGCCCTGGTTCCGGGAACGGATCTATCCCAAGCTCAATGCCAAGCTGTGCGCCAGGGTGCTCTGAACCCGATGATCTGGCCCCCGCCGTCCCGTAAGGGGCGGCGGGGGCTTTTTCCGCATAGGATAGAACGGCGGGGACCGTCTGGCCCCTGACCGATCATCTTTGTGGAATGGAGCTGTAAGTATGGGAGAACAGCTTTCGATGGATCAGCTGCCCGAGGGCATCCGGGCCCAGGTGGTGGAGGTGGGTGGAGAACAGGCCATGCGGCGGCGTCTTCTGGACCTGGGTCTCATCCCCGGCACCTGGGTGACCTGCCGGGGCCGGGCCCCTGCCGGCGATCCCGCCGCCTATGCCTTCCGGGGCTGTGTGGTGGCCCTGCGCTCCAGGG
>NZ_JAPFEA010000083.1 GCF_026169115.1 Intestinimonas sp. | reverse complement strand
TCCTGGTCCAGTGAGGGTCGATCTCGATGGGCCCGTGAGGGCCGCGGGCCGTCAGGCCCGTCCAAGTGTCCCGCCTTTGGCGGGACCTTGCCGCAGGCGGGATTCACTCCCGCCGAGGAAGTGAAATTTTGAAGGGGTCCCCGGAGCACCGGGTGCTCCAGGGGCGATCGACCACGCGGTGGCGGGAGAAAATCTGTTCCACATCGATGTGCGCGAGAAGGAGCCCATCCTGGTCCAGTGAGTACAGGACGGGAATGATGGATTCTTCGGCCTTCGGCCTCAGAATGACGGGGAAGGAAAACTGTGAAATGCTGCGGTCCACGTCGCTCTGATGCATTCTGTGCGTCATTCTGAGCGGAGCGAAGAATCCGCTTTTCCCCGGCTCTGCTTCCAGGCGGAGCGGATTTTATGAAAGAATGGGGTCCCCCGGAAAGCGTACAGCGCTTTCCCGATGAAAAGAGAAAGGTGAAGGAAGCATATGGCGAATCTTATCCAGGCCGCCAAGGATCAGGTGGCCGTTCTTACCAGACAGGCTTATGAAAAGGCGGCCCAGGCGGGGCAGCTCCCCGGCGGGCTGGAGGTAAAGGGCTCTGTGGAGATCCCCAAGGACGTCTCCCACGGCGACTACGCCTCCTCCTTTGCCATGGCGGGGGCCAAGGCCATGCACATGGCCCCCAGGGCCATCGCCCAGATCATCTGCGACAACCTGGAGCTGGAGGGCAGCTTCTTCCAGAAGGCGGAGATCGCCGGCCCCGGCTTCCTCAATTTCACCCTGGGCCCCAAGTGGTACGGCCAGATCATGGCCGATGTGGAGGCCGAGGGGAATCGCTACGGTCAGAGCGACGTGGGCCACGGGGAGAAGGTCATGGTGGAGTTCGTCTCCGCCAACCCCACCGGCCCCATGCACATGGGCAACGCCCGTGGCGGCGTGCTGGGCGACACCCTGGCCAACGTCCTCTCCATGGCCGGCTGCGACGTCTGGAAGGAGTTCTACGTCAACGACGCCGGCAACCAGATCCACAAGTTTGCCGTCTCCATCGACGCCCGCTATCACCAGCTCATTCTGGGGGAGGAGAAGTTCCCCTTCCCGGAGGACGGCTATCACGGCGAGGACATCAAAGAGCTGGCCCAGGCGTTTCGGGACAAGGAGGGCGACGGCTGGCTGGACAAGCCCGAGGCCGATCGCCAGGAGGCCATGGCCAAATTCGGCCTGTCCGTCAACATCCCCAAGATGGAGAGCGACCTGCGCCGGTACAAGATCGTGTACGACCAGTGGTTCCTGGAGTCCGAGCTCCACGAGAGCGGCTATGTGGCCGAGACCGTGGGCATGCTCAGCGAGAAGGGCTGGACCTATGAGAAGGACGGGGCCCTGTGGCTCAACACCACCGAGCTGCTCAAGAAGAAGTATATGGCCGAGGGCAAGACCCAGGAGCAGGTGGACAAGCTGGACCTGAAGGACGACGTGCTCCGCCGGGCCAACGGCTTCTACACCTACTTTGCCGCCGACATCGCCTACCACCGCAACAAGTTGGAGAAGCGCGGCTTCCAGAAGGCCATCAACATCTGGGGCGCCGACCACCACGGCCATGTGGCCCGGCTCCAGGCCGCCCTGGACGGCCTGGGCCTGGACGGCTCCCACCGGCTGGTGGTGGTGCTCATGCAGCTGGTCAACCTCCTCCAGGACGGCCAGCCCGTCCGCATGTCCAAGCGCTCCGGCAAGGCCATTGCCCTCCACGATCTGCTGGACGAGATCAGCGTGGACGCCGCCCGGTACTTCTTCAACTCCCGGTCCTCCACCTCCCCTCTGGACTTCGACCTGGACCTGGCCGTCCGGGAGGACTCCGACAACCCGGTGTACTACGTCCAGTATGCCCACGCGCGCATCTGCTCCATGGTGCGGAAGATGGCCGAGGAGGGCGTTGCCGTTCCCGCCGCCGCCGAGGTGGACGCCACCCTCCTCCAGGAGCCGGAGGAGAAGGCCCTGCTGAAGGCCCTCTCCGAGCTGCCCGAGGAGATCCGGCTGGCCGCCCGGGACTACGACCCCTCCAGGATCAACCGCTATCTGGTGGAGCTCTCCGGTAGCTTCCACCGCTTCTACAACACCTGCCGGTGCATGGTGGACGAGCCCGCCCTTCGGGACGCCCGCCTCAAGCTGGCCGACACCACCCGGGCCGTCATTGCCGCCGGTCTGGAACTGCTGGGCGTCGCCGCCCCTGAGAAAATGTAAGATGAGCACGCAGGGCGCTTCGGACTGAGTCCGAAGCGCCCTATTTTCAATTTATTGAGCATGCTTGCCATGAAAAGAGAGGGAATACGGCGATATTGTTGTTGAAAATATATAAAATGTCGTGTGCGAAATTAGACTGTTCGGAGAAAAGAGTGGGGGGCGTTGCAAAAAAAAGCGTGCTCGTGGTATCATCAAATTGCCTTTACCAGGAAGGAGTGGTGTTGGGAAGCAAATCATCCCTCGCCGGCGCTGTGCGCCGAACAGAGCATCCATGAATCTGAACATCGGGAGGAAAGCATAGATGAAAAATCGTAAGAGCACAAAGCTGCTGGCCCTCGGTCTGGTTTTCGCCCTGGGTCTCGGTATGTCCACCGCCTTTGCCGCGCTGTCCGTGACCCCCGCCACCACCAAGGTGACCGTGGATGGGCAGGCCGTGGAGGTAGAGGCGTATAACATCGATAATGGCAACAACTACTTCAAGCTCCGTGACTTCGCCTCCAACCTGGACTTCGGTCTCAGCTGGGACGCTGCCACCGACACCGCCGCCATCGATACCACCGCCCACTATAAGCCCGACCCCACCCAGCTCATCACCGGCAACTGGGCGCCCACCACCCGGGCCCGCATCCAGGCCGTGATCGACGAGAACGCCAACAGCGGCAGATATGTGGTGTTCGACTTCGACAACACCTCCGTCATTTTTGACGTACAGGAGGCCCTGCTGGTCTACCAGATCGAGAACCTCATCTTCAAGATCGACCCCAAGGAGATGACCGAGGTCCTGGAGACCGGCATCCCCGACCTGAACAAGGAGATGGGCAAGAGCATCGACGGCAAGACCATCACCCCCGCCACCCTGGCCGCTGACATCTCCAGCGACTACGCCTGGCTCTACGAGAACTACGAGGGCTTCGGCGCCGGCGGCAAGTTCGACCTGGACTACATCCACGCCACCAACCAGTATCAGGATTTCGCCGCCAAGGTGCGCTTCATGTATAACAACCTGGGCGATTTCTTCGATCACGCCGTCTCCTATCCCTGGGTCACCTACCTCTTCACCGGCATGACTCCCGATGAGGTGCAGGAGCTGGCCACTGCCTCCCACAAGTACTGGGCCTCCTACGGCCGCTATGCGGAGGAGACCTGGACCTCCCCCATCGAGCTGCCCGGCGAGAGCGGCATTGTCTCCGCCAGCTTCATCACCGGCCTCACCTTCACCGATGAGCTCAAGGACCTGTACGCCACCCTGCGCGCCAACGGCATCGACGTCTACATCATCTCCGCCTCCCCCATCGACACCATCCTGGCCGCCAATGAGGCCATGGGCTATGGCGTCCCCGAGGAGAATGTCTTCGCCATGAGAAACAAGCTGGGCGAGGATGGCCGCTACATCAACGAGTATAACTACGACTGGGGCGGCGAGGGCAAGTACGCCCAGACCCAGGGCCCCGGCAAGAGCACCATCATCACCAACTTCATCGCCCCCAAGTATGACGGCGTTGGTCCTCTGATGGTCTTCGGCGACAGCGCCGGCGACTGGAACATGATGACCGACTGGATGGACGAGGGCGACACCGTTCTGGGCGTCATCTTCAACCGCTACCGCAAGCCCAGCAGCGATCCCATCTGGGAGGGCTCCAACCAGGCCGCCCAGACCATCGGCGATCCTGACGCCCGCTTCGTGCTCCAGGGCCGCAACGAGAACACCGGCGAGCTCCGTCCCAGCGAGAAGTCCATCATGCTGGGCAGCACCGAGGAAGTTCTGGTCCGTCCCGCCGCGTAACACTCTGCCTTTACATGAAAAAATGTCCGGCGCCAAAGGCGCCGGACATTTTTTGCTGCTCAGTTCCGCCCTCAGACCAGATGGGCCCAGGGAAGACTCTCCCGGGTGGCGGCGGGGTAATGGGCGGTGAGGACCTGGGTGAGGAAGGCGATCTTGCTCCGCAGCCCTTGGGCGGCGCCGGAGGCCAGCTGCGCCTCCACCTGGTCCCGGTAGTGCCACAGATAGGCCCAGGTCTCGGCGAAATCCTCCGGACGGCTGGTCATGGCGTAGGAGGAGACGAAGTCGGCGTCGGAGGAACTGAAGCTCACCCACCGGTTGCAGGAGTCGGTCCAGCCGTTGGCGATCATGGCGGAGGAGACCACCATGTGCCCCATCTCGTGGCTGTACTCATAGGGGGAGCCGTTGCCGGTGTAGTAGATGCGGTCGATCCTCATGCCCGACTCGTCATAGACGTGCTGGCCGGAGAAGCCGCCGCTGTTGGAGAAGCTGCCGGACATCATCACACTGACGGGGGTACCGTCAAAAAAGATCATATCGGCGGGGAAAAGAACGATCTCAGTGGTCCGATTTCCCTTTGCGGCCACCACCTGCCGGAGGAAGCCGTCGGGGTAGAGGTCAAAGGCCGCCTTCATCTGGGTGAGGGCGTTGTAGACCGACTGGAAATAGGCGGAATCCAGGGTCACATAGTCAAAGGTGGCGTGGCTGACCTGAGCGCCGGGGACGCCGTCGTTGAACTCAGGGAGGTAGAAGATCTGGATGCCGATGTCGGACTCCAGCTGCCGGCAGAGGTCCCAGGCCATGTCGTTGGGGTAGTGGGTCCGGGCCGTTCCCTTGAAGTCGGCTTCGGTGGCAGGGGCGGCGGGGGCGGCCACAGAGACGGTACACTTGAGCTGAAAGTCCCCGCTGCGGCAGGTCAGGACGGCGCTGCCGGGGGCGACGGCCCGGATGGAGACCGCGCCGTTGCCGGGGTCCTCCGCCACCGCCGCCACGGCGGGGTCACTGGAGGTCCAGTGGGCGGAGTCGGCCCCGGTGGCATAGTGACAGCCGGTCTCCAGCACCTCGCCGGGCTGGAGGGTGTAGCTGTAAGACTCCATCTGCATGTAGACGCTGCTCAGCAGCCGGTACATGGTCACATAAGCCTGCTGCCGGGAGTAGGAGCCCTGGGGGGCGAAGGCGCCGCCGCCGGCGCCGTTCATCACGCCCCAGCCCACGATGGAGGAGACCGCGTCCCTGGCCCAGGGGGCGATGGCGTCCTGGTCGGTGAAGACCGCCCCCTTGGGGGCGATGGGGGCCCCCATGGCGGTCAGGGTATTGCAGAGCATGACGGCGGCCTCCTGCCGGGTGATGCCCTTTTCCGGGAGAAAGCTGCCCTGGCCGTCTCCGCTGACGATGCCCAGGCCGGCGGCGGTGAGGACATCGGGGTCATCGGTGTCGTCAAAGGAGGCTGGGGCGGGGGAAAAGCTCCAGCCGTTGACCCGGGCGGCCTCATTCAGGCAGATCACCGCCAGACGGCAGAACTCCGCCCGGGTGATGTCGTCGGTATAGCGGCTCTGGAGGTCGTCGGGCACCAGGCCCAGCTCTGCCGCCAGAGCTACCTCCCCAGCGGCCCAGGGGTCGGGGGCGTCGGCAGCGGAGGCCGGGGCGGTCAGCAGGCCCAGCACCAGGGCCAGGGGCAGGAGATGACGGAGCAAATGTGTTCGCATAAAATTCCCCTCTCTTCTATCCGCATAAAGCGGAAAACTGGTATAGACAGGATAACACGGAAGGCGATGGAATACAAGCTAGGGCGGGGAAATGGGGGACTTTGCACCGGGTCCCTTGCCTTTTCCGCCGGAGCTATGGTATACTGAGTGCGAGCAAAGGCCGCTCCGGCGGCCACACTGAGGAGGAACTGTATTTTATGGAGCCCATACCCCTATCCCTGTCCCTGCCCCTTTTGATGGACGGCGCCACCGGCACCGAGCTGCAAAAGCGGGGCATGCCCGCCGGCGTCTGCACCGAGCGGTGGGCCCTGGAGCACCCGGAGGTCCTGCTGGAGCTCCAGCGGGCCTATGTAAGCGCCGGGGCCAATGTGCTGGTCACCCCCACCATCGGGTGCAACGAGGGCGCGCTGGAGCCCTTCGGCCTTTCGGAGCAGATGGAGGACTACAACCGGCGGCTGACCGCCCTGACCCGCCAGGCGGCGGAGGGAAAGGCCCTGGTGGCCGGGGACCTGGGTCCCACGGGGAAGGCCATCCCGCCCTATGGGGAGACCCCCTTTGAGGAGCTGGTGGACCTCTACGCCCGGCAGGCGGCGGTGCTGCTGTCGGCGGGGGTGGACCTCTTTCTGGTGGAGAGCGTCCAGGCCATGGCCGAGGCCCGTGCGGCGGTGCTGGGCATCCGAAAGGCCGGGGGCGGGGACAGGCCCATTCTGGTGACCTGCTACTGCGACGACGAGGGGCGGACCCCCACCGGCACCGACGTGCTGGCCTGCGCCATCGTCATGCAGGGCATGGGGGCGACTGCCTTCGGGCTCAACTGCGTGGACCCGGCGGTGGCCGAGGAGCAGCTGACCCGGCTCCACCTCTACACCGATATGCCCCTCATCGCCGAGCCCTCCGCCGGCGAGGCGCGGGAGGAGGGGGGCCGGCTGGTCTACCCCGACGACGCGGAGGGCTTTGCCCGCCGGGTGCCCAGCTGGGCGGCGGCGGGGGTGCGCATCTTCGGCGGCTGCTGCGGGACCCATCCCGGCCACATCGCCGCCATCCGGCAGGCCATGGCCGGCATTGACTTTGCATCCTTCCCCCCGGTGGTGAAGGACCCCGATGTCATCCCCTGCGCCAGCGAGAAGGAGGCCCGGTTCATCACCCCCGACGTGGACGTGGGGGATACCATCGAGTGCGGCCCCGACCTCATGGAGGAGATTCTGGAGGCCGAGGAGGAGCGCCCGGTGGGGGCTCTGCGCATCGCCATCCTGGAGGAGGACGACGTGGCCATCTTCGCCGAGGAGCAGTACGCCGTCCGGGACGCCCTGTGCCTGTGGTCCGACGTGCCCGAGCTCATGGAGGCGGCCCTCCGGGCCTACCAGGGCCGGGCCTTCTACGACGGCACCGCCGAGCTGGAGCCCGAGGTGCTGGAGCGGCTGAAGCGGGAGTACGGTCTCATTGTTTTGTAAAATGTCCTGTAAGTGCAAAATGGCCCGGCGGAGCAGTTGCTCCGCCGGGCTTTTGTTTTTCTCAATATCGGTTTTAAGGGGATGGGGCAGGGTCCTCCGGGGACTTTTTGAAGGGCGGGAGCAGCTCGTAGATGCGCTCGGACTGGGGCGGCGTCCCGCCCGCCGCCCGCCAGCCCGCCACAAAGGCCAGCCGCACCATGGAAAAGAGGGCGGCCTCTGCGTCGTCGTACTCATGCCGGTCCAGGAAATTGGAAAAGGCTTCTTCCAGATCGTTGGAATACATACTCATCACCTAAGTAGGATTATAAGCGATTAGGTAGGATTCGTCAATATTTTATATCATAAGATGCTATCTTATCCTTGGTGATAGGATGAAACCGTTGAAAGAAAAGGTAAGTTTGACGCTGGACGGTCCGGTGCTGGAGCGGGTCCAGACCCTGGCCGAGGGGGACGACCGCTCCCTGTCCAGCTATATCAATCAGGTCCTCAAGGCCCATCTGGAGGAGCTGGACCGGAAAAAAGAAGCATGAGCATGCAAAAAGGCGTGGAGCTTGTGGCTCCACGCCTTTTGTCATGGAAAAGAGCTGGGGGACTCAGCCGCACTTGGAGTAGCCGCAGTTCCGGCAGGTGACGCAGCCGCCCTCATGCTCCAGAGGGCTGCCGCACTCGGGGCAGAACTTGGCCAGCTTGGCCTCGGCGGGGGTCATGTCGGGGCGGGGGCCCTGGGGTACGCCGGGCCGGAGGACGGGCTGAGCGGGGGCGGCAGGGGTGTGGTCCGCGGGGGGACAGGGGGGGATGGTGTTCTTCTGGGACGCCTTCATCACCTTCTCGATGGCCTTGGCGATGGCGTCGGGGCAGGAGGTCACCGGCACCCCAGGCTGCCGCAGGCAGGAGGGGCAGCGGATGCCCTTGAGCTGGGTGATGATCTCGCCGCTGTCCACGCCGGCCCGCAG
This sequence comes from Intestinimonas sp., assembly GCF_026169115.1. Lineage (GTDB taxonomy): Bacteria > Bacillota > Clostridia > Oscillospirales > Oscillospiraceae > Intestinimonas. The sequence goes on along the minus strand of NZ_JAPFEA010000083.1, from coordinate 4,769 downwards.
GGCGATGGACACCAGGCGGGCGGTGGCCTCCGACTGGGAGGGGCAGCCTCCGGCCCGGCCGGTGTTGGTGAAGACCTCACAGATGCCCTGCTCGTCATAGTTGACGGTGATGAAGAGCTTGCCGCAGCCGATTTTCACCTTCTCGGTGTAGCCCATGGTGACGTCGGGCCGGGGGCGGGGCAGGATGGAGCCGTTGCGCAGCAGACAGGCGGTGGAATCACAGCTGGACTCCAGCAGCTTCTCCACATGGTCGGGCAGGGAGCTGTCGGCCTTGCTGTCGCCGGCCTTCCCATCGTTGACCTTGCCGATGTTGAGGACCTGCTCGTCCCGGCTGCCGTCCCGGTAGATGGTGGTGCCCTTGCAGCCCAGCTCGTAGGCCAGACGGTAGACCTCGGCCACCTCCTCCTTGGTGGCGGCGTTGGGGAAGTTCACCGTCTTGCTCACGGCGTTGTCGGTGAATTCCTGGAAGGCGGCCTGCATCTTCACATGCCAGATGGGGGAGACGTCGTGGGCGCAGACGAAGACCTGCTTCATGTCCTCGGGGACGCCCTCCACATGGGCCAGGGTGCCCTGCTCCACCACAGACTGCATCAGCGCGTCGTTGTAGAGACCCCGGCGGGTGAGCTCCTCCTTGAGGATGCCGTTGGTCTCGATGAGGTGGGTGCTGTCCATGACGTTGCGGATGTAGGCGTAGGCGAAGACCGGCTCCACGCCGCTGGACACGCCGGCGATGATAGACAGGGTGCCGGTGGGGGCAATGGTGGTGACGGTGGCGTTGCGCAGGGGCCTGCCGTCCTTGTAGATGCTCTCGCCGAACAGGGGGAAGGGCCCGCGGACGGCGGCCAGATCCTCGCTGGCCCGATGGCCGATGGTCTGGACCAGCTCCATGACCTCCCGGGCCATGGCCACGCCCGCGTCGGAGTTGTAGGGGATGTCCAGATAGAGGAGCATGTCGGCAAAGCCCATGACGCCCAGGCCGATCTTCCGGGTCAGCTTGGTGACCTGGTCGATCTCAGGCAGGGGGTACTGGTTGACCTCGATGACGTTGTCCAGGAAGTGGACGGCGGTGCGGATGGTCTCCGTCAGCTTCTCCCGGTCCAGGGCGTAGCCGTCGGGGGTCTTTTTCAGGTGGTTGACCAGGTTGATGGAGCCCAGGTTGCACGCCTCGTAGGGCAGCAGCGGCTGCTCGCCGCAGGGGTTGGTGGACTCGATCTCCCCCTGGGCGGGGCAGGGGTTGTCCCGGTTGAGCCGGTCCAGGAAGATGATGCCCGGCTCACCGGTGCGCCAGGCCGAGTCCACAATGGACTCGAAGACCGCCCGGGCGCTCAGCCGGCCAGTGACCTTTTTGGAGGCGGGGTCCACCAGCTCGTACTCCCCACCGGACTCCACCGCCGCCATAAAAGCCTCGGTGAGCCCCACGGAGATGTTGAAGTTGGTGATCTCCTTGGTGTCGTTCTTGCAGGCGATGAAGTCCATGATGTCGGGGTGGTCCACCCGGAGGATGCCCATGTTGGCCCCCCGGCGGGTGCCGCCCTGCTTCACCGCCTCGGTGGCGGCGTTGAAGACCTTCATGAAGGAGATGGGGCCGCTGGCCACGCCGCCGGTGGAGTTCACCGTGGAGCCCTTGGCCCGGAGCCGGGAGAAGGAGAAGCCGGTGCCGCCGCCCGACTTGTGGATGAGGGCGGCGTTCTTGATGGCGTCGAAGATGTCCTCCATAGAGTCGGCCACCGGCAGCACGAAGCAGGCGGAGAGCTGTCCCAGAGGCCGGCCGGCGTTCATCAGGGTGGGGGAGTTGGGCAGGAAGTCCAGGCTGGTCATCAGCTGGTAAAAGGCGTCGGACGTGGCGGCGGTGTCGGCCTGGGGGTCAAAGCGGGCGTCGGCGGCGGCAATGGCGTCCGCCACCCGGCGGAAAAGCTCCTCCACGGTCTCGGTGGGCTGGCCCTGCTCGTCCCGGATCAAATAGCGGCGCTCCAGGACCGCGCGGGCGTTCTCGCTGATCGGCATAGTCAGTCGTCTCCTCTTTCGTTCTGAGTTTATATGGTGGGGAGGGGCGGCGCCCTCCCGAAAACGCGCACTACATATTGTATCAGAGAATCAAGTGAAGTCAATATATCGCTTTTCACGAAAAAAACGGAGGGGGTATCCCCTCCGTTGCCGCAACGCCTAGAGCCAGACGGAAAATGCCTGTCAAAGGGGGCCTCACCCCTCGCCGCCGGGCAGACTGGCCAGGGGGAGCACCAGAGTCATGCGGGTGCCCACCCCCCTGCGGGATAGGACCTCCAGCCAGCCGCCGTGCCGCTCGGCGATGGTCTGGGCGATGGCCAGACCCAGGCCGGTGCCGCCGGTCTTCCGGTCCCGGGACTGGTCGGCCCGGTAGAAACGCTCGAAGATGTGGGGCAGGCGCTCGGCGTCGATGCCGTCCCCCTCGTCCTGGACCGACAGGCGGGCGGTGTTCCCCGCCGTCTCCAGGGAAAGGGTGATCTCCCCGCCGTCGGGGGTGTACTTGATGCTGTTGTCCACCAGCACCCGGACACACTGCTTGATGAGCCCCAGGTCGGCGTGGACCGGCACCGGTATCCGCCCCCAGCGGGCGGTGAAGGGGTGGGTCTGGTCGATCATCTCGGTCTCCTTGAAGACCTGGGCGGCCACCTCGGTGAGGTCGAAGTTGGCCAGCTCCACCTGCATGGTGTCGTTGTCGCCCCTGGCCAGGAAGAGAAGCTGCTCCACCAGCTCCTTCATGGACTCGGCCTCCCCCCGGATGGCGTCGATGGCCTCCTGACGGGTGGCGGGGTCGTCCTTCCCCCAGCGGTCCAGCAGGCTGGCATAGCCCTGGATGACGGCGATGGGGGTGCGCAGCTCGTGGGAGGCGTCGGAGACGAAGCGCATCTGGGCGCGGTAGGCCGCCCCCAGCCGGTCCAGCATGGCGTTGATGGCCTGGGCCAGGTCCCGCAGCTCCTTCTGGGTGCCGGAGACCGGGATGCGCTTGTCCAGATGGGTGGCGTTGATCTCGTCCAGACGCCCGGCCAGGGCAGAGAGCTCACTGGCCGACATGGAGGGCGGGGCGCTCCCCAGCCGGGTGGCCGCCGCCGCCAGCTCCTGGATGGGCCGGAGGGTCTTTTTGATGAGCCCGGCGTTTCGGAGCAGGTTGAGGAGGAGGCTGAACAGCTGGCAGACCAGCAGAACGCGCCCGGCGAAGGCCATGAGGTCCACCGGCTGCTCCAGGGCCAGGGTGATGGCGTAAGGGGTCCCGGCGTTGGGCAGGGAGAGGGTGTAGGCGGCCCCACGGCCAGGGTGGGCCGTCCACAGGCCGAAGAAAAGGGATTCCTCTCCCAGGGTGAGGACCCGCAGAGCCTCTTCCTCCTCCGGCAGGGCCTGCGGGCCCAGGACCATGGGTAGCAGGAAGCCGCCGATGCGCAGCCCGTACTCCGGCGGCGGAGCTTCCAGGGCGGAGATGGTGTAGTCCCCGGCTGACATCCACGCGGTGGCCTCGGCGGAGGGGACGCCCCGCTCCGCCACCAGCTGGGCGATCTCCCCGCACTGGCGGTCACACCACAGCAGCAGCCCGCCCCAGGAGAGTGCCAGCAGCAGCAGGTCGGTGGTGAGATAGATGCCCAGCAGCCGGAGGAACAGCCGCAGGTTGAGCCGCAGGACGATGGAGGAGCGGATGCCGCCCCGGTCCTGCTCGGGTCTGGAGGCCATGCAAGCCCCTCCTTTCCTGTCTGTTGCCGGGCCCTCAGCCCTCCTCCCGGATGACGTAGCCCACGCCCCGGACGGTGTGGATGATCTTCACGCCGAAGCGCTCGTCGATCTTGGAGCGGAGGAAGCGGATGTAGACGTCCACGGCGTTGGTCTCCCCGGCGAAGTCAAAGCCCCACACGTTGTCCAGCAGGGATTCCCGGGAGATGACCTTCTCCTTGTTCTCCAACAGGTAGCGCAGCAGGTCGAACTCCCGCCGGGTGAGCTCCACCGGCGTTCCGGAGACCGCCACCTCGTGGCGCTCCACGTCCATGACCAGGCTGCCGCAGGTGAGCCGGGGGACCTCCGCCGGGGCGGCGGGGCGCTTGCGCAGGGCGGCCCGGATACGGGCCAGCAGCTCCTCGATGGCAAAGGGCTTGGTCACATAGTCGTCGGCCCCGGCGTCCAGGCCGGAGACCTTGTCCACCACCGTGTCCCGGGCGGTGAGCAGGATGACCGGCGTCTGCCGCTCCCTCCGCAGCCGCCGGAGGACCTCCATCCCCGAGAGGGCGGGGAGCATGATGTCCAGCAGGATGAGGTCGAAGTCCCCGGTGAGGGCCCGGTCCAGGCCCGTCCGTCCGTCAAAGGCTTTCTCCACCTCGTAGCCCTCATACCGCAGCTCCAGCTCCACCATCCGGGAGAGCTTTTCCTCGTCTTCCACCAGCAAGATCCGTTCCGCCATGGGGCAGACCTCCTTTTTATGCTTCATCATCGCCGGCGCAGCCGGTCTCCAAGGCGGTCCAGGGCCCGGCGCAGGGCGGCGGTCAGTCCACGGACCTCTTTCCCCTCCAGAAAGGGGCCGGAGAGGCGGTAGCGGAAGCCCAGCGCCAGGCCGACGGCCAGCACCGCCGCGATCTCCCAAAAGAAGAAGAGCAGGAGCACGGCCAGCACCAGCAGGGGCACCGAGGCGGCCTGCCGCCCCTTGCGCCAGACCTCCATGCGGTTGACGAGACTCTTGTGGAAGAGCTCGCCCAGCCCGTCCTTTACATCGGACCAGGCGGCGGGCCCCGCGGGGCGGCGGGCAGCGCCTGCGC
>NZ_JAPFEA010000126.1 GCF_026169115.1 Intestinimonas sp. | reverse complement strand
CTCCAGCACCGGGGGTCCTTCGTCCGCCTGACGGTGGAAAATGACGGCGACCCCATCCCAGAGGAGGCCCTGCCCCGGCTCTTTGAGCCCTTTTACCGCGCCGCCGCCGCCCGGGACCGCCAGAGCGGCGGCACCGGCCTGGGGCTGGCCCTGGTCAGGGAGACTGCCGCCCTCCACGGCGGCGCCTGCGGGGTGGAAAACCTCCCCACCGGCGTCCGCTTCTGGGTGGAAATCCCCCTTTGCAAGCCGTAAAAAACGCCTGCGCGCCCCGATCAAGCGGGGCGCGCAGGCGTTTTTTCCACAGGGTGTGCTTATTTTTTCAATTTTCCATCTGCTCCAGCACCAGGGGGAGCAGCAGCTCGGCCACCCTGGTCTGCGCCTCGGCAGAGAGGTGCCGCTTGGGGGTGGTCCGCTCGTTGAACCACCGCTCAGGGTCGGCTTTGAAGGGGGTATAGAGGTCCACGAAGGGGATATCCAGCTGGTCGCACAGGCTGGACAGGGATTCATTCCAGATGGGCAGACGGTTTTGGAGCTCCGGCCCCGCTACCTCCTCCGAAAACCAGGGGATACCCAGCAGGATGAGGGGCGTCTGGACCTCGGCGGCCTGGTCCAGCACGTCGGAGATCTCCGAAAGGAACTCTCCCAGGGGGACCTCCAGCCTTTTGGCGTCGTTGGTACCGAAGCCCAGGATGCACAGGTCGGCCCCGGCAGACGCCTCGGCAAAGTGCTCCATGGCGTAGTCGGCCTGGACGGCGGGGTGGCCCTCATTCCTCACCGCCGCATCCACGCCCCCGGCCCGAAGCATGGCCTCCAGCTTGGCCGGCCATGCCTCCTCCAGAGGACCGGGCATCCCCGTATCCCCAAGATAATATCTGGTGTTGGAGTCCCCAAAGGCCACAATCTGAACGCTCATTTCCCATCCTCCTCCACATCGCATGACGCTTGTTCGATCTCCGTCCGGAACCACCGGGAACGCACATTTCTGATGGTAAAGCCATTCTTCTGATAGAGCCGGCAGGCCGCCGGATTGGCTGTGGAGACCTGGAGCCAGCAGCGGTCATATCCGCTCTGTTCCAACAGGTCCATGGCCAGCAGCAGGAGCTCCCGGCCCAGCCCCCTGCCCCGGACCGCCTGTTTCAAACCGATGCCCTCGATCTCCCCGGACCCAAGGTCCAGCTCATAGATGCCCACCGGCTCCCCGCCTTCCAACACGAAGCCGCAGCTCCCCGGCCTGGCCAGCCGCTCTGCCAATTCCTCCTGCCCATAAGTGGCGGCGTTTGGCACGGCGGCAAATGCCTCATTGTAGAGGGCCAGCCACCGCGTCCCCAGAGCGCCGGTCAGCGGCTCAGGCACAAGCCCGCCCTGTGGCCGGGGCCGGTCCCCATCCAGGGCCCGCTCCAGCTCCACCATGTCGTGGACATGGGTGAGTCGAACCGGCCCATACGCCCCCTCCACAAGGGGAACCGCCGGGTCGGTGGAGGCCGCGTAAATCTCCCGGGCGCCCAGGTCGGTCAGGGCCCGGACCTCCCGGACCAGCACGTCCTCCAGCCCCTCCGCCCGGCAGCGGCGGAGCATCAGATAGGCAATGCCCCGGACCGGTATCTCCTGGGTGATCCTGGTGATCTGGTCCTCCATGGACCTTCGCCCCCCTTCACGCTATGATGCTCTTTGTTAACCATCATATCACAGCTGGAGGGCCGGCGCAACGGTCTGCCGCCGCGCCCAAAAAAGTTTACAATCGGACCTCCACCGGTCTCCCCATGGTGAGGGAATCCGGCGTCACCTTACAGTCCATGCACAAGAGCTCCACCCCCGCCGCCACGGCCCTGCGGACCGCTGCGCCGAAGGCCGGGTGGGTCCGGTCATTGGGGGACCAGAAGGCCACGCCCTCCATCTGCACCACCAGACACAAAGCCGCCTCATAGCCCGCCGCCCGGCAGGCCATGAGCTCCTCCACATGCTTGACCCCCCGCTCTGTGGGCGCGTCGGGAAAGTAGACGGCGCCCCCCTCCTCCAGGGTGACCCCCTTTACCTCCACGAAGCCCTTGCGGCCCGTTTCTGATGACTCCCAGTAGAAATCAAATCTGGAATTCCCCCATGTAGTCTCCGGCCGCAGCAGGGTGAGCCCTGCACGGAAGCCCCCGGCGGCGGCCCACTCCCCAAAGACCTTGTTGGGCGCCTGGGCGTCCATATTGATGAGCCGCTCCCCCTTCTCCACGGCGACGAGGTCATACCGGGTCTTCCGCCCCGGCCGGCCGCAGTCCTCCAGATAGACCACAGCCCCCGGCACCAGAAGCTCCCGGCACCGCCCGGTGTTCTTCACGTGGACGGTCTCCTCAACGCCCTCCAGCGCCACCTGGGCGATAAAGCGGTTGGGCCGACGGAGAAAGACCGCCTTTTTCACAGTTTGGTATTGCATCTTTTCTCCCCTGTCTGTATCCTTAGTCTTGGGGCTTGTTTGAACATCGTCAACACGCCCGGTCAGCGGGCCTTGTGACCGCCGGTCCCAATCCCACCGTCAGGAGGTAACGCCATGCACATCCCGGTCTGTGACACCACCGAGCAGCTCACCGTCCTGCCCTTTGCCGACGCGCTGGAGCAGGCTCTCCGGCCCTCGCCGGACTATGACACGAAGCAGTGGCTCTATGTGCCCAATTTTTATGCGGAATATCGGTACATCTTAGGCACCCAGGGGGAAAAGCCCCTCATCTGCGTGGGGGTCAATCCCTCCACCGCCGCCCCAAACGCGCTGGACAACACCCTCAAATCAGTGGAGCGCATCGCCCTGGGCAACGGCTACGACAGCTTCATCATGTTCAACGTGTACGCCCAGCGGGCCACCCGCCCCGACGACATGGAACGGACGCTCAATCCCCAGCTGCACGCTGAGAATATGGCGGCCTTCCGCTACGCCCTGGCCCAGACCAGGCGGGGCCAGCCGGCGATCTGGGCCGCCTGGGGGAACATCATCGAAAAGCGCCCCTATCTGCCCGGCTGTGTGCGTGATATGATCGCCGCGGGGCAGGAATTCGGCGCACAGTGGTTTTCCGCCGGAAAGCGTTCGGTCAAGGGGCACCCACACCACCCCCTCTACCTGCGCAAGGACAGCCCGCTGGACCCCTTCGACGTGTCCGACTACCTGTCCTCTGTTCTGGGCGCACCCTGAGCATCGGACCGCCGACGCTCCAGCACCATGAAAATCATGCTCAGGAGCATCGCCGTCAGCTGTGAAGCCGGCACGGCCAGCCAGGTCCCGTCCACTCCGCCGGCCAGGGCGGGGAGAACGGCCAGCAGCCCCAGCAGCGCCAGCGGCTCCCCATAGATCAACATACAGGCCCAGAGATCGCGGCCCGTGGCATAGAAGCAGGCGGTAGCCACCCGGGAGACCGCCATAAACAGGAAGCCCACCAGAAAAATGGGCAGGATCCTGGCCACCTCCGCCGCCACCTCCGGGGATGCCCCAAACAGCGCCGCCACCTGATCCCGCAGCAGGTAGATCCCCCCGCCGCTGAGCAGAGCCGTGACAAAGGAGAGGAGATAGGCCATATTGCGGAACCGGTCTGCCCGCTCCTGCCGGCCCTCGCCATAGGAACGGCTCACCAGCGGCTGACTTCCGTCGCTGACACCCTGGAGGAGAAGCATAATCACCGATGCGATATAGCTCACCGGAGCATAACAGGTCACCGCCGCAGCGCCGCCGTAGATGGCGGCGCTTTTATTGATTAGAATGAGGGCAATGTTGGGGGAAAAGGTGAGCCCAAAGGGGGAGAGCCCCACCGTCAGCACCCGCCGGACCAGCGCCGGCCCCCGGCCCCCCAGATCCCACGACAGCCGGACCTTCCGAAGCATAAAATAGCCCAGGCAGACCGCAGCGGTCACGCCCTGGCCAATGGCGGTGGCCGCAGCCGCACCCGCCATCCCCAGCGGAAATTTCCACACCAGCAGATAGTCCAATAAAATATTGGTGCAGAAGCCGGCCACCATGGCCGTCATGGCGGCCACTGACCCCCCCATATTTCGGATGAAGGGCACCGTCCCTGTCCCCAGGATCTGAAAGGCCGCCCCCACACTGACCCAGCGGATATACTCCTCGCCCAGCACCAAAATATCATCCTGGGCGCCGAACAGCAGCAGTACCCGCTCCGCTCCCAGCAGAAACAGCGGTGTAAGCAGAAGGCTGGCTGCCGCAAGTAGGGCCAATGAAATGGTGAAATATCGTTTGGCCAGCCGCTCATCACCGCTGCCCATGCTGATGGCATACTGAACGGCGCCCCCCATGCCAATGCCTGTCCCCACCGCCTGCAAAAAAGCGGTGAGGGGATAGGCCACATTGATGGCAGCCAACGCCTGGTCCCCCAGGGCGTTACCCACGAAAAAGCCGTCGGCGATGGCGTAGACGCCGGAGAGGGCAAAGGCCAGCATAGAGGGAAGCACCGCCCGCAGAAATTGCTTATGAAGTTCCATGCTCAACCTCCAAAATGGTCTGATGAATCGGCGTATTTCACTCCGTACTCTTTTGGACATAGCAAAAAACGGACCTCCGAAGAAGTCCGTTTTTTGTGTCGGCGCTACCTATCTTCCCGGCCCGTCTCCAGGCAAGTATTTTCGGCGCAGGTGAGCTTAACTGCCGTGTTCGGAATGGGAACGGGTGGACCCTCACCGCAATCAGCACCGACTGCTATCTTAACTGCTCTCACACAGTTAAAACCAATATGAAGTTAAAATTGGTGACCCGTGCGGGAATCGAACCCACGTTTGCGGCGTGAGAGGCCGCCGTCTTAGCCGCTTGACCAACGGGCCATGTGGTGCGCCTTCACGGATTCGAACCGGGGACCCACTGATTAAGAGTCAGTTGCTCTACCAACTGAGCTAAAGGCGCATACTTTCTTTCGAGAAAGAAAGTATGCAAAGAAATCTTTGACAACTTTGCCTTCCCAAAAGGGGGATCTTGTCTGCACCCTCAAAACCGAACAATGCGAAGTGGAAGTAGAAGGACAAGCGCCTGCACAATCATGTTAAGGTCAAGCCCTCGGCAGATTAGTATCGGTCAGCT